>CAZKTF010000104.1:0-11950 GCA_964555565.1 uncultured Planctomycetota bacterium | reverse complement strand
GGCGGAGAACCCGCTCGCCACGGTCCGCATGGGCAACGTGGCCATGGCCTACCTCGTGAAGCACGAGGCCGGCATGGAGCCCCTCGTCCACTTCACCTGCCGGGACCGCAACCTCATCGGCCTCCAGTCCGACCTCATGGGCGCCTCGGCCCTGGGGATCCGCAACGTCCTCGCCATCACGGGTGACCCGGCGGGGAGCGGCGACACGATGGGGGCGAAGAGCGTCTTCGACGTGAACTCCATCGGCCTCGTGGGGGTCCTCGCGGCCCTGAACCGCGGGGAGCTCCCCACGGGGGCCCCGATCGGGCGTCCCGCGGGGTTCACGGTGGGGGTGGCCTTCAACCCGAACGTGAAGAGGCTGGACACGCAGGTGCGCCGCCTCGGGGAGAAGATCGAGGCCGGGGCCCACTTCGCCCTCTCCCAGATCGTCTTCGACCCGGACAAGGTCCGGGCGATGTACGAGGCCGTCGCCCCGCTCGGGATCCCGGTCCTCGTGGGCGTCATGCCGCTCCGCTCGCTGCGCAACGCGGAGTTCCTCGCCAACGAGGTGCCCGGCGTCACGGTCCCGGACATGGTCCTGGAGCGGATGCGGTCCCGGACGGACAAGGAGGAGGCGCGGGAGGAGGGGATCGCGATCGCGAAGGAGGTCCTGGACGTGGCGCTGTCCTGCGGCGCGCCCGGGGCCTACGTCGTCCCGCCCTTCACCGACGCGGACGCGGCGCTCGAGCTGGTGCGCCACTTCCGGGCCCGCTGGGCGGAGAGGAAGGGCGAGGCGTGCCCGGCGACCCGCCCGGCGCGCCGGGAGGCGAAGCGATGAGGGGACGCGCGGCGGCGGCGTGGCTGATGGCCGGGACGGCGGCGCTGGCGGGCGCGCCCCGGGCGGGGGCCGAGGAGGCCGAGGACCCCAACGTCCTCAACGTGAACGCGCTCGCCCGGCCGGAGCTGGTGCAGTGGGATCTCCAGGGGCCGGCCAAGTCCTTCGTCTGGGCCGCGGAGGAGGCCTCGGTCCAGGTGCGGGGACAGACGGGGAAGCCGCCGCCGCGCATGGTCTACCGGGAGCACGCCTGGCACGAGTTCGAGATGACCTTCCGCGCGAAGAAGTTCACCAACCGCGTGAAGGTCCTCGTGGTCCCCCCGCCCCCCGCGGACCCGGTCGCGCTCGACCTCCCCCCGGCCGCGACCACGAAGGAGAAGTGGAACGACCTCCGGCTCGCGGTGGCGGGGGGCAAGGCCACCCTGTTCGCCGGGGACGAGGAGCTGGCCAGCGCCCCCGTCCCGGCGGGGGTGCGCCTCAGGCCGGGCTTCGAGGCGCCCTCGGGGGCCACGGGCGGGTTCTGCCAGATCCGGATCCTCCGGCGCTACCGCAACGACGCCCCGGTCGCCGAGGAGGGGTTCTCGCTGCTGTTCGACGGGGCCTGGCTCGGCCAGTGGGCCGCCCACGGCGACGCCGCCTCCTGCTTCGAGGTGAAGGACGGCCTGCTGTGCGGCGAGGTGCGGACGAAGGAGGCGGCCCTCCTCTCCTGGCGCGGAGGCCGGTGGGCCGCCTACGAGCTCCGGTTCCGCGTCCTCTGGGGCACCACGGGGCTCATCCTGCGGGCCGTCGAGGTCCCCGGGGCGGGCGGGAACATCTCGATCCTCGCGAGCAAGCAGGTGGACCTCACCGACTACCTCGACCCGCAGGACGTGAGCGACGTCGAGGTCCGGGTGGCGGACGGGCGGTTCCGGGTCACCCTGAACGGGAAGAAGATCTTCGAGGAGATCGCCGGGAAGTTCGACCCCACGCCCATCGCGTTCATCCTGGCGCAGGGGAAGAAGTTCCGCCTGCGCGACATCCGCCTGAAGGACCTCGGCGGCGGGGCGGGGTCTCCGCCCGCACCGGGCCCCGCTGCCGGGAAGGGGAAGAAGGCGGACGAGGGGGTCCGCGCCTGGAAGCCGGAGCCCGACGGGGTGTTCACCCAGGAGGAGGGAGGGGGGGCCTGGAAGGCGGAGAACGCCGGGACGACCCCCGCGGCGCTCGCGGCGGAGGGCGCGCAGGTGCAGTCCTACACGCTCAGCTTCCGCGTGGCCCGCGGCGCCCGGGGCCTGAGCCTCGTGCCGCGCGCCCAGCGCGGCGCGACGCGGGCGACCGGCATCCCCCTCGCCGACGACCTGTTCGCGACGGGGGAGTGGACCGACGTGAGCCTCGTGGTGGACCTCCTCGATGCCACGGTGACCGTGGGGGGGCGCAGGCACAGCACCCTCGACCTCGACGACGCGGTGGGTCCCCCGGCGCTGCGCCTCGGCGCGGGGGGCGCCGCGCGGGTCAAGGACCTGAAGCTGGAGACGAAGAAGTAGGGCGCACTCCATGCTCCCCCTCGCCCTCGCCGCGGCCGCCGCCCTCCTCGCCGCCCTCGCGCTCCGGCGCGTCCCCGGCGTGGCCCTCGGCGCGGACCCCTCGCGGGTCCCGCCGGGGACCCTCGTCCTCTTCCCGCTGCGGCGGGCGGTGCTCCGCTGCGGTCTCGCCGGGATCGTGGAGGTGGCCCGGCCGGAGCCGTTCCGGCCCCCGGTCCCGGCGGACCTCCGGCGGGCGGGGGAGGCGGTCCTCGCCGCGGGGGTCTCCTCCCTCGGCCCCGCCGGCGAGGGGCTGGAGGCCTACGCGGGCGGGCCCGGGGCCGCGGAGGCCCTCCTCGCGGCCGCCCGGGAACTCCGGCGTCCCGGGACGCTCGGGCTCGGGAAGGACCTCGAGGCCGTGGAGCGCGCCGCCGCCGAGGTCGGGGAGCGGGTGCGGCGGTTCTGCGACGCGGAGGAGGCGGCGCTGGAGGAGGCCGCGGCGCGGCTGCCGAGCGCCGCGCAGGAGGCCGTGGCGGCGCGGCTCCTCGTGCTGCGCGACGCGGCCTGGTGCCTGGAGCGCGAGTTCCTGGGGGGACTCGCCCGGTCACGGGACCTGGCGGGGCCCGGGGCCTCCCCGCGGCTGCTCCGCGAGATGCGGAAGATCGACTCCACCCTCGACGCGATCGACCGGATCGAGGTCCGCGGGCGCGACTCCGCCGGGCTCCTGGTGCTCGTCTCCTTCCCGTCGGGGGACCGCTACGAGGCCTTCGCCCGCGCGGCGGCGCGGGAGGGCCTCGGGGAGGACCTCCGGGCCCGCGCCGCGTCCCGGGAGCTCCTCGACGGGGCGGTCACGGTCGCGGAGACCGGCGACCCGGCGAAGCCCCTGGCCGTGGGCTTCGTGCGCAAGGTGGCGGCCGAGGTGGGGCGCCTCGGCGACAACGTCGCCGCGCTCCGGGAGCGGATCCGCGGGGACCGGCTCCTGCACGCCGCGCTCGCGGCGCCCGAGGCGCGCGTCGTCGTCCTCGGCCACACGCGCTGGGCGAGCAACGGGATCATCCACGAGGCCAACGCCCACCCCGTGGACAACGCCACGGTCCCCGTCGGCGGCGGGGCCGAGCAGGAGTCCCTCCCCCCCGGGGACAGGCCGCACCCGGCCTACGGGCGCGCGCGCGGGCGGGTCTTCGTCGCGCTCAACGGGGACGTGGACAACCACCTGGACCTCCACGCGGCCTACGCGGAGGAGACCGGGCGGCGCGGGGCGCCGCGGGTCACGACCGACACGAAGGTCATCGCCCTGGAGGTGGACCGCGGGCTGCGCGCGGGCCTCCCGCTCCGCGAGGCCTTCCGGCGCGCCGTGGCGTCGCTCGAGGGATCGGCCGCCGTGGCCATGGTCTGCGACCTGGAGCCGGGCCGGGTCTACCTCTCGCTGCGCGGGAGCGGCCAGGCGCTCCACGTGGGGCTCGCCCCGGACGGCTTCATCGTGGGCTCGGAGGTCTACGGCCTCGTGCACGAGACCTCGCGCCACGCGGTGCTCGAGGGGGAGCGGGAGCGGGTGGCGGGGGACCGGGCCACGTGCGGGACCATCGCGGTGCTCGACGCGGAGGCGGGGGCGGGCCCGCCCGAGCTGATCGGGTTCGACGGGGAGCCCCTGGACGCGGCCGCGACGGTCCGCACGGCCGAGATCACCACGAGGGACGTGGACCGCGGGGCGTTCCCCCACTACTTCCGCAAGGAGATCGAGCAGGCCCCGCTCTCGGTGGCGAAGACGCTCCGCGGGAAGTTCGCCCTGGAGGGGCCGGGGGGCCGCCGGCTCCGGATGAACCTCGGGCGCGAGATCCTCCCCGAGGCGCTGGAGAAGCGCCTGCGCGAGGGCCGGATCCGGAGGATCGCCTGCGTCGGGCAGGGGACCGCGGCCGTGGCCGCCGCGGCGGTCGCCGCCATCCTCCGGGAGGACCTGGCCGGCGCCCCGATCGCCGTGGAGGCCGCCCGGGCGACCGAGCTCTCCGGGTTCGGGCTCCGCGAGGACATGTCGGACACGCTGCTCGTGGCGGTGACCCAGTCCGGGTCCACCGCGGACACCAACCGCGCCGTGGACCTCGCGCGCCGCAGGGGGGCGGCCGTCATCGCCGTGGTGAACCGGCGCAACAGCGACATCACGCGGCGCGCGGACGGGGTCTTCCACACCTCCGACGGCCGCGACGTGGAGATGAGCGTCGCCTCCACCAAGGCCTTCTACTCCCAGGTGGCCGCGGGGGCGGTCCTCTCCCTCGGGTTGGCCCGCGTGCTCGGGACGCTGGGCGAGGCGGAGTCCGCGGCGCGGGCCCGGGACCTGCGCACGCTCCCGGACCTGCTCCGGGAGGTCCTCGCCCTCGGTCCCCGGATCGCCGAGGTGGCCGCGGCCCACGCCCCCACGCGGAGGCACTGGTCCGTCGTGGGGAGCGGGCCCAACCGGATCGCCGCCGAGGAGGTCCGGATCAAGTGCTCGGAACTCTGCTACAAGTCGATCGCCGCCGACACGGTCGAGGACAAGAAGCACATCGACCTCTCCTCCGAGGCCCTCCTCCTGGTCCTGGCCGCGGGGAACCCGCCCGGGGTGCAGGGGGACCTCGCGAAGGACGTGGCGATCTTCCAGGCGCACCGCGGGCTGCCCATCGTCTTCGCCGACCGCGGGGACGCCCGCTACGACCCCTACGCGGCGGCGGTCGTGGGGCTCCCCCCGGCGTCCCCGCGCCTGGCGATGCTGGCCCACGCCTGCGCGGGGCACCTCTTCGCGTACCACGCGGCCCGCGCCATCGACGAGGGGGCGCGGTTCTTCGGGCGGATCCGGGCCGCGGTCACGGCCGCGATGACCGGCGGGGGCGGGGGGCGCGGGGGGCCCTCGGCCCTGGAGGAGGCGGCGCGGGAGACCGCGGGGCGGATGCGCGCGCGGCGCTTCGACAGCGCGCTCGGACCCGGGGCGGCCGCCGAGGTCGCGCTCCTTCTCCAGGGCGCGGCGACGGGGATCCCCCCGGCGGCGCTCGGGGACGGGGGCGCGGGGGCCATGACGGCCGACGGGATGTGGGGGGCGACCGTGGCGTCCCTCACGGAGGTGATCCGCGAGCTCGAGCGCCCCGTGGACGCGATCCGCCACCAGGCCAAGATCGTGACCGTCGGGACGAGTCGCGCCGCCGAGCGGCCCGCGGGGCCGCTGTTCGACGCGCTGGAGGCGGCCCGGGTCCACCTCGACGCGGTGCCGGAGAGCGCGGCGGCGGCGCTCCGGGCGCTGGGCCCCGCCGTGGAGGCCGTGGAGGGCTGGACGCGCTACCGGGTGGAGGGGCTCGACGAGGACGGGACCCCGGGGGAGGGGGCGCGGCTTCTCGTGGAGGCGCGGGGCGGCGTGGCGGCGTCCCTCCCGAGCCGCGCCGAGGGCGGGGCGCCGCTCAAGGGGACCAAGCGCGGCGTGGTGGGCCACCGGCGGCTCTTCGTGGGCGTGGGCGCCAAGGACGGGCGGCTCCTCGCCATCGTCCCGATCCTGGACGCGCGCCTGCACGCGACCGCGCTCGCGCTGCTCCACCTGCGGTTCCGGGCGGCCATGCCCGTCGCGGAGAAGGTCGCGGTGCTCGGGGTCCGCGGCCTCGAGGAGATCGTCAACGGGGTGACCGAGGCGGACGTCCCCTGGACCGACGCGCTGCTCGACCCCATCCCCCCCGAGCGCCTCTTCACGCTGCCCGTGGACCGGGTCGTGGAGGCGATCGTGGGCCGGGCGAAGGGGGCCTGAACCCCCTCAGGCAGTCTGGAGCCCGAGCAGCCCCGCGTTCGTGCGCAGGCGCTCGTCGCAGGTGAGCACGCGGAGGTCGGGCAGCGCCTCGCGGAAGACGAGCATCGTGGCGAGGTGGAGGGCGTCCAGCGTCCCGACGGGCTCGCGGGGGAAGGGCGCCCGGGCGCGGGCGGCGACGTCCTCCGTCACCTCCATGACCTGCCAGCGCGAGGACGCCACCGCGAGGAGCCTCCGCACGTCGAGCTCCTCCGCCGCGGTGAAGCGGCCGAGCGCGGCTCCCCGGGCCGCGGCGCGGTCGCACTCCACGAGGGTGAGGATCGAGGTCGCGACGCGGCCCGCCTCCGATAGGCGCAGGCGTACCTCGTCCCCGCCCTCCTCCCCAAGGATCCACCGCAGGACCGCGCTGCTCTCGGCGTAGAGCGTCACCGTTCGCCCCGCTCCGCGTCCAGGAGGCCCGCCGCGGTGCCGGGCGGGCAGCGGACGGGGGACGGGGGGTAAAGCGAGGGGTCGTTGGGGCCGCCGAGGGTGAGGACCCCGCGCTCGAGGAGGGGGCGGAGTCCCGCCAGGTCCGGCGGGAGGCCCGTCGTCGAGAGGGGGGGCCGGAGCTCCGCCACGACGCGGCCTCTCTCGGTGACGAGGACGACCTCGCCCTGCCGCGCGAGGCGGACGTACTCGGCGAGCTTCGCCTTGAGATCCCGGAGGCCGACGGCGAGCATGGCGGCATTGTGACCTGTAGAGGTCACATTGTCAATCAGGTGATGCACGCCCGACCTCCCGGAGGACCCTTCGAGCATCTAACTCATGGACGCAACGAAGGTTACACGACCCGCGAGGGGGTCACCACGCGGCGTACTTCCGGACCCCCGACTCCTGGATCGCGCGCTCCGGCAGGTCGCCCCACTCCACGCCGCGCTCCATCTCCTCGACGGCCTCGCGGCGGGCCCGGGTCTCGGGGTGCGGGTCGATGAGGAAGGAGCAGCAGTCGGGGTAGGGGAGGATGGAGGCCTCGTAGGTCCCGATGCGCCGGGCCTCGTCCACGATGGCGGTCTTCTCCTCGCCGCAGAGGGGGGCCAGGACCAGCCCCGGGACCGCGGCGTAGGCGACGGCCAGGTTCTCGAGCGTCTGGGAGGCCACCTGCCCGACGGAGTCCCCGGTGACGAGGGCCTTCGCCCCCTCCCGGGCCCGCACCCGGTCCGCCAGCCGGAGCATGGTGCGGCGGTACACGACCATCCGGTGGTCCGCGGGGACGGCCGCCACGATGGCCCGCTGGAGGGGCTCGAAGGGGACGATGCGGAGGGTGAACGCGCCCTGGGTCCGGGCCAGCACCGCCCCGAGGAGGTCGAGCTTCTCCTCCACCCCCTCGCCCCCGGCGGCGCGGTTGAGGAAGTGGACCCCGAGGACGCGGCAGCCCCGCCGCATCATCCTCCAGGAGGCCACCGGGGAATCGAGGCCCCCCGAGATGAGCGCGACGACCTTCCCGGAGGTCCCGACGGGGAGCCCGCCCACGCCCTCCCGCCGCTCGTGCCAGACGAAGGCCCCCTTCGCGGCGATCTCGATCCCGTAGGTGTCCCCGGGGGCGTCGAGGTCCACGGGCCTCCCCGTGGCCGCCTGGATCGCGGCGCCCACGCGGCGGTTCACCTCCATCGAGGTGAGGGGGAACCGCTTGTCGGCGCGACGGGCGTCCACGCGGAAGGTCCCGCCCCCGCCCCCGCCCCTCGCCCGCGAGACGGCCTCGGCCTCGATCGCCTCGATGGCCGGCTCCACCTGCCGGGCCGCGGCGTACCAGGCCACGCCCGGCATGCTCCCCAGGCGCGCCAGCGCCTCCTCCAGCCCCCCGGGCGCGTCGGCGGGGAGGTCCGCCACGATCCGCCCGCGCTCCCGCCGCACCGCCGTCACCCCGAGCGGCTTCAGGGCGTCGAGGAGGTTCGCGCGGAGCCGCTCCTCGAACCAGGGGCGGTTCCCCCCCTTCAGGGCGAGCTCGGCGTAGTGGACGAGGAGGACGTGCGGGTGCACGGGGCCGAAGGTACCGATCGGCGCCGCGCCCGGCTACTTCGCGCGCACCGCCGCGCGCCCCGCTATCCTCCGGGGATGGAGACCCGCGACGCGCTCCCGGCCCGGCGGGCGGCCCTCGGCTTCGCCCTCGCGGCCTCGCTGGCGTCGGGCCTGGCCGCCTGCTCCGCCGAACCTTCCGTCCCCGCGAAGAAGGAGTTCCCCCCCTTGCGTCCCCTCTCCGCGAAGGAGCCGGACCGCATCACCGTGGACCACATCCTCGTCGGCGTGCGGGGGAGGGACCAGCGCACCGCGGGGTTCCGCCGCCCCGAGCCCGAGGCGAAGAAGGTCGCCTCCGAGGTCCTGGAGCGCCTGAAGAAGGGGGAGGACTGGGCCGCGCTCAAGCGCGAGTTCAGCGAGGACCCGCCCCCGGGAGGCCCCTACGGGCTCGCGAACCGGGGCGTCTCCAACGGCGAGGGCGAGTTCCGCCGCGACGGGATGGTCCCCGCCTTCGGCGACCTGGGCTTCCGGCTGGAGGTCGGGGGGGTGGGCATGGCGGACTTCGACCCGGTGAAGAGCCCCTTCGGGTACCACATCATCAAGCGCGTGCTGTAGGGGCGGGGCTTGCCCCGCCCGCCGTGTGTATTCGGGCGGTAGGGGCGGGGCTCCCCGGGCTCGGCGTGCCACCGGCACGCCTCGAAGTCCCCGGGGTCCCCCCGCCCGCCGTCGGCGAAGGCCGGACCAGTGAACGGCGGGCGACCCAAGGGTCGCCCCTACTACGCGATGCGGGTGCCGACGAACACGCCGTCGCGGATGGGGAGGATCGTCCCGAGGAGGCGCGGGTCCTCCATGGCGCGCCGGTTGTGCTCGCGGATGGAGCGCGTCGCGACGTCGCGGGTGCGGCCGTCCGCGACCAGCCCGGACCAGAGGCAGTTGTCCGCCACGTAGAGCCCGCCGATCCGGAGGCGCCTCAACGCCGCCTCCAGCGCGCGCGGGTAGAGGTGCTTGTCCAGGTCGTTGAACACGAGGTCGAACTCCCCCGGCACGATGGCCAGCGCGTCGAAGGCGTCCATGACGTGGAACCGGACCCGCGCGGAAAAGCCGGCCCGGTCCAGGTAGACGCGGGCCTCCTCGGCGCGGGCCGGGTTCGTCTCCGTGAAGTGGACGCGCGCCCGGGGGTGGGCGCCCATGGCGAGCCAGAGCGTCGAGTACCCGATGGCGGACCCCATCTCGAACACGCGCCGCGCGCGGGAGCCGGCGGCCAGCACCGCCAGCAGCCGGCCCACGTGGGGACCCACGATGGGGATGCGGCGGCGCTCGGCCTCCCGCTCCATGGCGGCCAGGACCGCCCCCCGCGGCGGGAGGATCCGCTCGAGGTAGCGTCCGATGGGGGCGGGGACGATCTCCCTCACGCCTCTACCACGATCGCGCCCCCTTCCTCGCGCACCGGGAAGCGGGCCCGGGCCTTCCCCGGATCGACGAGGCACTTCCCCGTGTCCACCTCGTAGCGCCACCCGTGCCAGGGGCAGGTCACCACGCTCCCCTGGAGCATCCCCTCGCCGAGGGGGCCCCCGCGGTGCGCGCAGGTCCCGTCCATGGCGTGGAGCCGCCCGCCGACGCGGAAGACCGCCACCGCCCTCCCGCCGACGGTGAACTGGCGCCCGGCGCCCTCGGGTACGTCCTCGGAGCGCGCGACGGTCACGGGGGGCATCGCGGTCCTCGCAAGCCTGGGGCCCAGCGCCTGCGGGAAGCGTACACGCCGGGGGGACGGCGGGACACACTCCCAACTCGAACGGCGCTCGCTTGCCTCCGTGCACTACTTGAGGGAGTCCTTCGCCGCGGGGTCCGCGAGGAGGACCTGGAGCCCGTCGGCCGCCTCCTCCGCCTCGGGGAACCCCCGGAAGGAGCGGACCGCCGCCTCGTAGCCCGCCTTCGCCTCGGCCCAGCGCTTCTCGGCGGAGGCCCTCGACGCCGCGTTCACGCGCTCGCGGGCGAGGGCACGGATCTTGCGGACCGTGTCCACGGCCCTCTGCCGCGTCTCCGCGTCGTAGCGGACGCCGCCGAGCGCGTCGAGCACGGGAGCCACGGCGGCGAAGTCCTCCTTCTCGAAGGCGCGGAGGACGCGGACCTCGAGCGCCGTCGTCTCCGTGCGCGCCTCCGCCGGCGCCGCCAGCCAGAGGCCGTCGAGCCCCGCGGCCGCGACCTTCGGCCGCGCGTCGCGGGCGGCCCGCCGGAGGGGGGGGAGCCCCTCCGCGTAGGCGTACTGCCCCAGGCGGCGGAGCGCCCGCGCCCGCCGTTCCGGGTCGTCGCCCGCCTGGGCCAGCTCGCCCATCACGGAGTCCTTCACCTTGCGGTCGGAGTCGGCCGCCTCCGGGTCGTTCACCTGGACGAAGACCAGCGCCGCCAGGACCTGCGGCGGCTGCCCCGGGGCGGGGCCGGGGTTCCTCCCCACCGCTTCCGCGGCGCCGCCCCCCCCGCTCACGGCCGGCACCGCGCCGCCCGCGGCCCCGCCCGCGGCGGGCTCCTTCGGCGGGTTGGCGCCGCTGCGGAGGTAGGTCCGGAACACGCAGGCGCCCGCCGCGTGGGTCGGGAAGGGGTCCATCATGGGCTTGCGGAAGTCGCTCAGCCGGAGCAGGGACTGCTCGAACTTCTGGTCGAGGGAGGTCGTGGCGCCGGTCAGGATCTCGCTCACGTAGTTGGGCGTCCCGCGCCCGGTGACGGGGTCCGTCTGGGCGAACTTCGCCACCACGACGGTCCAGCCGAGGTTCAGGCGCACGCGGTCCGCGATGGTGGGGCCCCCGGGCCGCCGGTGGAGCGACTCGCCGTGCCCCTTCTTCGGGTCGTAGGTGTCCTCGTAGATCTGCGCCACCACGGGCATGTGCTCGCGGGCGCACTTCGCGACCCCCTCGTGCCAGGGGAGAGGCTTCGCCCCGGACTTCCTGCGGAAGCCGTTCATGCGGTGGAAGAGGATGCGCTCCAGCCGCAGCGGGTCCTCGTCGGGGCGGATCCGGCGGTAGACGGTGTCCTCGGGGGGCATCTCCACGTCGCGGTCGATCGCCTTCCCCTCGCGCGTCGGGCCCCGGACCAGGAACCGCGCGCCGGTCACCTCGCCGGAGTCGGTGTCCACGATCAGCGCGACCCGGTGCACCCCGCCCCCGGGGTCGGTCCGGAAGGACACCTCGTAGGAGTTCTCCCCGTTGCGCACCTCGACCCCGAGTGCCGGGGTGGCCGGGAGGTACTCGGAGGCGCCGTCGGGGTAGACCACGACGAGGATGGGGCCCCGGTAGCCGCGGTGGAGCCGGAACTTCAGCGTCAGCGCCTTCCCCGCGTCCAGCCGCCGATCGAAGGTCTCGAAGATGACGATCTCGCGGCGGAAGTACTCCTTGTCCGGGTCGTCGTCCGCGGCGACGCCCTCGAGGGCCAGGACCGGCGGGGCGGACGGAGGGGCCGCCGCGAGGGCCAGCAGCAGGACGAGGACGCCGATCGGAGGGGGGAGGGGGCGCACGCGCGCCCCTATCATAGCCGCCCTCGGGACCCGGGGAGGACTGTCGGATGGAGGGGGGGCGGGGCGCGGCGGCCGTGTTCCTCCTCGCGCTCGCGGCGCGGGTCGCGATCCTCTTCGCGCTCCCCGGCGGGGCGGCGGCGCCGCTCGAGGGGGACGAGCGCGGCTACGCGGCGGCGGCGGGCTCGCTCGCGCGGGGCGAGGGGTACGGGTTCACCGTCGTGCCCCTCCAGGGGGACCGCCGGGGCGAGGAGCGGAGGCTGGGCTTCCTCAGGGAGGCGTTCCTCCTCACCGTGGAGTTCCCGGGGGTCCCCCTGGACGTCTGGCTCGAGACGCGTGGCGCTGCCGCGTCGGGCCGATAGCGGAACACCCGCACCGGCTCGGCGATGTTC
>CAZKTF010000103.1:0-11950 GCA_964555565.1 uncultured Planctomycetota bacterium | reverse complement strand
CCCTTGACCTCCTGATTGCGAATCCTTCTACGGGGGTGGCTTTCGGCGGCCCCGGGATTGTGCTGGAGTCGCAAGCTGTTGTCCAGCTTCCCGCTCCGCTCGGAGGCCCCCGGGCCGCCGAGTCCCCCGCTTACCCCCGTTTGAGCCCCTTTCAGGCCCTCTGCGCACAATGCGCACAACGGAACTCCACCCTCATCGCGAAGTGGAAGACTACCGCGCGGCGCGCCAACGCCGGTCCGCTTCGGCCCAGTCGATGCGGTCGAACCAGCCCTTGACGTACGCGGCCTTGTCGTTCTTGTAGTCCACGTAGTAGGCATGCTCGTACATGTCGATGAGGACGAGCGGACGGGCCAGCCAGAGCGGCCCCACGTCGTGGGAGTCGGAGACGACGTGGTAGAGGCGACCGTTCACGGGGTGGAAGGCGAGCGCCGCCCACCCGTTCGCCGCGAGGGCACAGGCCTCCATGTCCGCGCGCCAGCGGTCGAGGGTGCCGAACCTCTTCGCCAGAGCGGTCCGCAGGTCCTCGCCCGGCTCGGGAGGCTTGGCCGCCATGCCCGCGAAGTACAGCTCGTGCAGGACGACGGAGTTGGCCTTCTCGGACTGCGCCTTGCCGAGTTCCCGTCGTGCGGCGGGGTCGGTCACCCCCTCCGCTCCGTAGGCGCGCCCCTCGATGGCCGTGAGCGCCTTCAGGGCTCCGCCGTAGTGCTTCTGGTGGTGCAGGGCGAGCTGCTCCTTCGAGAGGAAGCCCGGGAGCGCCTCGTACAGGAGGGGAACGAGGCTACCGGTGGCGAGAGCCGACTGCGGGGAGCCCCCGGCAGGGAGGGGAGCGGCGCCACCCTCCTTCGGTTCCTCGGCCCGCGCAGTCCGGACCGCCGTGAGCCAGGCAAGCCCTGCTCCCGCGGCGGCGGCGAAGGTGGCCTTCCCCAGGGCGTCGCGTCTGGTCCAGCCTTCGGCGTCCATGGTCCCCTCCCTGTGGCTACTTCTTCTCGCCCTTCGCGGGCTCCGCGGGGATCGCGTTCCCCGTGAGGAGGTCGTACTCGTACTCCTGGGCCTTCCCTCCCGCGGCGACGATCACCTCGAAACGGGCCTTGCGGCCCTCGAGTTTCGGCTTCACGGAGAAGACGGTGCCCGGGTGGTCCTTCTCCGCCTTCGCGATGACGTCGAGGAGGGAGGAGGGCGCGAGCGCCATCAGGGTGAGCTGCTGCGCGGACCGCGCCACGTGCTCGACGTCCTTGAACACCTCGGTCTCCGTCGTCCACTTCTCAACCTCGGGGCTTCCGACGACTTCCTGGAGGACGTTCTCCTCGGCATCCCCGCCGAGGCCTTTGCCTGCCGTGTAGACCGACAGGCTCAGCTTCTTGTTGTCGTCCAGCTCGAACTTGGCCGAGATGGCGACCGCAGGGGCCTTCGCCGCCGCCTGGCGGATGCCGTCCGAGAGGGTGTGCTTGGCCTTCGGGAGTTCCTTCAGGAGCGCCGTGGTCTCCTCCTCCTCGCCCGGCCTCGCCAGGGCGATCCCCGTCGCGAGCACGCCGACGCCCAGCAGCGCCAGGACCCAGGTACGCACGCGGCACCTCCTCTCACGGTCGGCGCCTACGCCCGGGACCCGTCCACGGGCGGCGGCCCGACGTCCGTCGTTCCATTGATACGCACTCCCGGTCCGGGACCTGCCTGAACACCTCCTGAATTCGCGGTCAGGATCCCGTGGCCTCCGTCGCCGAGCCTCCGCACCAGGCGTAGAGCGCGTCGTAGACCGGGAACTCCCGCTCCGCGGCGGCGAGCACCTCGTCCGCGGGCACGAAGAGGAACTCGGCCTTCGAGTCGATGAACCTCCGGACAAGCCGGGGACAGGCCACCCGGTCTACCTTCGGCCGCGCGCGCGTCACCCATTTCATATCGCAGTTGTACTACGGATGGTTTGCAGGACCACGCAACTGAATCTATCATCTCGGCCCGGCACGGAGGTCCCGCATGGCACCGAAGAAAGAGCCTCGCTGGCTGTTGCTCGTCCACCAGATCCCCCCTCGGCCGCACTACCTGCGGGTGAAGGTCGCCCGCCACCTGCGGAGGGTCGGCGCGGTGCCCGTCAAGAACACCGTCTACGTCCTCCCGCGCTCCGAGGAGTCCCGCGAGGCCTTCGAGTGGGTCCTCCGCGAGGTCACGGCGGGCGGCGGCGAGGCCACGGTCTGCGAGGTGAGCTTCCTCCAGGGGGTCAACGACGCCGAGGTGCGGCGGCTGTTCTGCGAGGCTAGGGACTCCGACTACCGGGAGGTTTCGGTGGATGCGGAGGCTCTCCTGCGCGGCGCGCCTCGTTCGGCGAAGGGGATCGAGGCGGAGCGGACGAAGCTGACGGCGGAGTGTGCCAGGCTGGAACGCCGCATCGCGGAGATCGCCGCGGTCGACTTCTTCGAGGCCCCGGCCGCTGCGGAGGCGCGTCGCTCGGTGGACCGGCTGAAGGCGCGCCTCGCCTCCCCGGACCCGGCGGAACCTGCGGCGCGGGGACCCCGGTCCCGGCCGCGGGCCGCGACCTGGGTGACCCGGACTGGCGTGCACATCGACCGCATGGCGAGCGCGTGGCTCATCCGGCGCTTCATCGACCCGAGGGCCCGGTTCCGGTTCGTGCCGGCCCGCGGCTATCAGCCCAAGCGCGGAGAGCTCCGGTTCGACATGTTCGAGGCGGAGTTCACCCACGAAGGCGACCGGTGCACGTTCGAGGTGCTCCTAGACCGGTTCGGTCTGTCCGACCCCGGCCTTCGCGCCCTGGGCCAGATCGTCCACGATATCGACCTCCACGACTCGAGGTTCGGCCGGCCCGAGACCCCGGGAGTCGAGCGGATCGTGGCGGGCATCGCGCTGCAGGAGCGATTCGACGAAGGCCGCATCGCAAGGGCGACCGCCGTTTTCGAGGCGCTCCACGCCGCACTTTCCCGGAAGTCGCGGTGACGGAGGGCCCGGAGGCGGGATCGGTCCGGGAGGAGGCGGAGGCGACCGCTCCGCCCTCGCCTCTGCGGGTGTCGAGGCCGGCTCCAACCGTCTCGTTCTCGGAGGCCTTCCGGGTGTGGACGCGCGTCGGGCTCCTCAGCTTCGGCGGTCCCGCGGGCCAGATCGGGGTGATGCATCGGATCCTCGTCGAGGAGAAGCGGTGGATCAGCGAGGGACGGTTCCTCCATGCGCTCAACTACTGCATGCTGCTCCCCGGCCCCGAGGCGCAGCAACTCGCGACCTACGTCGGGTGGCTCCTGCACCGCGTCCGGGGCGGCCTCCTGGCCGGGACGCTGTTCGTCCTCCCGGGCTTCCTCTCCCTGCTCGCCCTGAGCGTCCTGTACGCGCGCTACCACGACCTCCGGTGGGTGGAGGCGCTCTTCTACGGACTCAAGCCGGCGGTGCTTGCCGTCGTGGTGGAGGCGGTGGTGCGCATCGGGCGGCGGTCCCTCCGATCGAGGGCGCTCTGGTTCCTGGCCGGGGCCTCGTTCGTCTCCATCTTCTTCCTCGACGTGCCGTTCCCCCTCGTCATAGCCGGGGCCGGACTTGTCGGGCTCGTGGGCGGTCGCCTGCGGCCCTCGGCGTTCCCGCTGCCCGCGGATCGGTCCGCCACAGCCGACCGCGAGGCGGTGGTCGATGCGCTCATCGAGAGCGGCGCCCTGGAGCACATCCGGCCATCGACCGCGCGGACCATCCGGACCGTCGCGGTGTGGCTGGCACTCTGGTTCATCCCGGTGCTGGCGCTGCAGTTCGCCCTGGGCACAGCCAGCGTCTTCACGAAGGAGGGGTGGTTCTTCAGCAAGGCGGCCGTCGTCACGTTCGGCGGCGCCTACGCCGTCCTCTCCTACCTCGCGCAGGAGGCCGTGCGGACCTACGGATGGCTTGCCCCCGGGGAGATGCTCGACGGGCTGGGCATGGCCGAGACCACCCCCGGGCCGCTCATCTCGGTGGTGCAGTTCGTCGGGTTCATGGGGGCCTACCGGAACCCGGGGCCCTTCGACCCGCTGACGGCCGGCATCCTGGCGTCCCTGGTGGTCACCTGGGTGACCTACGTCCCGTGTTTCCTGTGGATCTTCGTCGGGGCCCCTTACATAGAGGCCCTGCGCGGGAACCGCGCTCTCGGTTCGGCGCTCACGGCAATCACGGGCGCGGTCGTGGGCGTGATCCTGAACCTCTCCATCTGGTTCGCCGTCCACACCGTGTTCCACTCCGTCGGGGAGTCCCACCTGGGGCCGGTCCGCCTTCCGGTGCCGGACTGGGGTTCCGTGGACCCGTTGGCGCTCGGCATCGCCGCCGCATCCCTCGTCGCCATGCTGCGGTTCAAGGTCGGCATGGGATGGACGCTCGCCGGGGCGGTCCTGGTGGGCGGGCTCGTTCGGCTGGCGGCAGGTGTAGAGTGAGAATCCGTCCAGGTCGCCGCATGGCGAGGAGCGAGCGCAAGTGACCAGAGCGAACGCAGTGTTCTTGCTCACAGGGCTCGCCGTGGGAGCCGTGCTTGGAGGGCTGATCGCGGGCGGGAGGATGGCTTCGAGCGTCTCCGACTCCAGACCTCCGGCCGAACCGACGTCCGCGAGTACTCGCGTCGCTGGGAACACGCCCGCGACATCCGGGAGTCCGGGAGACCTTCGAAGCAGCGCGCCCTCCAACGCGGTCCTGGTCCGGGTCAGCGTCCTCCTGCCCGATGGGATGCCTGTGGAAGCAGCGCAACTCGAGGTGGTCAGGTGGGACGGCGCCGCGGGGGCTGCGAGCGTCCTTCCATGGAGGCCCGGTGACCCGAGCGTGCGGCTCTCCCCGGGCACTTACTCGCTCGCGGCAACGGTCGAGCGCCTACGGTCGGACTCGCGGCGCGTCGTGGTGTCGCCCGACCGCCCTACGCCGTCCGTGACGCTCACCCTCCGCCCACCGCCTCGGGGGAGCCTGACGGTCATCGGCACCGTTGCGGCCGACGATCCCTGGTCCGCCCCACGGGTCTACCTGTCCCGTCTGGACGAGGGCGTGACCCCGGACGACTCCGAGCTGCTCGGGAGCCGGCTCTCGGGAATCCTCCCCAACCGCGTGCCGGGAGGCTTTCAGCAGACGTTCAAGGATCTTGCCCCCGGGAACTACCTCGTGGGCGTCGGCCGGCGACCGGGGGAAGTTGCGGCGCGCGGGACGGTCACGGTCACTGACGGCGAGTCCGAAATGACCCTTGCAATGCCCCCGGTCAGCCGTGGCGATTACCGAGTCGTCCATGTCCTCGATCCGGGTGGTGTGCCGCTCGATGGAGCCCAGGTCTCTTCGGGCTACATCGGACTGTCCGGCTTCTCGTGGAACGGATCGGCGGGAATTCGCCGGCCCGATGGGAGTTTCTGGGTGCTCCCGCAGTTGCCCTTCGGTCGCAGAGGGGGGGCGTCGGTGATCGCCGTGACGGCCGATGGATACGGTGCTCGGCTCATCCCTGTGGGGCCGGACGACGAGGTCTCCGTGCGTTTCGAGCCGCCTTCCTCGCTGACCGTGTTCGTCGATGGGATCGTCGATAGCGGGCACGAGGAGTCCGTGCAGGTGGCCATCCTTCCGATCATCTCCGGCATTCCCGAGGGCCCCCGGCCGTTCCTCGGCCCCACGGCGAAGAAACCCGACGCCCGGGGCGCCGCGACATTCGGTGACCTGCAGCCCGGCGACTTCGAGATCTCGATCCAGGTCCACTCGCCCGAGGACTCACTTCGGGGAGCGACGGTCGAGCGGAGGGTCGTCAGCCTAGCCTCCGGGAAGAATGAAGTTCGCATGTCGCTCCCGGGGCTCTCTTCCCTCACCGTGACCGTGGATCCCCTTCCAGCAGACGGGGCGCTTCATGCCTGGCCTGCCCGGTTCCCGCTTGTCGATGACACCGTGGCGACCGTGGCTGTGGACGAGAAGGGCATTGCGCGTCTCCGGCACCTTCCTGCCGGGCGGTACGTGCTGCGGAGGGCCCGCGAGGGTGAGATCTTCGAGGAGATGCTCGTCGCGATCCCCGGCGAGGACCAGGTCGCATTCCGCCCAGGTCGCCTGGATGCGGTGCGAGTGGTGAGTGCGGACGGCGGCAGGGCGCTTGCGGCGGCGGGGTTCCACGCCGGCGACGTCCTGGTGGAGGTCGACCGCGCGGCGTTCGGCTCGATCGCCGAACTGGTCCGCCTCCTGGACGAGGCCTTTGCCAAGGGCGACGCCTGTCCGGTGACGGTGCTCCGCGGTGGCGCGCGGGAGACCCTGCGGCTCCCGAGGCAGGCCCTCGGTTCACCCGCCGCCGCCGGCGGAATCCTGGAATTGGGAAGCCGGTGACGCACACTCGCGAGCGTGGTGTAGGCGTCGGAACGGGTCGTTCGAACACCCGATTCCGCGTCCGTGCGCACAACGGACCAGCCACGCCGCCCCGGAACGATCCAGCCCCGCCGCCGCAAGGGTCTGCGGCGACGGGGCTTGTCGTGGTGGAGGTAAAGGGACTTGAACCCTTGACCTCCTGATTGCGAACCAGGCGCTCTCCCAGCTGAGCTATACCCCCACCGGAGGTCGTGCGCGGGGCATCCTAGCGCGCCCGGGAGGGCGGGCAAGAAGTTCGCGCCGGCGGGCGGCGCGCGGGGTAGGACGGGCGGGTGACCACGATCTCCCTGGCGGGGGCGCGGCGGCTCGCGCTCGCGCGCGGGGGGCTCCTCGGGCCGCGCTGGTCGGGGCTCCCGGCGCGGGCGCGGGGCCGGGGGGAGGGGGCGCGCGCAGCGGCGGTCGAGGTCGTGCGGCGGTTCGGGTACCTCCAACTGGACACGGTGTCGGTGGCGGGGGCGCGGAGCCACGCGCTGGTCCTCCTCTCCCGGCTCGCGGGACTTGAGGCCCCCCTGGCCGAGGGGCTGCTATCCCCCGCCGCGCCGCTGTTCGAGTACTGGGGCCACGAGGCCTGCTGGATCCCGCTCGAGATGTATCCCCTGTTCGAGTTCCGCCGGCGGGCCTTCCGGAAGCACCCGTGGTGGGGGGACCTCGTCGGGCGCAACCCGCGCATGGCCCGCGCGATGCTCCGCCGCGTCCGGGAGGAGGGGCCGCTGCGCACCTCGGAGTTCGGCGGGGGCGGCGGGGGCGGCTGGTGGGACCACGGGGTGGAGCGGAAGGTCCTCCTCACGCTCTGGTCCGCGGGGGACCTGGCCATCCGCGAGCGGGTCGGCTTCCAGCGGGTCTACGACCTCCCGGAGCGGGTCATCCCGGGGCGGCTCCTCTCCCGGCCGGTCCCGCCGGAGGACGCCGTCCGCGCGCTGGTCCTGCGGGCGCTCGAGGGCCACGGCTGGGCGACCCGCGCCACGCTGGCGGCCACCTGGAGGATCCGCCCGCCGGGCCGGGTGGACCGGGCGCTCCGGGACCTCGAGGAGGGGGGCGAGGCCGTCCGCTGCGACCTCGTCGCGGGGGACGGCGCGCGGGTCCCCGGGTGGGCGCGGCCCCGGGACCTGGACCTGGCCGCGAGGCTCGCGCGGCTCAGCCCCCGCGAGGACCGCGGGGTCCTCCTCTCCCCCTTCGACCCGGTCCTCTGGGACCGCACGAGGGTCGGGACGCTCTTCGGGTTCCACCAGAGGCTCGAGTGCTACACGCCCGCGCGCCGGCGCGTCTACGGCTACTTCTGCCTGCCGGTCCTGGCCGGGGAGCGGCTCGTGGCCCGCGTGGACCTCAAGGCGGACCGGGGCGCCGGGCGGGTCCGCCTGCTCGCCCTCCACCACGAGGCCGGGCACCCCTCCCCCGCCGATCGGGAGGCAGTGCGGACCGCCCTCGCCCGGCACGCGGCGGGGGTGGGGCTCTCGCCCCCCGGTTAGCCCCCCCTTCCCACGGGACCCTCGATCTTCCCGGGCCCCCTCCACCGTATACTCTTCGGCCCGACAGTCCCCGGCGCGGAGGACCATGGCCCGCAAGACGTTCCCCTGCCCGAACTGCCGTACGGACCTGGACGTCACGGGCTTCCAGCCCGGGGCGAAGATCCGCTGCGGGGCCTGCAACGCGGTCCTGAGGATCCCGGGCTCCACCTCGGCGGCCGTCCCCGCCCCCGTGGGGGCCAGGAGCGTGGCGGGCACCGTGCCGGCCTCCCCCTCCGCCCCCGCGCCGCCGGCCCCGGCCCCCCCGCCGACTCCGGCCCCCTCGTCCACGCGGCGGATGCAGCCCACGGCCCCGACGCCCGCCCAGGACCCCCTCGTGGGGCGGGTCGTGGGCGACCAGTTCGAGATCCTCCGCAAGCTGGGGGAGGGGGGCTACGGGGCCGTCTACGAGGCGGCGGACCGCGCGCTGCGCCGCAAGGTGGCCATCAAGATGATGCTGGCCACCCGCGCGGTCAGCAAGGAGTACGTGGACAAGTTCCTGCGCGAGGCGCGCACCGCGGCCCAGCTCATCCACCCGAACACGGTGGCCATCCACCAGGTCGGCTTCGACAAGGGCGCCAACACCCACTACCTGGCCATGGAGTTCGTGGAGGGGCGCACGCTCCACGACATCCTCCAGGAGAAGGGGCCGATGCCGCTCGAACAGGCGGTCGAGATCCTGGCCCAGTGCTGCCGCGGGCTCGCGGCCGCCCACAAGAAGAACATCATCCACCGGGACATCAAGCCCGGGAACATCATGATCACGCCCTCGGGGGGCGTGAAGATCGCGGACTTCGGCCTGGCGAAGGTGTTCGACCAGCAGCAGCAGCAGGCCTCGATGGTGATCGGGACGCCCTACTTCATGCCCCCCGAGCAGTTCGAGGGGAAGGCCAAGGACGGCCGGACCGACATCTACGCGCTGGGCGTCACCTTCTACTACATGCTCACGCTCAAGCGCCCCTTCCAGGGCTCCTCCCCGGCGCAGATCCTCGTGAGCATCATGACGAAGGAGCCGACCCCGGTGAACGAGATGCGGCAGGACCTCCCGCCGAAGGTCTGGGAGGTCATCCGCAAGATGATCCACCGGGACCTCGACAAGCGCTACCACGAGTGCGGCGAGGTCCTCGAGGACCTGGAGGCCCTCCGCAGCCCCGACGAGGGGGAGAAGGTCTACTGCCCCGACTGCGGCCTCCCGAACCCGGCGGAGGCCCCCTCCTGCAAGGGGTGCGGCGCCTCGCTCCGCGAGCGCTGCCCCGTGTGCGGGACCGAGGAGGCGCTCGGGGTGAAGTTCTGCGGGGACTGCGGGGCGAACATCCCGCTCGAGCGCGAGGTCAAGACCCTGGCGGACGAGGGGAGGGCGCTGCTCGCCGAGGGGCACCTCAACCGCGGCCTCGAGAAGCTCCAGCTCGCGCGCGACCGCTCCCCGGAGAACGCGGAGGTGGCCTCGCTCCTGCGCGAGGCGGAGGGCCGCCGCGACGCGCGCGAGGGCGAACGCACCGCCATCAGCGCGCTGCTGGCCGCGGGGGACCTGGACAAGGCGGAGCAGAGGATCAAGTCGGGCCGCGCGCTCTATCCCGACGACGTCTCGATCCTGGAACTGGAGGGGGACCTCCAGCGGGCGCGGGTGGTCAGCCGCTCGGGGCTCGGGACCACGACGGTGGAGGCGCTGCTGAAGGCCAGGCGCTACCCGGAGGCGCGCGAGGCGGCCGAGCGCCTGATGATGAGCGAGGGGCGCAGCCGCGACCTCGTCCTCCTGCTCGAGAAGGCCGAGGCCGCCATCAAGCTCGTGGAGGAGAAGGCGAAGCGGGCGCGGGACCTGGACCAGTCCGGCGCGGGCCGCGAGGCGCTGGCCGCCTGGCGCGAGGTCCTGGAGTTGAGCCCCGACCACCGGGACGCGGTCCAGGCGGTGGAGCAGATCGAGCGCTCGGTGGGCGAGGTGGACGCGACCCTCGGCGCGGCCCTGAAGCTCCTCGAGGAGGGGGACCCGGACGGCGCGCTCTCCCGCCTCTTCGAGGCCGCCAGCCGGGCCGGGGACGACCCGCGGGTCTCAAAGGCCATGGACGACGCGCGGGCCCGGGCGGGGCAGCTCCAGGAGGCCGCCGCGAAGGTCCGCGAGCACATCGCCGCGGGCCGGATGCCCGAGGCCGAGAAGGCCCGGGAGGCGCTCGCGCGGAAGTTCCCCGGCTCGCCCGAGGTCCCGGCGCTCGCGGACGAGGTCCGCAAGGCCCGCATGACCGGGGAGCGCCGCGGGAAGGCGCGGGTCGTCGAGGAACACGTGGCCGCGCGCCGCTGGACGGAGGCGCGGGACGCGGCCGCGGCCTTCCTCTCGGACGAGGGCGAGGAGTTCGGGGTCCCGGCGCTCGCCGGGAGGGCGAAGGAGGCGCTCGCGCGCGTGGCCGCCCTGGTGGCCGGGGGCGGCGTGGCGGAGCAGGCCGGGCGGTTCGAGGAGGCGGCGAAGGCCTACAAGGGGGGCGTCGAAGAGGAGCCCGGGAACGCCGCCGCGAAGGAGGGGCTCGAGCGGGCCTCGGCGCGGGTCGAGAAGGTCCGCGGCCTCCGGGCGGCCGCGGCCGAGGCGTGCAAGGGCAACGACCCCGCCCGGGCCGTCGAGCGGCTGAAGGAGCTGCTGGCCCTCTCGCCCGGGGACGAGGACGCGAGGAAGGAGATGCGGCTCCTCGAGGAGCAGGCGAGCGGCCGGGCCCGCGGGGTCCGGGAGGTCGAGGAGCTCCTGGCCTCCGGGGAGACCGAGGACGCCCTCAAGAAGGCCCGCAAGCTCGAGGAGGCCTACCCGGGCGACGCCGAGGCCCGCGAGGTCGCCTCCATCGCGAAGCGCCTCGGCGAGGCGCGCGACTCGATCCTCGCGCGCGCCGAGAAGCTCCTCGCGACGGAGGGCCGGGAGCGCGAGGCGGGGAAGGTCGCCCAGGTGGCGCTGCGGATGTTCCCCGGGGACTCGAAGGCGGCGGCGCTGCTGGCCAAGGCCCGCTCCCACGGCCCGATCACGGGGTAGGCCCGCTCCTCGCTGAATCGAGTGGGTGAGCCTCTCGAGCCGGAGGCGGGTAAGGGTAGGGGTAGGGGTACGGGCAGGCTCGCCGGCGTTCTCCCCTGCCCCTACCCATACCCGCCGTTCGTCCTCGGCAGGCGACCCACTCCGGATACCGAAGAACCGTCAGGCCTCGCGCGGGGTTCTTCCTCCCCGGGCCCCCGGGCCGGCGCTAGGCTTGCCCGACCGTGGGCCGTTAACTCAGTGGTAGAGTGCGATCCCCACACGGTCGAAGTCGCAGGTTCAAATCCTGCACGGCCCACCACTCGGGCGCTCTTCGAATCGGCGCCTCACTTCGGCTTCTCCGGCTCCTGCGGGGTCGTCGCGTCCGGCTCCGTCGGCGTCGTCTGGCCCGGCTCGAAGTCCTTCCCCTCGGCGGCCAGCGTCCGGCAGTGCCGCACGATCCCCATCCGCTCCCTGTCCAGCGGCGGCAACCCCCGGTCGCGGCGGATCGCCTGGTGCTGCTCGAACAGGCCGGCGGCCATCTTGAGGTAGGGGTTCGTCCGGAGGAAGTCGTAGTAGAGGTGGCCCAGGTCCCAGGTCGCCTCGAGGTGGCCGGGGTCGATCTCGACGGCCCGCTCGTAGTGGCGGATCGCCTCCCGGTCGTCGCGCACGTGCGCCCGCTTGTAGGCGCGGCCCCTGAGGTACTCGGTCTCCGCCGCGAGCGGCGCCCCGGACTCCCCGCGGAGCCGGCGGAGGGGGTCCGTCGCCTCCGCGCGGTCGAGGGCCGCGAGCGCCTCGCGGAAGTGGGACCCCGCCACGACCGGGTCGCGGTCCAGCTCGAACAGCTCGATGTGCGCGCGGGCGAGACCGTGGAGGACGCGCACGAGGAGCGCCGGGTCGCGGCAGGCCCTCTCCAGCTCCTCGTATCCCGCCAGCGCCCCGAGCATCCCCGCAGGCCCCCTCTCGGGCGCACGCCGGGCCGCCTCGGCGGCGATCTCCGCGAGCGCGAGGCGGGCCTCGAAGTCCGCGGGGTCCTCCGCCGCCATGGCCCGGGCCTCCGCCAGCGCGCGCGGGAGCCGCGACCCGTCCGGGACGGCCGCGCAGGCGCGGGCGAGGTCGAGCCGCCAGTCCCGATCCCAGGGCCGGCGCCGCACGG
>CAZKTF010000102.1:0-12256 GCA_964555565.1 uncultured Planctomycetota bacterium | reverse complement strand
GGATGCGCATCCTCCACGCGAAGAAGAGCAAGTACTACGCGGCTGCGCTCGGGCACTTCGAGAGGGCCAGGGACTGCTACGGACACGCCGGCCCTGGCGACGGGTGGGAGTCGGTGGTCGCGGAGGTCCGCGCGGCGCATGGGCGCAAGGTGGGCTTCATGCCCGGGTTCGAGAGGCTCCTCGCGGGCCACGGGCCGAGCCGCGAGCCCTCCTTCCTCGACCGCGCGCGCGGCCGTTGGGTCCGGGGAGAGGCGGGGGCGAATCCCGGGGAGGCGGAATGACCGGCCCGGGGAAGGTCGCCTGGGGCGGCGTGCTGACCTCGGTCCAGCCGCGGATCCGGATAACGCGGTCCTACGACGAGCGCACGCACTCCTACCTGGGCTACGTCCTCCGCGTGCGCGGCCGCGTCGGGCAGGAGGAGCGGAAGTTCCTGGTCGCCGTGGGCGAGGCGGCCCACGCGAAGCACGCCTTCCGGGTCGGCGACGAGGTCCGGGGCGAGGGTCTACCGGTCGCGGACCCCCGCACGGAGTCTGCCGAGCTCTACAAGGTGAGCCGGCTCGAGGTGCTCGGTCGCGCGGGCGCGGCCGCGGAGACCCCGCCGCCCTGGCACGGGGTGCCGCCGGCGCTGTCCGTCTATCGCGAGCGGGGCCATCGGCGGCTGGACGCGCGCGTCTACGAGGGGAAGTGCGCGAGCTGCCGGTGGGGATGCCTCATGGCCGTGGAGATGATCATCGACCCGTGGAACCCCGGGCGACGGCGCCATCGCCGGGAGACCTTCTGCTACGGACCGCGCTCCTGCGCCCTCTACAAGGCGGGCCCCACGCGCAAGGTGCCCGGGCGCAAGGGCATGACCTGGGAAGAAGAGGACTGGGTCGATGAGCAGGACGTCTCCCACCGCGGTCCCGACGAGTAGCCGCGCCCTCGGCGTCGCGCGGCCGCCTCCGCGGTCCCTGCGGCAGATCGCGCCCTACCGGGGGACACCAGGGGGGACAGGATCACCGGGGTACGCGAGCCCCCGAGAGGACCCGCCGGTGTCTCCTCCCCGGAGACCACGGAACGTCAGGGCTGAGCGCGGGACCTCTCGAGCGCGTCCATCCAGACGTCCTGCTCCAGGTCGTCGGCGAGGTTCTCATCCCCCACCAGCGCCCGCGCCATCCGCCGCACCCACTCGCGGTGGGCGAGCAGTTGGTCCAGGGGGACAGGCGGCACCGGGGCTTCCATGGTCTCGGGGATCAAGCGTAGCCCCGGGCGCGGATGGTTCAGCCGATGCGGTCCCTCACCGCAGCGGGGAGTTCCGGTCCAAATGCAGGCAACGGTCTGACAAGCCCCGGCCGCGACGGCGCGTCCAGGAGGATCGACTTGGATCTACAAGGCTCAACTGCTGTGTGCAGGCGACCCGACCTGCAGCCACCCCTTGGAGGAGAGTACGTCCCACGCAAGCCGGACCTGCCTCTCGGAGAAGATCCCCTTCCGCTCGCTCCATACGTGGACGGCCGTGACCGCGGCATCCGCGCTGTCCGCCCCCTCTCGGGTGGCGACCCAGTGCACGGTGGCGAGGAGCTCCATCCCGAACGGAGTCTCGAAGCCCTCGACGAGGTCGGCCACACGATCGAAGCGATCTCGGGCCGCGGGGTGGTCCTTGAGGTAGGTCCGGGCCTTCTGGATTGCGTCTGGGGCCAGCGTGAGCTGCTTGAGGGGATCATCGCCGCCATCCTTGTAGCCGGTGATGAAGTGGCCCTCCACGCGGAGGAGGAGATGGCGAAGGTTCTCGGCGTAGGGACCGTAGGTCGCCTTCTTGAAGTTCAACCGGAGTTTCTCGCCGGCCTCTTGGGAGAAGTACAGGAGCTTGTGGACCTCTAGGAGCGAGACAAAGGGGTCCATCAGCCCCCCGAGATACCGATGCATCAAGGTCACGAGCACCGCTCGGCCGGGGGTCATCTGCGGGACTTCCTTGGTCTTCGCCATCTTGCCCACAGCCGGCGCTCCCATCGGCTCGAACACGATGACCCGCACCCCGGCCAGTTCGCCAAGCACCGCCTCGATGCGCAGCCTCACCGTGGACCACGAGAGCCCGCCGAGACCACAACCGAGAGGGGGGACCGCGATCGACCGGATCCCCAGACGACTGACTTCCACCACGAGGGACTGCAGGCCCGCCTCGATGTCGGCCAGCCTGCTCTTCCCTCGCCAGGTCCGTTTGGTGGGGAAGTTGATGATGAAGCGGGGGTTGGTAAAGGTCCCGGTCCTGAAGACGAGCATTCGGCCGGCCTGCACCGCGCCGCGCTTGCAGGCGGCCTCGTAGGCCCTGAAGTTCTCCGGGAACGTCCTCTTGAACTGCTGGGCAATGCCCCGTCCCATGAACCCTTGGCAGTTCACGGTGTTGACCAGGGCCTCGGCCCCGGACCCGAGGATGTCGCCGCGAGCTAACTCGATCATGGCGCCTGGCTCCATGCTCAATAGTACCAGTCGGGGAGGACGGCCACCTCGGGACGGTGCCCAGCCCTGGCGATGGCCGTCCGCGCCCGAGCCGCGATGGCCTCCGATCGGACCCCGACGCGCGAGACGAGTTCCCAGGGCAGGCTCTCCTCAACCAGGAACTCGGCCTGCTTGCCTTCCTTCACGACCGGGTCTGCCCACTCCGTTGCAGCGACCGCGGGCCAGTTCACCTGACCTAGGTCCTCGAGTCGGGCACAGAACGGGGCGTAGCGGGCGGTCGCATTTGAGACCGTGAATGCCCACCTGCGACCGTTGTTCTCTGCCCACTCGACGACCTCATGACAGTCGAACTCAAGGTGGACGATCGGATCTTGCCCGCCGCGGTAGGCCAGCTCCTCATGGTTTGCCCGGTAGACGACATAGAGCATGATGGACCGCGGGCAGAAGTAGAAGCGGGCGTAGTCAGCTACCACGGTCCCAGGGTGGCAGCCCACCGGGAGATGGAAGCACCGTTCCTTGAGCTTGGGCATGCCGACGACCGTCGCCCGCCCACCCCTCGCGGCCATGGTGGAGTCGGAGAGGATGGCCCGATCCGCCACGATGGACGGCAGGTTGTCGATGTGGGTAATGTGGTAGACCCTCGGCTGAGCAGGGGGCGCGGTCACGAATCTCGGCCGCCGTTGGGCCTGGACACCATCGCAGGGTACCAAGAGCTTGATCCAGGCCGCTGGGGACTCTCGCGGCCACTCCACCTCGCTGACATGGTCATCACGGTAGCGAGAGGAGGATCATCGCCTGGTCGTACTCGTCGAGCCGGAACGCATCTTCGAGGATGTCTCCGGCGATCGCTCCCTCCGAGTCCTCGGCCCACATCTCCAACGGGATTCCCTGTGGCTCTCCAGGCTCCACCCCCCCGGCGAAGCGTGAGGCAGCGACCGAGCCCGCGGGCACGGCGGACTTGGTCACGAGCTTGACCTGCCCACTCGTCCCCGCCCGAGCAGCGCCTCGACCGCCAGCAGAGCTCCATCAAGATCCAGGTCTCTCGAGGCGTAGTCAGCGCAGAGCGCGGGAACGGGGAGAAGGCCGTCGTACTTCTCGCGACGCTTGTTCTCGACCTTCGCGGCGAGGATCCGGGCGGAGGGGAGTTCGCCATCGAGAAGAGCCACGAGATGGGTCCTGACTTCCTCCGCGGGGGCGCTCATGACGGAGAGGGCAATCCCGTCGTGGCTCACGTCGAGGTCTTCCGACTCGAGGAGGATGCGAAGGGTGTTCATCGCGCGGTCGCCGCGCCAGGGGAAGAGGAGCGTGGTTCCTCCGCACTCGAGGATCGAGCGGCGGTCGAGGCCGAGGGCGTGGAAGTCCTTCCGGGCCTCCGCGAGCAGGTCCTGAGCCACGGGGTCGAGGTAGGCTGGGACCTCGCTTCCCCCGTAGATCCGTGGCATCTCCTCGCGCACTCGGTCATGGACGGACGCGCGGCTGCCTCCGAACAGGGGAGCCCTGCCCCCGGGGGCAGGCACGAGGTCGATGACTCGATGTTCGACATCGACGGAGGTCACCCTCCACCGCCGACCGGCGAAGATGAGGAAGGTGCCCTGCGTGACCGGGAAGGCGATCGGGAGCGACCCCAGGGTCCTTCCTGCGTGAACGAGGCGGAACTCCTCGGGTGAGGTGAAGGCGGCGTAGAACGAGTAGTGACCCACGATGCGCTCCCCGACGATGCCCAGCGTCAGGGTCTCGTCCGAGGTCTGGGTGAGCACGTCCTTCTCCGCCAGCGCGCGCAGCAGGTCCGCGAACATCGCCTGGTCCACTCCGGCGAAGGGCCCGCTCTCGCAGAGGGCCCTCCAAGCGTCGAGAGCCAGCACCCCCCCGAACTGGGCGATGAGCGACAGGAGTTGCTGGACGAGAGTCGAGAGGTGGAGCGCCCCCGCAGCCGGAGGCTCGCACCAGCGGGCCAGGAGGAGTTCCACCATCGCGATGGTCTGGACCAGCTCCGCGCGCAGCCGGTCCTGGGGATGCGTCGCGGGCGTGACCTCCTCCTCCCGGATGTAGGCGCGGAGGACGGCCGGCTCCCCGCGACGCCCCGAGCGCCCCAGCCTCTGGCGGAGGCTCGCGACCGAAGGAGGCGTCCCCACCTGGGCGACGCTCGACACGGGCCCGATGTCGATGCCCATCTCCAGCGTGCTCGTGCATACGGCGGTCGTGGGCCGGATCCCCTCCTTGAGCATCCGCTCGACATCCTCCCGCAGGTCCTTCGAGAGGCTCCCGTGGTGCGGGAAAAACTCGTTCGGCAAGCGCTGGCGTTCGCACAGGTCGCGGAGGTGATCGGAGAGACTCTCGACACGGTTCCTGCTGTTGGCGAAGACGAGGTTGCTCGTCCCACGGAGCGTCTTGAACAGATGCCCGGCGATAGCGATCTCGTCACCGCCGGCATCCTCGGCATCGATCGGTGCCTCCGGGTCGGGGGGCGTTGTGCGGTACCCGCGCACCTGGAGCCGGAGCTCCTGCCCCTCTCCCACGGCCTCGAGGAGGTGGACCTCTTCCCCCCGCCCCGGCCGGAGGAACTCCGCCGCGAGACTCATGTCCCCGAGCGTCGCGCTCAGGCCGACCCGGACCACGCGCCGACGGAGGACGAGCTCGAGCCGGTGGAGCAGCGACTGGAGCTGCCTCCCACGCTCCGTCCCGATGAAGGAGTGCAGCTCGTCGATGACGGCGTAGCGAAGGCCGGCGAACACCGCGCCGAGCCGGGGGCCGTGGATCACGAAGAGGGCTTCCAGCGACTCCGGCGTGATGAGGAGGATCCCCGAGGGCTCCGCGAGCACCTCCTTCTTGCGGCCGCCCTCGACGTCTCCGTGCCAGCGGTGCACGGGGATCTCCAGGTGTTCGCACAGCCGATCGAGCCGTTCGAACTGGTCGTTGATGAGGGCCTTGAGCGGACCCACGTAGACAACGCGAACCCCGGGCCCTTCGTCCGTGAGGAGCCAGGACACGATGGGGAGGAAAGCGGCCTCGGTCTTCCCGCTCGCGGTCTGCGCGGCGAGGATCACATCCCTCTTCCCTTCGAGGAGGGGAGCGACGGCCGCCTCCTGCACGTCGCGGAGTTGCGTCCAGCCCTGTTGCCAGACCCATCGCCGGACCTTCTCGTGGAGCCGGTCGAAGGCCTTCGAGGGCGCGGGTTCGCTCACGGGGTCAGAGGCGGAAGGAGGCGAGGTCATCGTCCCCCGCAGGCTTCGGGGGGACGGGAGAGCCCCCGCCCTCGGGCGGACCTTCCGCGTCGTCGGGGAGGGGGGCCAGGTCCGGGTTGCCCTCGGTCTCGAACTCGACCCCGCCCAGCATGGCCTCCCACTCCGCGCCCGGGTTCTGCTCGAGGACCGCGAGGAAGTCCGCGAAGGCCTTGATGGTGTTCCGAGGCGTTCGGAAGTAGGCCTCGCCGATCCGCTTCGAGCAGTGTTCCATGAACGCCTTCAGCGCGACGTCGGGGACGAGATAGGCGTTCGCGTCTCCGGAGGCGTAGACGTGCCGGATCTTCCCGAGCAGGAGGAAGAAGTCCTCGGGGCTGAGGTTCGCGAGACGGATCACGGGGCCGCTCAGGTCCACCAGCCCCTCACGGGCGAAGGTGTTCTCCGCGAGCCTCGACTGCAAAGCAGGGTAGCTGTAGAGCCCCTTGCGGGCGTCCATCAGGAACTCGGGCGTGCCGCCCATGAGGAAGCCGAGGGACTCCGCGCTCCCCTGGAGGCAGTCGTTCACGATGCGGAGGATCTGCTCGTAGTTGGCGTTCCGCGCCTGGGTGTGGGCCAGCTTGTAGAGGTTCACCATCTCGTCGAGGCACACGAGAAGCCCCCCGAATCCCGCCAGGCGCACGAACCGGGCCAGGAGCTTCAGGTGATCGTAGAAGCTCGCGTCGTCGATGATCGCCCGGACGCCCAGCGCGGTCCGGGCGTCGGTCCTGGTCGTGAACTCGGCCCGAAGCCACCGGAGGGCGTCCGCCTTCAGCTGCTCGTTCCCCGAGTCGTGGCCCTTCCAGTAGGCGGCGACCACCGCCGCGAAGTCGTAGCCGCCGACCATCTCGGAGAGGTCACGGAGCCGCTCCTGGATGACGGCCTCGGGGTTCACACCCCGATCCCGCGCCTCCGTGAGCGCCGTGCTCACGAACCTCTCCACCACGCTCGAGAGCGCGCCTCCTTCCGGCCTGGCCCTCGTGGCGAGGTTCCTCATGAGTTCCGCGTACAGCGACCGTCCCTGGCCCCCGGTCGCCTGGAGCCTCCTGTCCGGGCTCAGGTCGGCCTGCGCCGTCACGAGCTTCTTCTCCATCGCGACGGCGCGGATGAGGTGGAGGAAGAAGGTCTTCCCGGACCCATATTCCCCGATGACGAATCGAATCGCGGACCCGCGATCGGCCACCCGCTCGATGTCCTTGAGGAGCGCCTCCACCTCCTTCGCCCGTCCCACCTGGATGAGGTGCTGTCCTGCCCTCGGGACCACGCCGGCGCGGAGGGACTGGAGCACCGAGTCGCGCTCCTTGGGTCGGATCTTCCGGTCCTCGCTCATCGCAGGAACTCCTCCAGCACCGTTCCGTTCACCCCCAGGGGATCGTCCCCCTCCAGGAGGGGCTCTCCGCACCTGTCCAGGGCAGCTTCGTTCAGGACATCCAGGGCACCCTCAGGCATGAGGCCCACCGATGCCACCACGACCTCCAGCTCGGCACGGACCCAGCGGGGACGCTCCCCGACCTTCCGCAGGAGGACGCTGTGGGAGTAGTCGAGGCCCTCGACAAGGATGCCCTGCTCCATCACCTTCTCCGCGCGGGGCGTCCTCTCCGACTCCCCCGCCTCCTCGTCCGAGAAGATACCGCCGAGGAGGGCCGCCACCGCCGCCGTTTCCCGTAGCTTCGCCTCTACGACTCTCGGGTCGAGAACCACGCGTCCAAGGGTGGCGGGCGTTTCGACCGGCGAAGGGGGGGGAATCGAGAAACCCACCGAGGGTGCTCCCGGCACGATCACGGGCACGGGCCCGACGTCGAGCCCCGCAGGCCGGCTCGCAAGCGAGTGGGCCCGACTGTAGACCTGCTGCTCGTCGAGTCCGAGGGCCTTGAAGAGCTGGGTGAGTACCTTCACCTCGGACGGCTCGAAGCGTCCATCCGCCCCGGCGATCGCGACGAGGAGGTTGGCGACGATGTCGCGTTGCGCCTGAGGGACCTCCGCGAGCCTCTTCCTGACACCGGACATGCCCGGGGGCGCGGCGGCGAGCCACCGAAGGTGCGCCTGAAGGCGCAACTGCTCGGCCGCCGTGAGCCGCATGGACTTCTCGAGGTGCGCCTCCAGGTGTTCGATCTCCTCGGGTTGCACGGTCCCGTCGGCGGCCGCCACGACGGTGGCCAGACGCAGCAGCAGCGTCCCGGCGAGATACCCCTGGGTCGGGGCCTTGAGGGCGGGCGGGGTGAGACGAAACAGGACAACCCTCTCTCCTCTCGTGGGCGGCGGTCCCCCGAACCGGACATCGGGTTCGAGGCCGAGGTTCTCTCGTTCCAGGACTTGGGCCAGGGAGACGGCCTCGCCCTTGGTGAGCTTCTCCCCGGCGCCCGGCCAGCGCGAGAGAAGCTCTCCTGCCTCCACGAGAGCGGAGTCCTTCCCTCCGAGGGCGCCATCCACCCATTCGAAGAGGGAACTCCCCTCAGCCGTGCCTCGCGGGGAGAGCATCCCCTCGGGAAGGAGAGACACCGCGGCGAGGGTGCGACCGGCCCCCGGGTTCCGGTTCACGAACCGGCTGAAGGCGTCCAGCTCGTCCGCGCACTTCTCCGCCAGAGCAGAGAGTTCGCGCACGGGCTTCGAGAGGCGCTCGATGTCCGGCACCCCTTCCACCGTCGATTCGAGGATCCGCCCGAAGCTCGCGCTCGCGGGCTGGTAGGTCATCCTCCATCGCCCCGGCTTGGCCGAGACGCGCATCCCCTCGCCGTACCGCTCCTTGTAGCGAAGCTCGAAGAGTTGCCGGAACTCCTCCGGGCAGCGACGGGCGGGGCTGCGAAGTCGGGCCTCGGGGTGGTGCTCCAGCCATGCCAGGGCCCATGGCGCGGGGATCGGCTTCCCTTCGGCGAGGAGTGCGCCGACGGCCCGCTTGACGAGACTGGGGAGGGCGTAGGCCGGCCCTCCTCGGGGGGGAGGCTGCTCGTAGGGCTTCGCCTCTCCCCCGGAGCCCTCGATGAACTCCAGGAACTGCCCCGAGTAGCGCCCGAACGACCCGTGGCCCCCGTAGATCCCGCGAAGCCGCCGGACCTCCGAGAGCAGCGCCGCAGTCTCTTCCTTTCGGGCCGCGGCGAGTTCCCTGTCCCCGAGGACACGGCGTTCGATGCCGTAGAAGCAAAGGAAGACGAACCCGAGCGCGGCCGTGGGGTCCGTCCGCCCCGAGGCGAGCCACTCGACGTACGCCCCTCGCGCGCGGGGGGAGATCTCCGAGTAGGAAGGCCAGTAGGGCATCGTCGCCCCAGCGCGGTCCGGGTCGCGGAGGTCCACCGCGAGCCGCGGGTTGATGAGCGCCGGCTCAACCGTCCAGCGGAAACCAAGGCCGCGGAGGCCTTCCCCGATGTAGAGTCCTCCCCCCTCGATGTCCCGCCCGGCGAGTTGGACGGTCCGGCCGGGAGGGACCCAGCACTGCTCCTCCCCGACGGCTGGCGCGGGTTCCAGCCTCTCAGGGACGCCGAACCCGCTCCGGATCTCGATTCCCGTTCGGGTGACACGTGGAGCAAGCACGGAGCCAGGTGCGATTCGCGGCGCCTCCTCCTCGGGTTCCTCCGCCCCCGCCGCCTCGGGGAGCCTTGCCAAGGCGACGTTCAAGGCCACCGGTGCGGGTCGGTCGGGGATTCTCCACGTGGGCTCCTCCTTCAGGCCTGCCAGACACGCATCGAGATCCACCCGCGCGAGGTTCAACCGGGCGAACTCCTGCCGGGTCGAGTAGGCCGCGTGCAGGCGTCTGGTCTCCGTCCGACCCGTCGCGAGGTCCACATCGGAAACCCAAGCCCGGACCGAGACCGCCTGGACGTGGCCCGTGTAGAGGGACTGGAACGTCTCGTGAAGCGTGCGCAGCGTTGCCTGCTTGAGAGCGCTCTCGTAGAGTTCGCGATGCTCCCCCTTCCTCATCGGGACCGGGCGGAACTCGTTCTCCCGGGAGACGTGCCTGTACTCCGACACTGCCGGCACGGCCCGGGCCGGGGGCAGCAAGACATCGACCAGGAGGAACCCCGAGGCCCGGTCCAAGGACACCGTGTAGTCCCGGGGGAAGCAATCCGGGTACTTGGACCCCTCCAGGACATCCCTCACGTACTCCTCGATGGCCCCGGGGTCGCCGCTCTCGAACCGCTCGCGAAAGGACTTGACCTCGGAGTTCTGCCGATCCCGCTTCTCGAGGAACTCCCGCCGGGAGGCGTCGTGGGCTTCGCGGGCGCTCCTCTCGGCGCCCTCCCACTCACGCGATGCGCCCTGGAACTCCTCCTGGAGCCTCTGCCTCCGCCCGCGGTCGCGCTCGAGGATCTCGGCCTCCTTCGCGAGGCGGCCCCGCCTGACCGGGGGCAGGAGCCACTCCCAGAAGCTCGGCCGGGGCAAGACAGGCGGTGCTGGCGGCACCGGAGGCTCCGGGCGCGGAGTCACGAACTGGAACCCGGGTGCCTCGCTCCGGTCGTAGCGCTCCTCCCAGTTCCACCGGTTGTCCTCCCCGAGCGCCGTGGGGAGGAGCGTCCGCAGGGCGTCCAGATCCTCCTTCAGGCTAGCGGTCGCCTGCTCGGCCTCCTCCTGCGCGCGCTCGCGGGCGTCCGCCTTCGCCGCGGTTACCCTCTTCCGGATCTCCTGCTCCTCCCAGCGCAGCAGGAGATTCGTCGCCCTCGCCCGGAGCTCCGCATCCGAGGTCCCCTGGAGGGACCGGACTTCGTTCAGGTAGTCATTCCGAACCGTCGTCTCGTACATCGGGACCGACCGGCGCCGCCCGGACGGGGTGATCCAGCCAACACGGACCACGAGATGACCGCGCCGCGACTCGACCGCGGCTCGGATGGTCCGCTCGTCCACCTCAGCAGCCATGAGATGCGCTTGCTCCCGGGGGTCCCTTCAGGGGCCCTTCGGCGCTAGCCTATCGAAGGGGCCCCTCCCATGGCTCAAGAGAGTTCGCGGCCCCAACCCGACCTGCTGCCACTTCTCCGGACGACCGTTGTTTCAGGCTCCTCCTTCCGAGCGGTGGGCCCTCCGAGTAGACTCCTCAAAGTCGAGGTCAGCACCCGGTTGGTTCGGAGAGGACAGGAGCTCCTCGCCTCCGGCCGGCGTGGCAGGGGGAGGCGCAAGCGATGAGGGGATCCGCGTTCGGCATTGTCCGTGGCTTTGCCCTTGCCCTGGTCGGGCTGACCGCATCCGCCGGGTGCTCGGGACCTCCACCGCACCTCGTGATCGCACCGACTGTCATCGACATCACCGGGAGGTTTGGAGACTCGGCGACGGCCCCCCCGGCAAGTGTCACCCTGCGGCTCACGAGCGACCGCGCGGACCAGAGCGTCGGCTGGAAGGTATCGGGGGCGACCTCCTGGTGCGCCGTGTCCGAAGCCGAGGGAGGCACTCCTGCCGACCTCAAGCTCACGCTTCGCCATGAGGCGCTTCGGTTCGGTCGGAACGAGGCCACGCTCAAGTTCGAGACCTCGCAGGGTCCGGCGGACGTCCGGGTTCGATTCACCGCGCTCGCTTCGCTGATTGTCGGCCCCGTCAAGAGCCTCGGACTCGAGGGGAACGTTGGGGAGCCAAAGTCAGGGAAAGGCCAATTGGAGATCACCTCTCCGGGAAAGGACGGCCTCCCGTGGAGCTGCGTGACCGATGACCCCTGGCTCGTCATCGAGCCGACTCAAGGCAAGACTCCGGCGAGGGTCTTCGTGCATGCAGACCTCTCGCGAGTGACCGACAGCCTTTCGGGGAAGGTCACCTTTCGGGCGGACTCCACTTGACAGGGCTCGCCGGCGCTCCTGCCAGTGGCTCTCCGCCTGCTCAATCCCGCCGCGGTCAAGAAGCAAGTCGATTCGAAAGTGAGGCTAGTCCAGCAGGAGATCGAGAAGCTCCGGGAGAGCCTCCGCGAGCGGTTCCTTGCGAGTATTCAGACGCGTACGCCAGATGCCCTCCTAGTAGCCATCCAGGCGATGCGCAAGGAGAAGCGGTCCTCCGTGCAGCACATTGGCGCAATGATGGACGACCTCACGGGCTTCCTCGACCAGAACAGCGCCTACGCGGAGACCCTCGGATTCTCCGACACGCGAGCATGGCTGGAAAGGACCCGGAAGCTCGGCGAGGCCGATCTCAAGAAGCTCGAGGAGGCCATCACCAACATCAGGGACGTCACCGTGCGGATCGACGCCGGGGCGGGAGACTGGCAGGAGCTCGGCGTCTCCGCCAACAAGGGAGATCTGATTGGATCCGACGCCAGAGGCCGTTGGAGGCTCGGTCCTCTGGCAGGAGAGTCGGGTCCATCGGGGTTGAACTTGAGAGAGTACGATGGACACTCCTTGTTCCCTGCCTATCCTCACGGGTGCCTGCTGATCCGCGTTGGTGAGAAGGACGTGCTGCCCGTCCTCGAAGCCGGCGTTGGGAGTGTTCCTGGTGAAGGTGGAACGGTTAGTGCAAGGTGCAACGACCGCGGCTCCGACAACAACTCCGGATCGATCCAACTCCGTGTCGTTGTGGTTCCCATCGGTAAGTAGCTCGGGCTTCCAAGCGAGCCACGCGTGTTGAGGGCTCAAGGGAGATCGAGATGAGTGGACGTGTCGTAACAACTGAGGCCGTTGAAGGCGCGGAGAGCCTTGCGGATC
>CAZKTF010000101.1:0-12330 GCA_964555565.1 uncultured Planctomycetota bacterium | reverse complement strand
GGGCTGCCCCGGAGGAGCACCGCGGCGGCCCGGCGGAACCCCTCGGTGCCGCCCTCCGCGGCCCCCGCCGCGAGGGCCTCGGCCCGCAGGCGGATCGTCTCGTCCTCCCGCGAAGCCAGGGGGCGGATGAGCGCGAACTCCACGGTCCCCGCCACCCCCGCGAGGGCGACGGAGACGAGGAGCGCGACGCGCAGCGCCAGACGCGTGCCCCGCCCTCTCCCGCTCCTCGGCCTCGAGCGCGTAGCCGACCCGGGGCACGGCCCGGAATCGCACCCCCCCACCCCGGAGCTTCCGCCGGAGCGAGGAGACGTGGACGTCCACCACGTTGCTGTAGCCGTCGAAGGCCCAGTTCCACACCCCGTTGACGAGCTGGGTCCGCGTGAGCACCGCCCCCGGTGCGCGGAGGAGGGCGCGGAGGAGCCCGAACTCCTTCGGGGTGAGGTCCACGACGCGTCCCCCGACCGTGACCCGGCGCGCCACCTCGTCGAAGGCGATGGCCCCGAGCCGGAGGACCGGGTCGGCCCGCCCGCCGCTGCGCCGCAGGAGCGCGCGCACCCGCGAGAGGAGCTCCTCGAGGGCGAAGGGCTTCACCAGGAAGTCGTCGGCGCCGAGGTCGAGGCCCTCGACCCTCCGCGGGACCTCCCCGCGCGCCGACAGGAGGAGGACGGGGACCCGGCGTCCCCCGCCGCGCATCTCCCGGAGGATGTCCAACCCCGACCCGTCGGGGAGGCCGACGTCCAGCGCCACGAGGTCGTAGGAGCCCTCCCGCACGCGCATGCGCGCCTCCGCCAGGGTCCCCGCGCGGTCCACGGCGTAGGACGCCTCGCGCAGGGCCTTCGCGAGGAAGGACCCGAGGTTGCGGTCATCTTCCACGACCAGGATGCGCACGCGTCCTCCCCGCGAGGCGGCCCCCGGGGGGCGCCCACGGGCATCTTACCGGAATCGGCCCTCCCCCGGTCGAAAGCCCTGCGTCGGTGGCCGGAGCCGCCCTCCCCAAACCCCCCGCCCCACGTGACTTGCGCAAGCCCCGGGCGGCGCCGCCGGCGCCGGGGCCCCTGTGCTAGGCTCACCGTCGGAAGAACGGTCCGGTGCGCTGCAGGGCGCCCGGACGGCCTCGCGGGTCGGAGGCACGCAGCCTGCAGGAGGAGTCCCTCATGAAGATCGCTCTCAGGATGCTTGCGGCGGCCGGTCTCGCCGTGCTCGCGGCGGGCGTCGCCCCGGACGCCGGCGCCGCGGGCGGCAACCCGAACGGCCGTCCCGGCCGCGGCCGGAGCGAGCTCGTGCCCTCCGACGGCGGGCCCGACGCCGACGCGACGGGGCGCGTGGAGGTCAAGCACTTCCCGCAGAACCGGAGCCGCGACGAGCGGTCCTGGTTCCGGGTCAAGGTCCGGCACCTGGACGCCTCGACCGAGTACACGCTCTGGGCGGACGATCCCTCGACGCCCGAGACGGACCTCGTGCAGTTCGACTCGTCCACCACCAACGACGACGGCAACTTCAACTACGCCAAGGACACGAAGAGGAGTGACGCCCTGCCCTTCGGGGCGACGCTTGCGGACCTCGGCGGCAAAGCCATCGAGGTCCGGGACGCGGGCGGGACGACGACCCTCCTGGCGGGGACGGTCCCCAGCCTGAACCCGTAGCGCTCCTTCGAAGCCAACCGCGGCCGGGCGAGGTCCTCCCTCGTCCGGCCGCCGTCATTCATGGGGAGTCCGGCGCCGCAGGCCATGGGCACGGGCCGGACGGTCCGGGTGCGGCCGAAACGCACGGCAGCGAGAGTGGCCTGGCCCGAGTGCGCCTCCCGCCCTGCACGGGGAAGGGAGACAGGCGAGCCTCCCCGGCGCGCTACCGCCGCTTCACGCGGTAGAAGGCGTCGCCGCCGTCGTCCGCGAGGAAGTAGACGTACCCCTTCGCTGCCGCGAGGGCGCCGTCCTGGATGGCGAACCCGGTCGCGTCGTTTCCGCGGGCGATGACCGTGGGCACCCCGCCGCCTCGGGGCACCTGGCGGACCCGGACCCCATCGGCCGCGTCGTCCTCGATGACGTAGACGGCGAGCTCGTCCGCGGCCATGGCGCTGACCGGGGCGTTGGCGAGGGCCGCCAGGGGCACCGCGGTCCCGGGGAAGCAAGAGGAGGCCCGGAGGATCTGCGTCCCGCCGGCGCCGTCGTTCACCGCGAAGAAGGCGTCGGGCCCACGTGCCGCGAACGCCCGGAGGCCCGGGTTCGAGGAGACGGTCGCCAGGAGCAGGGAGCCGGTACCGTCCCGGCCGACCGTCACGACGACGAGGTCACCGGCTCCGTCCTGTGCCGCGAAGACCAGGCCCTTCCCGCCGAAGGCCATGTCGAGATACGTGTACGACCCGTCCGTGATCACGGGGGAGGAGCCGGACCCGTCGAGCGGGTAGCGCCGGATGCCGCCGGACGTGAAGGCGTAGGCGAATCCATCGTCGGCCAGGACGCGGAGCACGGCCCCGAGGCCAGTTCCAAGGGAGGTTGCTGAACCGCCCGCCCGCGGGATCGCGAAGAGCTCGCCCCCGGCAACCACGGCGGCGTCGGTGGGGCCGAGGGAAAACCCGTTCGCCGGGGGGTTCCCGTCGGTCGCGAAGTTGTTCGCGATCTTGGGGAGGTTCTTCCCCGTGGCCGAGGAACAGGCAATGGAGTTCTTGCCGGCCTGCTGCGGCGGGTTGCTCTGCGTCCGCACCTCGCGCCAGCAGAGGGCGACTCCATCGGTGTCGAAGCCGACGGTGGACTGCCCGGGCCGCGTCACGAACGCCGCGGGGCCGGGACCGTCGGGCGGGAAGTAGACGGCGCCCCCGTTCACCTGCACGGGGATCTTCGAGGGCTTGGCGGGCTTGACCTTGGCGAGCCACTGGAACGCACCCTCGGTCCCTCCGTTCCCCTCGACCTCTGCGGAGTAGTCCCCGGTGAAGGGAATGGCCAGGGTGCCGGTGCCGGTCTTGAGTCCCGGGAGAACGGAGGCCGACACGCAGGACGGTGCGGTGACGGCCCCGTACAGGGGAGACACTGCGCCGGGGGAAGTCGGCGTCACCTTCAGGGACACGACCGACTCGGAGGGCGCAAAGAAAGCGATGTCCGGCGAGCCGGGGACGCTCCCCGTACCCGTGAACTTCTTCACGACCTTCGTCGTGACCTTGAGGAGGTAGCCGCCGGTCGTGCCGGTCGCGCCCGTCTTGCCCAGCACGCGGAGGACGTAGCGGCCCGGGCCTGAGGGGAACGCGGCGTTCTTCACAGCGACGGAATGGCTCCCGTCCTTGCGGAAGGCCGCGAGGGAGGCGGTGACGTCGCCGGCGGCGGGGTCCTCGAGGGTGAGGTCGGGGACGAGGGCCGAGCCCTTGGCGGCTTTGAGCAAGATCGAGAAGGTCTGCGGCGCGAAGTCCTCGAGAAGGTACGCGTGCGCGTCCCCCTCGGAGTCGATGGTTCCCTGGAAGGTCTGCCCCGAGACCGCCCTCACAACGACCGTGTCAGCGGCGAGCGCTGCGGGGGCGGCGAGAGCGGCTGCGGTGAAGGCGACGATCAGGGAGGCACGCACTGGTTTCTCCTCTCGCGGGGGTCCGCAACACCCCCGCGGAAGCCTATCACCTGGGAGGGCCGGCAGCCCTTGTTCGTCGGCGCGGTGGCGTCCTAGCTGCGAGGCCGGTCCAGGAATCGAGCCTAACACCACAGCGCTACGGCCGAGGCGGCACCGCGGGGGTGGCCGTGGTCTGGTCCGAGCGCATGCAGGCCCGTTCCCAGAGGGGAACGGTGTCTTCGGATCCGGCTGCCCGGAGAAGGAGGACCGACGCCCATGGCGATCCCGTCCGGGGCCCTCAAGTTGGGCATCGAAGTTCCGACCCAACTCACGCGAAGAGGCGCAGTTACGCCACGAGGTGGGAGCATGGGGTAGCGCTGTGGTGTTATCCCCTGGACTGACGGCGTCTCGCGCGTCCTCCCGGGCGCGGGGCCCCCGCCCCGCGCCCGGCTCACCGCTTCGAGACCTTCAGCTCGACCCTCCCCCGGCGGAGGAGCGAGGGGGCGAGCACCGCCAGGGCGACGCCCACGACCATCCCCGCGACCTGGAACTCCCGGCCCCAGGCCCCCACCCCGCGGGGCTCCAGCATCCCCGCCGCCAGCAGGCAGGCCGCCCACCCCAGGGCCGTGACCCGGTTCCAGCGGGAGCCGCGCTTGCCGGGGGAGATCTCCTCGGCCTTGCGGTACAGGGACCAGGCCCCGAGGAGGGAGGCCAGGGCCCCGAGGCCGAGCCCGAGGACGGCGGGGTCCGCGGCCCCCGTGGCGGCCACGAGGATGGAGAGGAGGAGGAGGACCCAGACCCAGGCGGAGCGGAGCGCGCCGAGCACCAGGGTGATCCCGCCGAAGAACCTGAGGACGAGGAGGATCACCGCGAAGAACCCGAGGACGTCCTCGCGCCCCCCCATGAGGGCCCAGCCGGCGAGCGCCGCCGCCCCGGCCACGGCCAGCGTCTTCCAGAACCACCCCCGCCCCCGGGCCGAGAGGCCCGCCCCCGCGGCCAGGAGGAAGACCCCGAAGACCATCAGGCCCACCTGGACCGAGGCCGGGGGACGCCAGGGGAGCGAGGGGGAGTAGAAGGAGCGGAGGATGTCCTTCGTCACCGTCCAGAGCCGGTCGGCGACCACGAGATCGCGGAGGCCGGCGAGGACGGGGGCGAGCATCGATCCATCATCGGTCGGGGGCGGGTTCCGTGGTAGGGGCGGCCTTCAGGCCGCCCGGCCGTTCCGTGATCCCGATACCCGCCGAAGACACACGGCGGGCCGGGCAAGCCCGGCCCCTACAGAGGCCCCGTTTCCACCGCCGTTGTAGGGGCGACCCTTGGGTCGCCCGCCGTTGGCCATACCCACCGAAGACACACGGCGGGCGGGGCAAGCCCCGCCCCTACAACGGCCCCGGTCCCACCGCCGTTGTAGGGGCGACCCTTGGGTCGCCCGCCGTTGGCCTTTTCCCCAGGCGACATCGACCCTTGGGTCGCCCGCCGTTGCGCGGTCCTGACGGTCTGAACGGCGGGCCGGGCAAGCCCGGCCCCTACTACTGGTACCGCAGGGCCGCGATGGGGTCCATGGAGGCGGCGCGGTGGGCCGGGAAGATCCCGGAGAGGACCCCGACGGCGCAGGAGATGCCGAAGGCGGCGGCCACGCTCCAGGGCGTGACCGCGGCGCTCCACCCCGTGGCCCTCTCCATGAGCCAGACGCCGCCGACGCCGAGGAGGATCCCGAGGACCCCGCCCACGGCCGCGATGGTCACCGTCTCGGCCAGGAACTGGAGGGTGACGTGGCGGCGCTTGGCCCCGAGCGCGCGCCGCACGCCGATCTCGCGGGTCCGCTCCGTGACCGTCGCCAGCGTGATGTTCGCGATGCCGATCCCCCCGACCAGCAGCGAGATCGACGCGATGAGGACGAGCGCCACGTTGAAGACCCCCTGGGTCTTCTGCCGCTGCTTGAGGAGCTCGAGGGGGACCACGACCTCCCAGTCCTTCTGCTCGGACTGCTCCCGGAACTTCTCCAGGATCTGCCGGATCGCGCGGGCGGTGTCCTTCACGGTCTCGTCGCTCCCGTCGGAGCACTCGACGAGGATCTGGTTCAGCTCCACGTTCGTCGCCTCGAAGGAGCCCGAGGAGCGGCGGAACGAGAGCGTCCCCTCCCGCGCGAGCATCGTCTCGTAGGGGATGTAGACCTCCGAGGCCCCGGAGCCCGTGTCCAGGGCCTTGCGGAAGTGCCCGAGGAACTCCTCGTCCTCGAGGACCCCGACGACCTCGTAGAGCCGCTGCCCGCACCGGAGGCGGAACCCGAGCGGCTCCTCGAACCACCCCAGGTCCCGCAGCAGCGCCGCCCGCACCACGCACACCGAGGCGAGGGCGGCGTCGTCCCCGGCGGTGAGCGGGCGCCCCCGGGCCACGCGGAGGTTGGCCCTGTCGAAGTGCTCCGGGGTCACCCCCTCGAGGAGCACGTCCGCCTTGCGGCTCCCGTTCCACGCCCTCTCGGTCTTGGTGTGGACCGGGAGGGCGGAGACCGCCGTCGGGACCGTCTTCCGGATCTGGTCGAGGTCCTTGAAGGTGAGCCCGTGGCGGCTGACCCAGTTGCGCCGCTCCGTGGCCTGCCGGGACTCGGGGGGCTTCACGGTGTTCACGATCACGTTGCGGATCCCGAGCCGCCCGAACTGCTCGAGGATCTCCCGCTGGGCCCCCTCCCCCATCGCGAGCATGCCGATGACCGAGGCGACGCCGAACACGACGCCCAGCATCGTGAGGAAGGTCCTGAGCGGGTACCCGCGGAGGTTGCGGACCGCCAGCCGCAGGAGCTCCCCGGTCCCGAGGCGGAGCCCGCGCGCGGGGGCGGGGGACGTCACCGCTCCTCCCCCTCGATCCGCCCGTCGAGGATCCGGACGCGGCGCGGCGCGGCGGCGGCCACCGCCCGGTCGTGGGTGATGAGGAGTACCGTGCGCCCCGCGGCGTGGAGGTCCCTGACGAGCCCCAGGATCTGGGCCCCGGTGGCGCTGTCGAGGTTGCCCGTGGGCTCGTCGGCGAGGAGGAGCAGCGGGTCGTTCGCGAGCGCCCGCGCGATGGCCACCCGCTGCTGCTCGCCGCCGGAGAGCATCCCGGGGACGTGGCCGAGCCTTCCCCCGAGGTCCACGGCGTCCAGCCCTTCGCGCGCCCGCCGGTGCCGCTCCGCGCGCGGGACCCCCGCGTAGAACAGCGGGACCTCCACGTTCTCGAGGACGGTGAGCTGCGGGACGAGCTGGAAGGACTGGAAGACGAACCCGATCCAGCGGTTGCGGATCTCCGAGAGGCGGTCGTCCCCGTGGCCGGCCACGTCCTCGCCGGCGAGGAGGTACGCGCCCTCGGAGGGACGGTCGAGGCAGCCGAGGAGGTTGAGCAGCGTGGACTTCCCGGAGCCCGACTGCCCCAGGATGGCGACGAACTCCCCCCGCTCCACCCGGAGGTCCACGCCCTGGAGGACGTGGAGGCGGGCGTCCCCCTCCCCGTACCACTTGTGGACGCCGCGCAGCTCGAGGAGCGGGGCGCCCGCGGCGGGGGCGGTCACGACTTCCCGCCGCGCGGGCCGGCCCCCGCCTTCCCGTTCCCCGCGGGGGCGGGCCGCGGCGCCGCGGGCCCCGGGGCCGCCGGGGTGGACCCCTCGGTCGCCTCCGGGTTGTACAGGAGGACCCGGTCCCCCTCCGCGACCCCCTCGCGCACCACGATGTAGTTGTCGTTCGACTCCCCGAGCTTCACCTCGCGCCGCGAGGGCTTCCCCCCGGCGTCCGCGAAGACGAAGTAGGAGCCCTCGCGCACGAAGACCGCCTGGAGCGGGACCGTCAGGACGTTCGGGACCTCGCCGACGAGGACCTCGACCTTGGCCGTGAGCCCGGGCTTCAGCGCCAGCGGCGTCTTCACCAGGGTGACCACCACCTCGAACTTCTTCACGTCGCTCCGCCAGTCGCGCTCGTTGGCGATCGCGGCGACCCGGGTGATCTCCCCCGAGAGCTGCTCCCCCTTGAAGGAGTCCACCGTGACGAAGACCTTCTGCCCGACCTTGAGCTTGTTGATGTCCGCCTCGTGGGCCCCGATCGTGACCTCCATCTCGGAGAGGTCGGGGAGCTGGAGGAAGGGCTGCTCGTTGTAGACCGTGGCTCCGACCTTCAGCTCCTCGCCGTTCCACCCCCGCTCCTGGTACACGACGATCCCCGGCGCCGGGGCCTTCACCGTCATGGCCTCGAGCTGCTTGCGCTGCTCGACGAGGCGGTCCTTGGAGACCTGGAACTGCCGGGCGAGCTGCTCGTGGTTCACCCGCTTCTGGTCGAGGAGGTTGTCCGCCCGGAGGCGCTCGTTGTTCAGGTTCCGCTGCGACTCGGCCAGGTCGGAGTCCTTCTGCTTCCTCTCGATCTCCCGCGTGAACCGCACGTAGCCGTCCAGCTCCTCCTTCGCGGACTGGAGCTCGACCTCGGCCGCCCGCAGCGCGATCTTCTCCTCCTCGAACTGGTCGCGCGTGACGAAGCCCTCGTCGAGGAGCTTCTGCATCTGCGAGAAGCGGTCGGTCTTCCGCTGGAACTCGCTCTCCGCCTTCTCGACCGCGAGCGACTTCCTGCGGTGGTTCTGCGGCTCCTCGCTCTCCTGGAACCGCGCCATCTCCTTCTGCTTGATCGTGTAGGCCAGCTCCGACTTCTCCACCGAGGCCTTCCCCTCCGCCTGCTGGATGTCGAGCTCGGTCCTGGCCGTCTTGACCTGGGACTCCATCTGGACCACCTGGCCGTCCAGCTCGTCCACGCTCCGCTGGGTCTCGGTCTTGTCCAGCTCCGCGAGCTTGTCCCCCTGCTTGACCTCGGCCCCCTCGGGGATGAGCCACACGATCTTGGCCGTGCCCGGGATCTGCGCCTTGATGGCGACGGAGTTCTTCGCCTTGAGCGTGCCGGTCTCCTTCATGGAGATCCGGAGCGCCCCCCGGGTGACGGCGTGCGTCATGGCGCCCCGCGCGCCGGCGCCGGCGCCGCCGAAGGCCCCCGCCCACCCGGCGACCCCGCCGCCCGCCGCCAGGACGAGGACGCCCACCACGAGCCCGCGACCCATCACGACCCTCCCTTCCCGGCCTCGCCCGGGGCACGCCGCCCGCGCCAGGTCCCGTCGTCCCCGACCTCGAGCGTGCCCATGACCCGCTCGATGTCGATCCGCGCGATCTCGTAGTCCACGAGCGCGCGGATCCGCGCGTTGCGGGCGCTGAGGAGCGACTGCTCCGCCTCGAGGACGTCGCGGTTGCCCACGCGGCCCCCCTCGAAGTCGAGCCGCGCCTTGCGCACCCGCTTCTCCTCGACCGCGATGATCTCCTGCTGGATCCGGAGCGAGACCTCGGCCTGCTTGAGCCGGCGCAGCGTGTCCCGCACCTCCACCACCACCCCGTCCCGGGTCCGCTCGTACTCCCGCCGCTCCCGGTCGAGCGCGATCTGCGCGGACCGGAAGGCGTTCCTCTCGCTCGTGCGGTCGAGGGGGATCTGGAGGGCGAGCCCCACGGAGTTCGAGCCCTCGCGGAAGGTCTGGTCCGCCGGCTCGCGCGAGGGGTCGGAGGTCCGCCCGAAGGAGGCGGTGAGCGCGAGGTCGGGGAGGAGGTTCCGCTTCGCGATCCGGAAGGCCCGCTCCACGTCCTCCAGCCGGTCCCGCGCGGTGGCGAGGTCGAAGCGGTTGGCCAGCGCCGCCTCCACCGCGGAGGCGAGGGCGATCTCCGACGGCACGAAGGGGGGCGGGTCCGCGGCGAGGCGGAGCGCCGTCCGCATGGGGAGGCCGAGGAAGACCTTGAACTCGTCCACGGCGAGCGCGTAGGCCTGCTCGGCGTCCACGAGGTCGTTCTGGACCCGGAGCCCGTCGTTCTGCGCGCGCAGCAGCTCGATCTGCTCCTGCCGCCCCACGTCGTAGAGGGCCTTGGTGCGGCGCATCTGGAACAGGACCGAGTCGTAGCGCTGGCGGGTGTTCCGGACCACCTCCTCCTGGGCCACGATCGCGTAGAAGCGCCGCGTCACGTCCACGAGGAACTGCTCGCGGAAGCGCGCGAACTCCCGCACGTCGTAGACGAGCGAGCGCTCCGCCGCCGTGAGCGCCTCGTGGGAGGCCTCGTACCCGCCCCCGCGGAGCAGCGGCTGGGTGAGCGTCCCCGCGAGCGTGCCCGTGGTCGAGGAGGGGGTCCCGGGCCCCTTCGCGTCCGTCGCGGTGCTGGAGGCCGAGAGGTCCACGGTCGCCCCCGTGGGGAGGACGTCCCCCACGCCCGCGCTCGCGGTGCCCCCCTGGTCCCGGGTGCGGCCCGTGCCGTCCGTCGTCGCCCAGGAGATCGCGGCGCGCATCCGCGGGGAGAAGTCCCTGCGCGCGGCCGTGAGGGAGAGGGCCGAGAGGTAGAGCGACTCCCGGCGGGAGGCGTAGTCCCGGTTGGCCGTCACGGCGATCCGGAGGGCGTCCTGGAGCGCGACGACCTCCGGCACCTCCACGGGCGCGGCCCGGACGTCCCCCGTGACCGCCGACGCGTCCTCCCCCTCGGCGGGGGCCCGGGGGGAGACGAAGCGCTCCTCCCGCTGGCGCCGGACCACCTCCTCCTTCGCGGAGAGGATGGCCGCCACCTCGCGGTCCGCGCTGCTCCGGTAGGCCGAGGCGCACCCCGGCCCCGCCGCGGAGAGCGCGGCGAGGACGGCGGCGGGGACGGCCCGGCGCAGGCGATCCGGCAAGAACCCTCCCTCACCGGGGCCGTCGGCACCCGGTTCCCTGTCTTTGACGCCCGGAAGTCCTCCAAGACTAATGGATCGCGGCCCCGCCGCCACGCGGTCCCGGGGGCGGGACGCTCTCCTTCGCCGCCCGCGGTCACGCCCGCGTCACGGCCAACGGCGGTACCCTCATCACCATGTCCCTCGCCCGCCGCCGCCCCTCCCTCCCCGCCCGCGCGGAGAGGCTGTGCGACCGGCTCCGCGCCGGGGAGGCCTCCCCCGCGCGGACGATGGAGACGCTGCGGGGGCTCGGGGCCGCGGCGGTCCCGGCGCTCGCGGCGCTGCTCCGGGAGCGGGGGGCCGGGTACGCCTACGCGGTCCGTCTCCTCGCGGCGGCCGCGACGGAGGAGGCCCGGGCCACGCTCCGGGAGGCGGCGGGGGACGCGGGGGCGCGGGAGTGCGACCGCTTCGAGGCCGCGGTGGCCCTCGACGACCAGGGCGACCCCGCGGGCCGCCCGGTGCTCCGGTCCCTCGCCGCGCGCGGGACGCTCCGGGCCGCGGCGTTCCTCGTCCTCTCGGTCCGGGAGGGCGGGATCGAAGACCGCGACCTCGTCCTCGGGCCCTGGCTCGACGACGACGAGGTCCGCCCGCTCGCGGTCGAGGAGATCCGCCGCCGGGGGGCCGAGACCGGCGGCTCGCTGGATTCGCCGCCGGAGCGGGAGCGGTTCCGGACCGGCTGGCGCGCGGGGGTCTTCCCGGCGCCTCCCCTCCCCGCGGCGGCGCGCCGCGGGCGCCGCGGGAAGCGTCGCGCGTGAGACCGCTCCCGATCGTGGCCGGGCCCGCCGCCGCGCCCGGCGGGAAGTGGGTCTGCCCCATGGACCCGGAGGTCCGGGCCGACGGCCCGGGGCCCTGCCCCGTCTGCGGGATGGCGCTCGAGCCGGAGGCCATCCGCCCGGGCGGCGAGGAGCGCAACCCCGAACTCGAGGACATGGAGAGGCGCTTCAAGGTCTCGCTGGCCTTCACCGTCCCGCTGTTCCTCCTCGGGATGTCGGACCTCCTCCCCGGGCAGCCGGTCCGGCACGCGCTCCCCGGGGCGGCCCTCGCCTGGCTCCAGGCCGCGCTCGCCGCGCCCGTCGTCCTCTGGGGCGGGAGGCCGTTCTTCGAGCGCGGATGGACCTCGCTCGCCACGCGTCGCCTCAACATGTTCACGCTCATCGCGATCGGGACGGGGGCCGCCTTCCTCTACAGCCTCGCCGCCGCGGCGGTCCCGGGCGCCTTCCCGGACTCCTTCCGCACGCACGGAGGGGTGCCCCTCTACTTCGAGGCCGCGGCGGTCATCACCGCGCTCGTCCTCCTCGGCCAGGTCCTCGAGCTCCGCGCGCGCGGCCGGACCTCGCGCGCGCTCCGCGCGCTGCTCGACCTCGCCCCGCCCACGGCCCGCCGGGTCGGGCCCGGCGGGGCCGAGGGGGACGTCCCCCTGGAGGACGTGCGCCCCGGGGACCGGCTGCGCGTGCGGCCGGGCGAGAAGGTCCCCGTAGACGGGCGGGTCCTCGAGGGCGCCTCCCCGGTGGACGAGTCCATGGTCACGGGGGAGCCGATCCCGGTCGGGAAGGGCCCCGGGGATCGGGTGACCGGCGGCACCGTCAACGGGACCGGGTCCTTCGTGATGGCGGCCGAGCGGGTCGGGGCGGAGACGCTGCTGGCGCGCATCGTGGAGATGGTCTCCGCGGCGCAGCGCACCCGCGCCCCCATCCAGCGGGTGGCCGACCGGGTCGCCGCGTGGTTCGTCCCGGCGGTCGTGGCGATCGCGGCGGCGACCTTCGCGGGGTGGTCCCTCCTCGGGCCCGAGCCGCGCATGGCCCACGGCCTCGTGGCGGCGGTGTCGGTCCTCATCATCGCCTGCCCCTGCGCGCTCGGGCTCGCGACCCCGATGTCGGTGATGGTGGGCACCGGCCGCGGGGCGCTCGCCGGGGTCCTCGTCCGCGACGCCGAGGCCCTGGAGCTGCTGGAGCGCGTGGACACCGTCGTCGTGGACAAGACGGGGACCCTGACCCTCGGGCGCCCCGAGGTCGTCGAGGTGGCCGCCGAGGGCTCCGACGGCCCCTCCTCCCGGGACGCGGTCGTGGAGATC
>CAZKTF010000100.1:0-12331 GCA_964555565.1 uncultured Planctomycetota bacterium | reverse complement strand
GACCTTCACGGCCGTTTCGGCCGGCGGACCTCGCAAGTACGGTCATGCACCCGGCTGACCCCGGGGTACTCGGCGCTTTCGGGCACCGCGATGTGCCGCGGGTTGCCGCGTCCGCGAGGCGGAGTACGGCCGCAACCCCCTGCGGCGCGGCCGTCTGGAGTGTGGTGGGCAGAGCTGGATTTGAACCAGCGAAGGCTGAGCCACCAGATTTACAGTCTGGCCCGTTTGGCCGCTTCGGTATCTGCCCACGGCCGCGCCCGGGAGGGGACGGAGCCCGCGGAGGGACTCGAACCCCCGACCCCCTGCTTACAAAGCAGGCGCTCTACCAACTGAGCTACACGGGCGAAACAGCCGATCGTAGCGACGAGCTCTTCGGCGCCCGGAGGAACTTCGGCGGGCGGCGAGGCAGGCCGCCGGTGCCGGGTCATTCGCTCCGAGCCGCGCCGTGATACTAGCCCAGCACCTCGCGGACGCGGCGGGCCAGTCTCTCCGCCGTGAACGGCTTCTGGAGGAACGCCACCTCGTCGCTCGAGACGCCGTGCTGGATGACGGTGTCGTCCGTGTAGCCCGACATGTACAGGACCTTCACGCCGGGCCGGAGCTCGGCGAGGAGCTTCGCGAGGGTGCGCCCGTTCCCCCCCGCGAGGACCACGTCCGTGAGGAGGAGGTGCAGCGGGCCCTGGTGCTTCCGAACGGCCTCCAGGGCCTCCTCCGTGCTCCGCGCCACGACCACCGTGTACCCGCGCCCCCGGAGGATCTCCTCCGCGAGGTGGAGGATGGCTTCCTCGTCCTCCACCACCAGGATCGTCTCCACGCCCGCGGCCGAGGAGGGCGCAGGCGGGGCCCCCGGGAGGGCCTCGGCGGACCTCTCCGAACGCGGGAGGTAGATCCTGAAGGTCGTACCCTTCCCCGGCTCACTCTCGACGTAGATGTATCCCCCGCCCTGCTTGACGATCCCGTAGACCGTGGCGAGGCCGAGGCCCGTGCCCCTGCCCTTCTCCTTCGTGGTGAAGTACGGCTCGAAGACGCGTGCCCGGGTCTCTTCGTCCATGCCGACGCCGGTGTCCGTGATCGCGAGCAGGACGTAGGGCCCGGGACGGACCTCCTTCCTCTGCCGCGCGAAGTCCTGGTCGAGGAGGACGTTCTCCGTCCGGAGCGTCAGGGTCCCCCCCAGGGCCATCGCGTCGCGGGCGTTCACGACGAGGTTGGCGATGACCTGTTCCATCTGCCCGGGGTCCATGAAGACCCGCGCCAGGTCCGGCGCCAGGACGCTCCGGAGGTCGATGTCCTCCCCGATGAGCCTCCGGAGCATGCCGACCATGCCGGCCGCGACGCCGTTCAGGTCCAGGACCCGGGGCTCGAGGATCTGCTTGCGGCTGTAGGCGAGGAGCTGTCTCGTGAGGACTGCCGCGCGGTCGCCGGCCCTGCGGATCTCGTCGAGGTGCTTCCCCTGGGGATCCCCGGGGGGCAGCCGGGAGCGGGCGAGGTCCGCGAACCCGAGGATGACGGTGAGGAGGTTGTTGAAGTCGTGGGCGATGCCCCCCGCGAGCCGCCCGACGGCCTCCATCCTCTGCGCCTGCTGGAGCTGCTCCTCCAGCCTCCGCTTCTCGGTGACGTCGAGGACGTTGCACTGCAGCTCCACCAGCCCGCCCGAGGCGTCGCGGATCCCGACGACGTTCGCGATGACGCGGAGCGGCTTCCCGTCCCGGCGTCGCATGTCCATCTCGTGGAGTTCGAGGCACCCCTGCCGGCGCACCGCGTCCAGGAACCGTTCCCGGTCCTCGGGCGTCGAGTGGTGCGCGCGGGCGTCCGAGGCGAGGACCTCCTCGACCGAACCGAAGCCGAGCATGCGGGCGAACGCCCGGTTGCACGCGAGGACCCGCCCCTCGACGGTGCTGACGACGTTGCCCGTGAGGGACTGCTCGAAGACCTGCCGGTAGCGCTCCTCGCTCTCCCGGAGCGCGCCCTCGGCTCTCTCCTTGTCCCGGCGGGTGCGGCCCAGCTCGGCGGCGTTGCGGACCGCGGCGGCGAGTGCCTTGGGGTCGAGTCCCACCTTGGAGAAGTAGTCCACGACGCCCGCCTTCATCGCCTCGACCGCCACCTCCTCGCTCCCGTATCCCGTGAGGAGGATGGCCGGGACCCGGATCTTCCTGGACCGGGCCTCCCGCAGCAGGGCGAACCCGTCCTCGGCGCCCAGCCGGTAATCGACCAGGAGGACGTCGTAGGGCTCCCGGCCCAGCTTCGCCAGGGCGTCCGGGACGGTGGCCGCCCGGTCGACGACCGCCGTGCCGCCCATGGGATCCCCCGTGACGTAGTCCCGGATGAGGAAGGCGTCGTCCTCGTCGTCCTCGACGATCAGGACCCGGGCCGCCGCCTCCGTCAGCATGCCGGTCCTTCCGCGCGGGTCCCCCCGGGCAGCTCGACGATCTCGAACCAGTACCGCCCCAGCACCCGGACGGCCTCGACGAGGCCCGGGAAGCTCACGGGCTTCCTGATGAACGAGTTCACGCCCAGCCTGTAGGAGCGGACGACGTCCTCCTCCGCCTGGGAGGTCGTGAGGACGACGACCGGGATGTGCCGCAAGCCCGGGTGCGACTTGATCTCCTGGAGCGCCTCGCGGCCGTCCTTCCGGGGCATGTTGAGGTCCAGGAGGATGAGGGTCGGATCGGGTGAGGATTCCCTTTCCCGGTAGGGTCCGCGGCGGAGGAGGTAGTCCATCAGTTCCTCCCCGTCGCGGACGCGGTGGAGGTCGTTGACGAGCCGGCACTCCTCGAGGGCCTGCTGCGTGAGGAAGACGTCGTCGTCGTCGTCCTCGGCGAGGAGGAGGGTCACGGGCTTCCCTGGCGCGCTCATTCCGGCCCTCCCCCGGTCCCCGGACGCCCGGGCAGCGTGACGAGGAACCTGCTCCCCGCACCGGGCGTGCTCCGGGCCGTGATCTCCCCCCCGTGGCGGGCCACGATCTTCCGGCAGATGGACAGCCCCATGCCGGTGCCCGCGTACGCCTCGCGGCCGTGGAGCCTCTCGAACGGCTTGAAGAGACGGTCCAGGTACTTCTCGTCGAACCCGATCCCGTTGTCCGCGACCTCCAGGCGCCAGCGCCCGCCGGAGGCCGGCTCCGCGCGGATGGTGACCACGGGCGTCCTCCCGGGCTGGCGGAACTTCAGGGCGTTGGCGACGAGGTTCTGGAGGAGCTGGCGCATCTGCACGCGGTCGGCGGGGAGGGCGGGGAGATGCCCGGCCTCGACGCGACCGCCCGACTCCCGCAGGAGGACCTCGAGGTCCGCGACCACCTCGCGGACCACGGAGTCGAGGTCGGTCCGCTCGAAGTCGCGCGCGCTCGTCGTGACGCGCGAGAGCTCCAGGAGACCTTGCAGGAGCGCCTGCATCCGCCGCGCGCCCGCGTCCATGCGGGCCAGGTAGTCCCGACTCCGCGCGTCCAGGGCCGCCCCCGCCCGTTCCCCCAGCAGCCCGCCGAAGGCCACCACCTTCCGCAGCGGTTCCTGGAGGTCGTGGGACGCGATGAGCGCGAAGTCCTCGAGGTCCTTGTTGCTCCGTCCCAGCTCGGCCGCGGAACGCGCGAGGGCCTCCGCGGCCTTCTGGCGCTCGAATACGCGGCCCAGCAGGCTCGCGACGTGCCCGACGACCTCGAACAGGCGCGGGTCGGGCTTCCCCGGATCGAGGGAGAAGAACTCGAGGACTCCGGCGACCTCGCGACCGGCGAGGATCGGGAATCCCGCCCACGAGCGGACCCCCAGGGCGCGGGCCGCCGCCTGCCGGGCCCCGACGAGCTCGTCGGCCGGGTCCGCGACCCACATCGGCTTGCCCCCGGCGAGGACCCGGCCCACCAGCCCCACGCCCGGGGCGAAGCGGAGCTCCGCCGTCGCTTTCCGCAGGGGATCGAATCGACCGGGGTCCGGAAGGTGCCAGACGTTCGACGGGACCGCCTCCCCGCCTCCGTCGCGCTCGACGAGGTAGATGTGCCCGATGGGCCACGGGCTGGAGCCGCAGACACCTCCGAGGATGCTCGGCACGGCTTCCGCCACCGTCGCGGCCCGGTTCGCCTCGGCGGCCGCGTCGCCGAGCATGGTGACGAGCGCCACCTCCCTGCGGAGGGCCTCCTCGGCGACCTTCCGCTCCGTGACGTCGCGCACCGCGCTGATGACGACGGTGCGTCCCTCGATCCGCGCCTGCCCCAGGGTGACGCCCGCCGGGAACTCGCTCCCGTCCTTCCTCCGGCCGAGCACCTCGGCCCGCACCCCCATGGGCCTCGTGCTCGGATCCCGCATGTAGTCCCCCCGGTGCAGGGGATGCCCGTCCCGCAGGCGCTCGGGAAGCAGGACCTCGACAGGGCTTCCTTCCAGCTCCGCCCGGCCGTAGCCGAACATCGCCTCGGCCTGCGCGTTCACGCGGAGGATCGTGCCCCCGGAGTCCACGACGACGATGCCGTCGGGCATCAGCTCGAAGAGATCCCGGGAGGCGTCGGGGGCGCTCCGGGGCTCCTCCCCGGGACGCGCGCGCTTCGCATCGGTCCGGGACCGTCGGGCGGCGGTCCACCAGACGAGCCCGGCCATGAGGACGACGAGGAGGAACGCGGGCGCCGCGATCCCGAGCGGATCCGGGAGGACCGCCTCCCCCCCGGTGAGGTCCGCCCGCCACCCGGGGACCGGCGGGGGGAGGACGAGGAACGCCGCCGCCGGGGGAAGGGCCATCGTCGAGGAGGGGCCCAAGGCGTGCAGGGATCGGTCGCCGTGGAGGCAGCCCGCGAGCGCCGCGGAAGGGACGAGTGCCGTCGGGACGGCGACGGCACCTGCCGGACAGGAGTGGAGACGGAACGTGTGCGAATCGCAAGCGGAGGGCAGGCTGCCCTCATCCCGCGCGGCCCGCCCCCCGGACATCCTCGTGTGCACGTCACCCCCTGCGACCGTGGTGAGGGTGACGAGGGGGGTGACCCATGTCAATCCGTAGACCTACGTAGGCAGTGGGGCCGCGCGGGTGCGCTTCGCGCTTGGCCTTCCCGGCCCGTCCCCCCGCGCGGCGAGGGCCCTTCACCCGTCAGCCCCGCACGGCCTACGCTTGCGGGCCTCCACCACGCGTCCTCTCGAGACGGAGGATGCCTCGCGCCAGGGCGTACCGGATCAGGTCCGTGCGGTTCCTGAGCCCCAGCTTGCGCATCGCGTTGGCCCGGTGCGTCTCCGCGGTCCGGGCGCTGATCCGGAGGCACCAGCCGATGGAGGCGCTGCTCTGGCCTTCGGCCGTCATGTGGAGCACCTGCCGCTCCCGGTTCGTGAGCGTCTGGTACGGGTCCGCGCCCGCCCCGCGTGCCTTCCGCGCGTACTCCTCGAGCGCGCGTACCGTCAGCGGCGGGCTGAGGTACCGTCTCCCCGCGACGGCCTCGTGGATGGCCCGGACCAGGGTGGACGCGCCGGCCTCCTTGAGGACGTACGCGGAAACCCCGTTCTGGAAGGCCGCGTGCACCTGGGCGTCGTCCGCGAGCATCGAGAGGACCACGATCCTGATCCGGGGGAACCGCTCCCTGACCCGCCGCGCGACCTCGAGGCCGCCCAGCCCCGGGAGCATCGGGTCCATGACCACGACGGACGGCTTCCGCCGCTCGATCAGTGCGAGGGCGTGGAGGCCGTCCGACGCCTCGCCCACGACCGAGAAACCCGGCTGGCCCTGGAGGAGGAGCCGGAGGCCGTCCCGGACGACCACGTGGGCTTCGACCAGCACGATCGTGGTCGGGTGGGCCTTGCGGCACTTGCCCCTGCACCGACAGGCTTGCACCGGCACGTCCTCCTTCGTCGGGTCGTGAAGAGGTTTCCGGGGCAAGAGTCTTGGCCCTTCCGTTGCCACACCGAAAGGCAACAGGAGAAGGTGGGAACCATAGGGACCCGTTCCCATCCTGTCTATTCGTAGACCTACGCATGATCGGGTGTCAATCCGTAGACCTACGAGGGCATGACGCCCGTCGCGGGCCCCGGGCGATCGCCGGGGTGCTCAGCGGCCGCCGCGGCGGCCGCCGGAGGAACTTCCACGGGGGGCGGTCCGGCCGGCCGTGCGGCGGCCGCGGCGCACGCCCCGGGGCGGCGGGAAGACGCCGCACGCGGCGGCGAGGTAGGCCTCGAGGTTCCGGCGGACCTCCGCCAGCGAGTCCCCCCCGGTCTTCTCGAGGAGCGCCGCGGCCAGTTCGAGCGCGACCGCGGCCTCGGCCACCACGGAGGCGGCGGGCACGGCCGAGACGTCGCTCCGCTGCACCGACGCGCGGACCACGCCGCCGGTCAGGGCGTCCACGCTCGGGAGCGCCTCCCGCAGCGTGGAGAGGGGCTTCATGGCGGCCCGCACCACGACCCGTTCCCCGTTGGTCACGCCCCCCTCGATCCCGCCGGCCCGGTTGGAGCCGCGGCGCGGGAGGCCGCCGCGTCCCTCCGCGGGGAGGATCGCGTCGTGCACCCGCGAGCCCGGCAGCAGTGCCGAGGCGAACCCGAGGCCGATCTCGACCCCCTTGATGGCGGGGATGGCCATGAGCGCCAGGGCCAGCCGCCCGTCGAGGCGCTGGTCCCGCGTCCGGTAGTCCCCGAGGCCGGGCGGGACCCCCTCGGCCCACACCTCGACGACGCCTCCCACGGTGTCGCCGCGCGCCTTCGCCTCGTCCACGAGCCGTTTCATCGCCGGGGCGGCGGACCGGTCGGGGCAGGCGAACTCGCTCTTGTCTCGCGCCGCCCGGAGCCCGGCCAGGTCCCCGGGGACCGCGCCGGCCTCGACGGTCCCCAGGGAGCGGACGAACCCCGCCACCTCGACCCCGAGCGCGCGGAGGAGGAGCGCCGCCGCGGCCCCCGCCGCCGTCGTCGCCGCCGTGGAACGGGCCGAGGCCCTCTCCAGGACGTCGCGGGCGTCCCGCGTCCCGAACTTGAGCATCCCGGCCAGGTCCGCGTGCCCGGGCCGGGGCCGCGTGACCGGCGCGAGGCGCTCGAGCGATGCGTCCCGGTTGCGCACGAGGAGCGCGAGCGGGCTCCCGAGCGTGCGCCCCCCGCGGAGCCCCGCGAGGACCTCCACGCGGTCCTGCTCGATCCGCATCCGCGCCCCGCGGCCGTAGCCCCGCTGCCGGCGGCCCAGCAGCGCGTCGATCGCCGCCGGGTCGAGGGGCAGCCCCGCGGGGAGCCCCTCCAGCACCGCGAGGACCCCCGGGCCGTGGGACTCCCCCGCCGTCGTCAGCCGAAGCGCCATGCGGTCGTCTCCCGCGGGCGGCCGCTAGGCCGCCTCCGGGTCCACCTTCACGTCCTGCGAGGTGTGCCGGTCGCCGTCGAAGGAGAGGATCCGCCCCTTCCCGTCCAGCGTGGTCTCGATGTGCACGGGGCGGCCCCAGACGCGGCGGACCGACTCCAGCGTGTCGCGCGCCCAGTCGAGCTTGAGGTCGAGGCCGTCCCACCTGTGCCGGAGGAGCAGCTCCCCGCGGTTGCGGAAGTTGGCGTCGTGGACCACGATGATCGGGCTCCCCAGGTTGGTGAAGTCGCGCAGCAGGGTCTGCTTCACCTGCGCGAACTCCCTCGTGGCCACCGTCTGGGCCCCGTCCGGGCCCCGCCGGTACACGAACATCCGGTGCTCCTCGCAGAACTCCTCGGTGAGGAACTCGTCCAGGAAGGAGACGTCGTTGTAGGCGCGGCGGACCTCGAAGATCTTCTGCCGGCCCTGGCCGGTCTTGCGGTCCCAGGAGCGGCGCCGCTCCCAGTCCTCGCAGTCCCGGTACTCCCGCCCGAACCGCCCCCGGTCCCAGCGGTCCTGGATGTCCCGCCACAGCTCCAGCCCGAGCTTGTAGGGGTTGAGCCCCCCCGGCGGCGTCGCGAGCGTGGCCGCATGCACGTCCGCGTAGTCCACGAGCTCGTCGTCGGAGAGCGCACGCTCCGTGAGGATCGTCGAGTGCCAGAAGGTCGCCCAGCCCTCGTTCATCACCTTGGTCATCCCCTGGGGGGCGAAGTAGAGGGCCTCGGCGCGCACGATCCCCAGGACGTCCCGCTGCCAGGAGGAGAGCGGGGCGTTCTCCTGGAGGAACCCCACGACGTCGCGGCGCGGCTCCGGCGGGAAGCGGCGCTGGCGCTCCAGGTCCTTCGCCATGCGGCGGCGCTCGCGCTCCATCGCCTCGGGGGGGTTCACGTAGCGGTCCATGTAGCCCGAGCCGGACTTGAGCTTCGGGAGCCTCTCGTCGAGGTGGCGCTCCGCCTCGTCGATGGCGTCCGCCGCGGTCTCCGCGGGGGGCGCCGGGGGCTTCGGCGGGTCGTAGGGCTCGAAGGGATCGACGAGGTTCTCGAGGCAGAGCGCGTCGTCCAGGAACTTCTCGACCTTCTCCGCCCCGTAGCGGTCGGCGTACCTCCGGATGCGCGTCCCGTGGTTCGCCATCTCGTCCACCATCTTCCGGTTGGTGGGCTTGAACCAGGCGTTGTTCTTGAAGAAGTCCGCGTGCCCGTAGACGTGGGCGATGACGATCTTCTGGTCCACGGTGGCGTTGGACCGCATGAGGTAGGCGTAGCAGGGGTCGTTGTTGATGACGAGCTCGTAGATCTTCCCCAGGCCGTAGGTATAGGTCTTGCGGAGCTGCTCGTACTGCATCCCGAAGCGCCAGTGCGGGTAGCGGGTCGGGAAGCCGCCGTAGGCGGCCACCTCGTGCAGGGCGTCGTGGTCCAGGAGCTCGAAGATCGTCTCGTAGAAGTCGAGCCCCGCCTCCTCGGCGTGCTCGCGGATCCGGTCGCGCAGGCGGCGCAGGTCCGGGGGGAGGGACACGGCGCTACTTGCCCGTCCCGAGGAAGGTCTTGATGGAGGCGAGGATCCCGTCCCGGTCCGGGATCTCCGAGGTGAGGACCTGCTCGTTCCCGCGGAAGTCGTTGTCCAGGTCCACCTTGAACTGCCCGCTCCCGTAGGCGCTCTTCACCTGCCCGTAGCAGAAGACGTTCACCCGGGGGAGGAGCTTCTCCTTGAGGAGCTGCAGGCAGTAGCGGGTGTCCCCGCCGCTCCAGTTGTCCCCGTCGGAGAAGTGGAAGGGGTAGACGTTCCACTCCATCGGCGAGTAGCGCTCCTCGACGATCCGGTGGCAGAGCTCGTAGGCGGAGGAGATCTTCGTCCCCCCCGACTCGCGGAGGTGGAAGAAGGCGTGGCGGTCCACCTCGCGGGCCGCCGCGTCGTGCACGATGTAGCGGACCTCGATGTTGCGGTACTGGGAGCGGATCCAGGTGTCGATCCAGAAGGCCTCGATGCGGACGATCTCCTTCTGCTCGCTCCCCATGGACCCCGAGACGTCCATCATGTAGATGACCGCGGCGTTGGACTGGGGGACCTCGGTCACGCGCCAGGAGCGGTAGCGGCGGTCCGCCCGCTCGGGGACCACCACGGGGTGCTCCGGGTCGTAGGTCCCGGTCATCAGGTTGCGCCGCAGCGCGTGGTGGAAGGTCCTCTTGAAGTGCCGGAGGCTCTCCGGCCCCACGCGGCGCAGCGACCGGTAGCGGCGCACGTCGGCGAGCACGTGCTCCTTCCCGCGGGGGCGGATCCGCGGGAGCCGGAGCTCCTCGCCCAGGATCTCGGCCAGCTCCCGCAGCTCCACGTCCACCTCGAGGACGTGCTCCCCGGGGGACTCGCCGGCCTGCCCGGCCCCGGCCTCCCCCGCCACGGGCTGGCCCGCCTCCCCCCCGCCCATGCCGACGCCGCTCGCCCGGTTGTCGCCGAAGGTGAAGCGCGGGAGCCGGACCTGCGGGAGCGGGATGGAGACCCGGTCCTTCCCGACGCGGCCGAGCAGCTCCCCCTGGGTGACGAAGCGGCGGAGGTTCTGGCGCACCTGCCCGCGGACGATGCGGCGGAAGCGGCCGGCGTCCTGGTCGATGCGCCGGACGACGGGCTCGACGGACACTACTCCTCCCGCTCCCGGGCGTCCCCGCGGGCGAAGATCGAGGCGACGAAGTTGAGCACGTCCGTGGAGCAGACGTCGCAGTAGCCGTGGTTCTTCACCAGGCGGCCCTTCACGACGTCGATCTTCTCCTGCGTCTCCCGGTCCACGACGGTGGAGACGATGCTCGTGAGCTTGATGGAGTCCTTCTGGTCCTCGAAGAGCTTCAGCTCCAGCGCCTTCTGGAGCCGCTCGTTCGTGCGGTAGTCGAAGGTCCGCCCCTCCACCGCCAGCGCGCCGATGTAGTTCATGATCTCGCGGCGGAAGTCGTCCTTGCGGCTCTCCGGGATGTCGATCTTCTGCTCCACGGAGCGCATCAGGCGCTCGTCGGGCTCCTCCAGGTGGCCGGTGTAGCGGTTCTTCACCTTCTCGCGCTGGGTGTAGGCCTTCACGTTGTCGATGTAGTTCGCGCAGAGGCGCGCGATCGCCTCCTCGTCGGCGCTGATCGCCCGCTGGACCTCGTTCTTGATGACGTCCTCGTACTCCCGCCTCACGAGCGCCAGCATCTCCCGGTACCGCTTGCGCATCTCCTCGCTGGTCACCAGCGAGTGGTGCGTGAGCCCGGATTCGAGCTCGTTCATGACGAGGAAGGGGTTGATGCACCGCGGCCCCTCGTCCCCGACGAGCGCGTTGGAGACCTTGTCCTGGACGTAGCGCGGGGAGATCCCGGCCATGCCCTCGTCGGGGGCCTCCTCGCGCAGCTCCCGGACGGTGTCCTCCGTGAAGCCCGGGAGGGTGCGGCCGTTGTAGAGCTTGAGCTTCTGGAGGAGGGAGAGGTTCGCCTTCTTCGGCTCCTCGAGCCGGGTGAGGACCGACCACATGGCCGCCATCTCCAGCGTGTGCGGGGCGATGTGCTTGCTCTTCACCCGCTCCGTGCCGAAGTCGCGCCGGTAGATCTTGATCTCGTCGTCCAGCTCGACGTTGTAGGGGACGTCGATCTTGACCGTGCGGTCCCGGAACGCCTCCATCAGCTCGTTCGACTGGAGGCGGCGGTATTCCGGGGCATTGGTATGACCGAGAATCACCTCGTCGATGTCGGTCTGGGCGAACTTCTTCGGCTTGATGGAGTGCTCCTGGGACGCGCCGAGGAGGTCGTAGAGGAACGCGACGTCGAGCTTGAGGACCTCGATGAACTCGACCAGGCCGCGGTTGCTGACGTTGAACTCCCCGTCGAAGTTGAAGGCCCGGGGGTCGGAGTCGGAGCCGTACTCGGCGATCTTCCGGTAGTTGATGTCGCCCGTCAGCTCCGTCGAGTCCTGGTTCTTCTCGTCCTTGGGCTGGAAGGTCCCGATCCCGACCCGGTCCTTCTCGCTGAGGACAAGCCGCCGCACCCGGACCTCCTCCTCGAGCATGCGGTTCCAGTCGCCCCGGTGGCGCTCCAGGGCCTCGCGGTAGTTCCACCGGCAGGAGGGGCAGAGGTCCCCCTCGATCTGCAGGCGGTAGGGCGCGTCCAGGGCCCCGTTCAGCATCTCCACCAGCGGCGGCCGGGACCCCGCGGGCACGAGCCGGAGCGGCTCCTCGTGCATCGGGCAGTCCTCCCAGCCGCTCCCCTTCCCGGTCTTCCACCGGAAGGTGTAGAGGGCCCCGTCCTTGCCCCGGGAGTACTGCTCGAGGCCGCGCTTGAGGATCCGGGCGATCGTGCTCTTGGCGGAGCCGACGGGCCCGTGCAGGAGGAGGATGCGCCGCTCGGTCCCGTAGCCGCAGGAGGCGGCCTTGAGCACGTTCACGAAGCGCGCGAGCGACTTCTCCAGGCCGAAGATGGAGTCCCGCCCGCCGCCGAGGGGGTCGCTGAAGAAGCGGTACCGGACCATCCGCTCCTTGTGCTTCGCCACCTCCTCGGTGCCGTGGGAGAGGATCATGTCGTAGAGCCGCTGGAAGGCGTTGCGGGCCACGCGCGGGTTGTGGAGGGCGATCTCGAGGTACTCGCGGAACGTGCCCTCCCAGTGGAGTTCCTGGAAGGACCCGATCTCGCGGTCCTCGCGCACCTTCGCCAGCAGGTCGTCCAGCTTCGCCGCTCCGCGGGTCATGCGCACACCTCCTGACCCGCGATCATAGGCGGGTCCGCCGACCGTGGTCAACCACGGCCCCCGGCGTAAACTCTTCCCGGTCAGGGAGAAGGAGATTGCCCCGCCGGATGCAGCGCAGGGAAGCCGCCGTCTGGGGACTCGCGGTCGCGGCCGCGGCCGCGCTGGCCGCGCTGGCGCTCCGGGGCTCCGGCGGGGTCGAGGACCTCCCGGGCACCCCCCGCGTGCACGGCAACGGGGGGACCGCGCCGGGAGGGCTCCCGCCGCTCGTCCTCCCGGCCGGGTTCCCGGCCGGGGCCGCCGAGGTCCTGCGCGCCGCCCACGAGGCCGTCCCGCTCGGCGGGGCGCGGTCCGAGGAGGCGCTGGCGAGGCTCGCGGGGAC
>CAZKTF010000099.1:0-12451 GCA_964555565.1 uncultured Planctomycetota bacterium | reverse complement strand
CGCCGTCCCCTTCAGGGCCTCCGCGATGGCCGCGATGTCCGCGGGCGTCGTGCCGCAGCAGCCGCCCACGAGGTTCGCGCCGGCCGCCACCATCTTCCGGGCCATGGAGGCCATGTAGGCGGAGGTGGCCAGGTAGACGTAGCGGCCGTCCACGAAGTCCGGCAGTCCCGCGTTCGGCATGGCCGAGATCGGGAGGTCGGTCCGGCGGGCCATGGCCTCCACGACCCGCAGCGCGTCGGCGAAGCCGCGGCCGCAGTTCACGCCCACCGCCCCGGCCCCGGCCGACTCCAGCGCGCGGACCGCGCGCAGCAGCGGCACGCCCCCGGAGGTCCCGGTCACGTCGAAGAAGGCGAGCTGGGCGACCACGGGGATGTCCGCGGCGGCCCGGGCGGCCCGCACGGCGGCGAGGAGCTCCTCCAGGTCGAGGAAGGTCTCGAGGACGAAGACGTCCACGCCCCCCATGGCGAGGCCGACCATCTGCTCGCGGAAGACCTCCTCCTTCTCCGCCGGGGAGAGCCCCCGCTCCCCCTGGGCGGGGCGCGCGAGCGGGCCGACCGAGCCCGCCACGAAGGCCCGCTTCCCGGCGGCGCGCCGGGCGATGCGCACCCCCTGGTAGTTGATCTCGGTGACCCGGTCCTCGAGCCCGTGGGCGCGCAGCCGGGTGCGGTTCGCGCCGAAGGTGTTGGTCTCCAGGACCTCGGCCCCGGCCGCGGCGTACTCCTCGTGGATCTGCCGCACCAGGTTGCGGTTCGCGATGTTGACGCCGTCGTAGGAGGAGCCCAGCGGGACCCCGCGCGCGTAGAGCATCGTGCCCATGGCTCCGTCCCCGACGAGGACGCGCTCGCGGAGACGGTCCAGGAACCCGGTCCTGAGGGGCATGGGAGCGATTGTAGGCCGCTCCCCCCGGCGGTCCGCGGGAAACGGCCCGCGGGGACCTACAGCGGGCGGGAGTCCTCGTCCCGCCGGAGGCGCCGGAGCGTCTCCTCGGCGTGGTCGAAGGGGGAGCCGCCCTTCTTCCTCTTCCGGGGCGGGAGCCCGGTGGAGGCCGGCGGCGGTGGCGGGGCCGGGGACTCCGACTCGGAGAGCGACCGCGTCGCGGGGTTCTGGTACCCGGCCGGGGTCGGGGGCGCGGTGGGGAAGGACTGGGCGGGGAAGGACGCGGCGGGATTCGCGTGGGTGGGCGGAGCCCAGGACGGGGGCGGAGGCGGCGGCGGAGCGACGAAGGACGGCGGCGGGCCCGGCCGGGGCGGCGGGGCCCAGGAGGGGGGCGGGAGCGGGGGCGGAAGCCCGGACAGGATCGGCGGCGGGGGGGCGCCGAGGGAGACCGGCCCCGTGCCGAAGGCGATCGGCCCGGGGCTCGCGCCGAGGGGGCCCGAAGGGCCCGCCGCAGCTCCACGAAGCGGAGCGGAGGCGGGGGGTCCCGGCATCCCGAGGGTGGGGGGAGGAACCGCGCCGAGCGTCGCCGGCCCGGGCCGGTAGCCGTAGGGCGGCGCCACGGAGAGGGACTGGGTCGCCCCGAGGGAGTCCCGCGACGCGGGAGCCGCCCCCCGCAGGACGTCGTACCCGCGGACGATCACCTCCAGGCGGCCCGAGTCCCCGTGGAAGAGCAGCCCGTGCACGGGCATCGAGCGCGGGACGCGCCTCGCGGCCCGCAGCGCCGCCACGGAGGCCTCCACCGCCGCGCGCTCGCTCGTGAACAGGCCGAGCCAGGCCGCCGGGTCCTCCCCGTCGAAGGCGTCCGCGGGGATCCCCAGCCGCGCGAGCCCCGCGTGGACCTGGGAGGCCGTGAACCCCCCCATGCGGCACTCGGTGTGGCCGACGAGGAGGACCTCCGTCGCCGTGTTGAACAGCGCCGCGGCCAGCACGCTCCGCACCCCGGAGACGTCGCCCGCCCGCACGATCCCGCCGGCGAACTTCGCCTGGGGCGGCGGGTCGTGGGCGAGGCCCAGGGCCGGGACGAGGACCCCCACCAGCCGCGGGTCCATGCAGGTGACGACGAAGGGCCTCGCGCCGGGCGGGAGGTCCGCCCGCGCGGACGCGTCGCCGGCCACCCTCGCCCCGTTGGCCGCGAGGACCGCGTCGAGGAGCGTCTTCTCCGCCACGGGCTACTCCTTGGCCTTGCCGCCCCCCTTCGCGTCGCCGCCCTTCCCGAGGCCGGAGATCCTCCCGATCATCTCCTTCAGGTCGATCCCCGAGACCGCCTCGAGCGCGGGCGGGAGCTGGGCCATGATGTTCGTGACGTCGCGCGTCAGCTTGCTCGCCCCGCCCCCGTCGCTCCCCGAGTTGATGATGATGATCTTCTCGGTCTTGGAGAGCGGCTCCGAGATCTTGCCCGCGAGGTTCGGCATCATCTCGATGAACATCTGCGCGATGGCCGCCTCGCCGTACTGGCGCCACGACTCGGCCTTGCGGCCCATGGCCTCGGCCTCGGCGAACCCCTGGGCCTTGATGACCTCGGCCTGCGCGAGGCCCTGGGCCTTCTGCGACTCGGCCGCCGCGAGGCCCTTGGCCTTGACGACGTCCGCCTCGGCGAACCCCCGCGCCTTGGTCGCCGACGCGGCGCCCGCCGCCTCGGTCTCGAGCTTGTAGCGCTCGGCCTCCGCCAGGGTCCGGACCCGCTCCCGCTCCGCCTCGGCGGGTTTCTGGATGGTGGCGTCGAGCTCCTTCTGCCTGCGCAGGATCTCCTGCTCCTGGACCGCGATGCGGGCCTGCCGCTCGACCACCTCGACCTGGACCTCCTCCTTCTTCACGGCCTGCCCGGTCTTGAACCGCTGGAGGTCGTAGGCCAGGTCCGACTCGGCCTTCTTCAGGTTCACGGAGGCCTGGTACTCGGCCAGCCGCATCTGGTAGTCGCGGTTCGACTCGGCGACGACCGTGTCGGCCTGGAACTTCGCGGTCTGCCCGGACTGGTTGGCCTGCGCGGACTTGATCGTCGAGTCCCGGTCCGCCTCGGCCTGCGCGATGATGGCGTCCCGCTTGACCTGCGCGATGCGGGGCTTGCCGAGGGCGTCCAGGTAGCCCTGGTTGTCGCGGATGTCGCGGATCGTGAAGGAGACGATCGTCAGGCCCATGTTGGCGAGGTCGCTCGAGGCCACCTCCTGGACCTTCACGGCGAAGGCGTCGCGGTTCTGGTAGATCTCCTCCACGGTCAGGGTGCCGAGGATGGCGCGGAGGTGGCCCTCGAGGGTCTGGAGGGCCACGTTCATGATCTCGGCCGCGTCCTTGGAGAGGAACTGCTCCGCGGCCGTCCGGATCGAGACGTCGTCCCCCTTGATCTTCACCTGGGCGACGCCGTCCACGACGACCGGGACCCCCTTCACCGTGTAGACCTCGGGGGTCTTCACGTCGATGGTCATGACCTCGAGCGAGAGGAAGTCCACCTTCTCGAGGACCGGCCAGACGAAGGTGCCGCCCCCCTTGACGATGCGGAAGCCCACCTTCTCGCCGGTCGAGAGCCGGATCTCGCGGCCGGAGATCACCAGGACCTGGTTCGGGCCCACCTTCGTGTAGCGGCTGGCCCACACGATCCCGAACAGGAAGACCAGGAAGAGCAGGCCGGCCCCGATGATGTAGGGATAGGTGCTGCTGTCCAGTGCGGCGAGGACGACGGCCATGGCGCTTCTCCTTCCGGGTTCCTAGGTGCGGGGGGCCCCGGGCTGCGGGGACTTCGTCCTCGCGAGCCAGGACTCCCGGGTCTCCTCGACGACGTACACGGGGCCGCTGACGTCCTTCACGATCACCTTCGCCCCGCGGGCCACGGCGGCCCCGTCGGCCGCGCGGGCGGGGCCGTTGGCGCGCTGGCCCCTCTGGACGAAGGCGATCTCGCCCGTGCCCCCTGAGGGGATGTTCGTGATGACCTCCGCCTCCGTCCCGACGAGCTCGGCGACCACGAGGGTGCTCGTCCCCTGCGTCTTCGTGAAGAGGAGGGTGAAGAGCGTGAAGACGACCGCGGCGAAGGCGAAGCCCGCGGTCAGGGCCGCGAGGCCCGCGCCCCAGGGGCTCCAATCGAGGGTCGCCAGGGCGATGTACCCGGCGCCCCCGGCCGCCGCGATGAAGGAGGCGAGGATCGTCGGCGAGAGCGGGGAGAAGGTGGCGAGGTCGTGCTGGGCCCAGCCCACCTCGGCGTGGCCCTCGCCGTGGACGGGCCCCGCGTGCCCCCCCAGGGCGCCGGGGTCCCCGTGCTCGAAGGAGGACCCCTGACCGAAGTCCTGGTGGAAGGCGCCCGAGAGGACCGCGCTCACGATGGCGAAGAGCAGCCCCACGAGGAACATGGTGAGGAAGATGGACTCCAGCGTCTCGTGCATCGTGCCCTCGCCGCGGCCCCTGACCGATCCCCGGGGGGGGACCGTAGCACGGGGCCGGATCCCCCTTCAACCGGATTCGCCGCCGGAGGTTCGGCGCAGGTCGGGGCGCAGGTCGGGGACAGTCCCCTCGACGGGGACAGTCCCCGCCCCGAACGACGATTGCGGGTTACGCGCGGGTCGGGGACAGTCCCCGGATCGGGGACTGTCCCCGCCTCCCTGGTTCCTGCGCCACGCGCGGGCGGCCCCCTATCCTCCGCGCGTGGCCGAAGAGCGTCCCACCGAGACCTTCCGCGGGCTCCGCCTGCACCCCTTCCAGCAGCAGGCCCTGGAGGCGATCCGCCGGGGGTCCACCGTGCTCGTGGCGGCCCCCACGGGCGCGGGGAAGACGCTCGTGGCCGACTTCGCCATCGAGCAGGCGCTGGCGGAGGGCCGCCGGATCGCCTACACCGCGCCGGTGAAGGCCCTCTCCAACCAGAAGTTCCGCGACTTCCGCGGGACCCTCGGCGAGGAGAAGGTGGGGATCATGACCGGGGACGTGACCATCAACCCCGGGGCCCCGCTCGTCATCATGACGACGGAGGTGTTCCGCAACACGATCTTCGAGGACCCCCGCAACCTGGAGGAGGTCTCCACCGTCATCTTCGACGAGGTCCACTACCTGGACGACCCGGAGCGCGGGACGGTGTGGGAGGAGTCGATCATCTTCGCCCCGGAGCACATCCGGATCGTCGGCCTCTCCGCCACCATCCCGAACATCGACGAGCTGGCCGACTGGATCCGCGAGATCCGCGGGCTCCCGGTCGAGGTGATCGTGCGGGAGCGGCGGCCGGTCCCGCTGCGCCACTTCGTCTGGCACCCCGAGCTCGGGGTCCGGACGCTGAAGGACCTCCGGCGGATGCCGCGGCGGCCCCGGGGACGCGGGCACGGCCGGGGGCGGGGCCACGCCCACGCCGGCCGGGGGGCCCGCGACGACCGGACCGGGCGCCGCCTCCTCGACCACCTGGAGCGGGAGAAGCTGCTGCCCGTTCTCTACTTCTCCTTCAACCGGCAGGAGTGCGGGCAGCGGGCCCTGGAGAACCGGACGCGCGACCTCCTCGCCCCCGAGGACCGGGCGCGGCTGCTCGCCGCCTTCGACGACCTGGTGGCCCGCTACCGCCTCGAGCCCGGGGAATCGACGGAGCGCCTCCGCCGGCTCGCGGGGCGGGGCGTCCTCTACCACCACGCGGGGCTGCTGCCCGTCCACAAGGAGATCGTGGAGCGGCTGTTCACGACGGGGCTCGTGCGGATGCTCTTCACGACCGAGACCTTCGCGCTCGGCGTGAACATGCCGGCCCGCACGGTCTGTTTCGCGGCGCTCAAGAAGTTCGACGGGGTGCGGGTGGACTGGCTCCTCGCCCGCGAGTACGGGCAGATGGCGGGTCGCGCCGGGCGCCAGGGGATCGACGAGGTCGGCCACGTCTTCTCGCGCGTGGAGGACCGCGACCTCGACTTCCGGGCGCTGGAGCACCTGTTCGAGGGGCCGCTCGAGCCCGTCCGGAGCCGGTTCGACCTCGACTACGCGACGCTGCTCAACCACTACGCCCGCGTGGGCGAGGACGTGGTCCTGGCCTACGAGCGCTCCCTCGCCCGCTTCCAGAGGGACCGGCGCGAGGGGCCGGTGCGGCGCGGGCCGCCCCCCGAGGCCGAGACGCTCCGCCGCCGGCTGGACGTCCTCAAGGCGACGGGCTACGTGGCGGGCGGGGGGCTCACGCCCAAGGGGCGGTTCGCGGCCGCGGTCCAGGGCTTCGAGATCCACGCCGCCGAGTTCCTCGAGGCCGGGGTCCTCCAGCGCTGCGACCCGATGCGGCTCGTCCTCCTGTTCTCGGCGGTGGTGTTCGAGGAGCGGCGCGGGGACGCCTCGGAGCGGCTCGACCCCTCGGTCTTCGAGGAGGTCCGCGCGCCGGCGGAGCACCGTCTCGCGCTCTTCCGCCGCCGCGAGCACGAGGCGGGCCTCCAGGACCTCTCCAAGGAACTCGACTGGAAGATGTCGGGACCCGCCGGGCTGTGGGCGGACGGCTGCGACTGGGAGGGGCTCCGCGAGCGGACCACCGTGAGCGACGGGGACCTGGTGCGGACCTTCCGCCAGGCGATCCAGGTCCTGCGCAACGTCCGCGAGGCCCTGCCCCTCATGGGCGCCGCCGACCTGGCCCCCCGGTTCACCGAGGCCATCCAGCGCATCAACCGCGACGCCGTGGACGCGAAGCGCCAGCTCGAGCTCGGGTAGGCGCGGGGCTTGCCCCGCCCGCCGTAGGCGCGGGCCTTACCCCGCCACCACCCGCCGGTAGGCCGCGACCAGGGCGTCGGCCTCGGCGTCGGGCGAAAAGTTCCGCTCCGCGCGGGCCCTCCCCGCGCGGCCGAGGCGCGCCCGGAGGCGCGCGTCCCGGAGCAGCCTCCGCGCCGCGCGGAGGAACGACCCCGCGTCCCCCGCGCGGTAGAGGAGCCCCGTGCGGCCGGGGGGGACCGCCTCGCGGTTCGCCGGGATGTCGGAGGCGAGCACCGGCCGCCCCGCTGCCTGCGCCTCGAGGAGGGAGTTGGCGAGCCCCTCCGCCCGCGAGGTGTTGAGTACGACGTCCGCGGCGGCGTAGAGCGACCCCATCCGCGCGAGGGGGACGGCCCCGAGGCTCCGCGCCCAGGGCCTCCCGCGGAGCGCTGCGCGGAGCGCCTCCCCGGCTGCCGGCTCGATCCCCTCCCCCGCGTGGAGGAAGGCCACGCGGGGCTCCTCGGCCCTGAGGCGCGCGAGGGGCTCCACGGCAAAGGCCGGGTCCTTCACCTCGCGCACCCCTGCCGGGAGGAGGAAGACGAAGGCGTCGCGCGGGAGGCGCGCCACCCGGCGCGGGTCGTACCCCGGCCGCCGCCGCGGGAGGAGGACTCCCTTCGGCACCAGCAGCGTCCGGCCGCGGACGGCCGGGACCGCGGCCTCCGCCGCCGCCAGCAGCGCCCGGCCGTGGGAGAGGACCGCCCGGGCCGCCAGCAGCGCCTCCCGCACCTCGTCCGCGCGCTCCGGGTCCGCGAGGTCCCGGTGGACCTCGGTGCCCGTCAGCGTCACCACGAGCGGCGGGTCCTCCGGGAGGGCGTGGCGGAGGTAGGCGGCTCCGCCCTTGCGCGCGTGGAACGCGTGGACGAGGTGGGGCCTGAGGTCCCGGAGCGCGCGCCCGAGCCGCTCCGGAAAGCCCGGTGCCTGCGACGCCAGGAGCCGCACGCGGACGCCGCGGGCGCGGAGCCCCGCGGCGATCCGCCGCGCGGTGGTGGCGTTCCCCCCCCGCCCGAGGACCGGCGAGAGGAGGAGGACCCGGAGGCGGTCCCCGGGGCGCGCGTGCGGCGGTCGGCGGCGGGGCGCGGGCGGGATGGCGGGTGTCAGGAGCCTTACTTCCCCGCGCCGACCTTCGCCAGGGCCTCGTCGCATGCGGCCCCGACGTCCCCGTCTCCCGGGAACAGGTCCTTCACCGCCCTGAGGACCGGGACCGCCGTCGCGTGGCCGGTCCGCCCGAGCGCCTCCGCGGTCTCCCTGCCGAGCCGCGCCTTCACGACCTTCGGGAACTGCCCCACCCGGGTGCTCTCCGGCACCTGGATCCGCGCCTCGAGCACCGGCTTCACGACGCAGGCGTGGATGCGGCCCACGGCCGCGGCCCCCTCGGACAGCGCCCCCGCGGCCTTCGCCGTGGCGCCGAGCGCGGCGCAGCGCCCCTCGTAGTCGGAGAAGTCCATCCCCGCGCCCTGGAGCTTGTCCGCGAACCGGCGGGCCTGGAAGTCGAGGGCCTTGAGGAGGGCCGGGCCGGACCTGCGGTCGGCCACGGCCTCGACCCCGTGGAGGGCCGCGAGGTAGACCGGGTCGCTCTCGTCGCCCAGCGCACCCTCGAGCGCGGCCAGCCCCCCGGGCATCGCGAGGCCGCCGAGCGCCTTCGCCGCGGCGGAGCGGACGTCCACGGGGTTCTTCGCGTTCCGCAACAGCGCGGCCACCGGGTCCAGGAGCTTCGCGTCCTTCGCCTCGCCGACCGCGGCCGCGGCCTGCTCCGCCCGACCCCCCCCGAGCCGGAGCTCGCCGAGGAGGCGCGCGCGGCGGTCCTCGGGCGTCTCCGCGGCCGCCTTCGGGTCGGGCAGTTCCGGGCTCCCGAGGTAGTCCTTCTCCTCCTTCGTCGGCTTCTCGAGGAAGGAGGAGCGGACCTCGTCGCTCCGGACGAAGTTCTTCCCGCCGCGCCGCACCGCCAGGCGCTTCACCTCGAACCAGTCGGCCATCTCGCGAAGGACCTCCTCCGGGCAGCCGTGGCCCACGCCGCCGAGCTCCGTGTAGGCGAAGTCGTTCCCGTTCTTGAGGAGGACCTCGGCCGCGGCGCGATCGCCCTGCACCCCCACGACGTTGTCGTCGGCCCCGTGGAAGACGAACACGAAGGTGCGGGTGTCCTGGAGTCTGTCCGCGGCCGGTCCACCACCCCCCGCCATCGGGGAGATGGCGGCCCAGCGCTCCGCCCACTCCGGGCCCCAGTGCCAGGTCCCGTACCCGCCCATGGAGTGCCCCGTGAGGTAGACCCGGTTCAGGTCCACGTTGTAGAGGAACCCCAGCTCGGCGAGCATCGCGTCGAGGAAAGGCCCGTTCGGCTCCGCGTTCCAGGGGGCCTGGATCGCCGTGGGACAGGCCACGAGCCAGCCGTGCTCCTCGGCGATCCCGGTGTAGAAGTTCATGGCGGAGGGGCCGCTCCCCACCACCTCCTTCCCGTCCTTGCCGGCCTGCCCGCCCCCGTGGAGCCCCACCAGGAGCGGCGTCGGCCGCAGCGGGTCGTAGGTCGAGGGCACGAACATCGTGTAGAGGACCCCCTCGGGGCCCTTGACCGTCTTCGAGCGCAGCGTCAGCGGGACGTCGTCCGTGCGCGCCTTCGGGCGCCGCCCGCTCCGCCACGCGCGCTCGAGGCAGGTCGCCGGGAGGTCGAGCCCGTGCTCCTTCACCGCGCGCTCGAACAGCACGCGCCGGGTGGCCGCGTTCTCGCTCTCGAGGTACTGCTTGAGGAGTTCTCCCAGGGCCGGGTTCGCCCGCGGGTTCCGGCGGAGCACCGCGCGCACGCCCTCCTCGCCCAGCGCCTTCCGCGCCTCGGCGTCCTGCGGGTCGCACTCGAGCGCGCGCTCCCACTCCCGCGCGGCCAGCGGCGCGAGCTTCTTCGACGTGCACCAGGCCGCCAGTTCCCGGTGGGCCGCCGCCTCCCCCGCGCGCGCCTCGTAGGCCCGCCGGCAGTACTCCTCCTCCGGGGTCTCCGAGGGGCGGACGTCCTTCACCCTCCCCTTCGGGAACCGCTGCACCTGCCACGTCATCTTCGGGTTGCGCGAGTTCCAGGGGTTGTAGACGACCTCGTTCCCGTCGTCGAAGAAGGACCCCTTGAGGGGCTTCCCGCCGACCAGCGCGACCTCGGCCGAGGCCCCGGCCGGGAGCCCGAGGGCGAGGAGGAGGAGGGCGGGGAGAACGCGGCGCGCCATGGGCCCGCGATCGTAACGCGTCCCGGCTCCACGTCGCCAACGCGCTCCCGTGGCTCGGCACGCTCTACCGCGGCCCCGCGGACGCCGTCAAGGAGCACGTCAGCAGCGCGCTCGACGAGCACGCGAAGGCGCTCGCGCGCGGCCGGGCGGCGGCCGCGGCGGGCCCGCAGGCGGAGGCGGGTCATTCCTCCTTCATCCCACCTCGGCGGCGGGGCTTCCGGCGGGCCGGCCTCCGGGTGTGCCCGCGGAGGAAGGCCGCGATCGCGTCCTTGCCGGTCTCGCCCTTGGCCGTCCGGATGACCATGTCGTACTCCTCCTCCTCCTCCTCCACGGTGATCTCGATCCGGTTTAGACGGAGGAAGACGAGGGCCGCTGCGAGCGCCGTTCGCTTGTTGCCGTCCACGAAGGGATGGTTCCTGGCGATGTGGAACAGGTAGGCGGCCGCCATGTCGAACACGGTGGGGTGGGCGAAGACGCCGCCGAACGATGCCGTCGGCATGGCAACCGCGGATTCGAGCAGCCCGAGGTCCCTGACGCCGGCGGAACCGCCGTACCGGGCGATCTGATCGACGTGGATCTCGAGGACCTCGGCGACACCGAGGAACAGGGGCTGCATGGAATCCCCGGGGGGTGGCTACTTCGCGAGGCGGCGAAGGACGGGACCGTGTTGGCGGTTCACGCCCCGGATCGCCGCCGCGAGGCGCTTGCGGCGCTTCCCCCCGGCCAGCGGAGCCACGTTGAACGTCCGCCCGTCCGTGGTGATGGACAGGCTCGTCTCGGGCCCGATGTCCAGGATCTCGAGCAGTGCCTTGTCCAGGACGAGGGCCCAGCTGTTGCCGTGCCGGGTGAGGCTCTTCACGATGGCCATGTCGGGGCCTCCACGGGTTGTACACACATTGTATCACCTCTCGGCTCTCCCTTCGACGAGGGCGGCGTCCTCCACGGCCGCTACCGGGAGGGCTCCGTCCAGGTCAACACCCTCGACCCCGACTGCGTCCGCGAGACCGCGGCCTCCGAAGGCTCCAAGCCGGCCTACGCGGCGCTCATGGTCGGCAAGGAGGCCATCGCCTTCAACGACAGGTCCCGCGAGGCCGACGCCCACCTCGAGCGCCTGCTCTCCTTCTACTTCCGCTTCAAGGGGCGCCTCTCCCCCTCCGCCCCCGTCGCCGCGAGACGCGATCGCGGGAGACCGCGGAGAATGCGACTTCCCGGCAACCCGGAGTAGGCGCGTGGGAGGTCGTCGCAAGTCCCCGGCAGTTCCAAGCATGCTTCTCGGCTTGACTACACCTGGACCACCTGAGTGATCCCCTCATTGTCGCGGGGTGATCCTACGTTCTGGCCATGACCACAATCCTCAGCCGCAGCACGGTTTACCGGTTCCTGGAGCCCGACTTCGGGCCCGTCCTCCATGCCAAGCGCCTGCTGTCGCTCTCGCTGGCGACCGTGGGCGTGTACCATGCCCCGCGGGCCTCCATCGCGGAGATTGGCCGGAGTCTCGCCGCCGTCACCGGCAAGAGCCCCAAGCACTGCATCAAGCAGATCGACCGGCTGCTGAGCAACGACGGGGTCGATCTCGCCGAGGAGATGGCCGTCTACATGCGGGTGATCGTCGGGGACCGGGAGGCCGTGTCGCTGGCAATGGACTGCACGGAGTACCCGGTCACCGACCAGGCCACCGTGGTGCTCTCGCTCGTGACGCAGGGGAGGAAGTACGCCGTCGGGGTGGCCGTGCTGGCCGCCTTCGCAATCCCGCTCCTCAACCTGTTTCACGAGCTGGCCCAGAATGTCCCCCTCCATGATTTCATCGGAGGGCCGGTATGAGGGGATGCCTCAGCTACGGCGCAACTCTTACCATGCGGCCATCCGGCCCCTGCGAGACTCGCACCTCCGTCGTCCCTCCTGCTCTCCACCGGAGGATCACCCTGCAAGCCCCCGACTCGACGATCGCCTCTACGGACTCCACGTCTCCGACCTCCGCTTCCAGCGAGAGTTCCAGATTGTCCCTGATCGTCCTCCCCTGTGCATCTTGTGCGACATACCACAGTTCGATGTCCTTCCAGAGCTCTACGATGCAGCACAGTGCCCTTTGAACTCGGAACGCCCCCAATGGTCGCATTCTCACGAATGCCGCCTCAGGATCGATGCGCGCAAGCGAGTACTCCCAAAGAACATTCCCTCCCTGGCGAAAGCGGTATATCTCTACAGCGACATCCGTGCCCACGTCCGCACGGCTCACGGCGCCACTCTTCGAGTCGCACACAACCGCCGGCTCGCCCGCCACGCCGTACTCCGCGAGAGTCCTCCATTCAGCCCCCGGAGAACCGCGCCCGCTCGGGTCACCCACGGCGACCTCCGAACCTGTTCCTACCCACGCCTACCAGCGGGGCCTGCTCGACTGCACCTGATCGCCCGTCAACTCTCAGTACGTACCGGGAGAAGGTACGGAGTCAGACACCTTTTTGTTTTTCGGAGCGGGTGCGGGAGGGGTGGAGCGGGTGCCGGGGTGTGGATTCCAGGACAATCCATGGGCGTCCTCCCGTCCTCGCGCGGACTCCGAGCGCCCGGGAGGGCTGGGCGGCCGTTGCTCCCGCGAGCCCGAGTCCAGACCTCCTGACATAGGGGCTCACGGATTTGTCCGGTTCGGGGGG
>CAZKTF010000098.1:0-12608 GCA_964555565.1 uncultured Planctomycetota bacterium | reverse complement strand
GACCTTCACGGCCGTTTCGGCCGGCGGACCTCGCAAGTACGGTCATGCACCCGGGGCCGGGCGTCCCCTTGCGCCGGGCACCGCGCCTGTGCTAGGAGTCTCCCACGTCGCGGGGGTCCTCCCGCGGCGGACCCGGAGGGGGTTCATGGGAAGCGTCCTTCGTGCCGCGTCCGCGCTCGCCGCGGGGATCCTCGGCGTCCTCGGGGCCTCGGCGGCGGTCGGGTCCGGGGAACTCGACCCCGCCTCGCTCACCCCCGCCGGCCTCGTGGGCGACGGCGCGAGCCGCGAGGCCGCCGTCAGCGCCAACGGCCGCTTCGTCGCCTTCCAGTCCGCCGCCACGGACCTCGTCGCCGGCGACGCGAACGGCTTCACGGACATCTTCGTGCGCGACCGGCGCGCCGGGGTGACCACGCGGGTCTCGATCGACTCGGCCGGCGTCGAGGCCAACGGCAACTCGGGCGCCCCCTCCATCTCCGCCAACGGGCGGTGGGTCGTGTTCTGGTCGAGCGCCTCGAACCTGACCGCGGGGGACGCCAACTCCCGGGCCGACGTCTTCCTGCACGACCGGAAGACGGGGGAGACCCGCCGGATCTCCGACACGGCCGACGGCACGGCGCAGGGCAACGACGGCGCCCAGCTGTTCGGGAGCAGCATCTCCTCGAACGGGCGGTGGGTGGCCTTCCACTCCCGCGCCACGAACCTGGTCCCCAACGACACGAACGCCAAGTTCGACGTGTTCCTCCGGGACGACCGGACGGGCGCGCTCACGCTCGTCTCGGCCGACGCGGGCGGGGCCGCCGGGGACGGGGCCAGCGACGACGCCTCGATCTCCGCGAGCGGGCGGTTCGTAGCCTACAACTCCTTCGCCACGAACCTGGTCCCCGGCGACGTCAACGCCCGGGCGGACATCTTCGTCTTCGACCGGAAGACCGGGACGACCCGGCGCGCCTCCGTGGACTCCGCCGGGGCCGAGGCCGACGGCAACTCCTACGACGCCGTCGTCTCCAGCGACGGGAACGTCGTGGCGTTCTACTCGGGCGCCACGAACCTGGTCCCGGGCGACACGAACGGGGTGGACGACGCCTTCGTCCACGACTTCCGCACGGGCGGGACGCGGCGCGTCTCCGTGAACGCGGACGGGACCGAGGCCGCGGGGGACTCCTTCAACCCCGCGATCACCGCGAACGGGAGGGTCGTGGTGTTCTGCGCCGGGCCCGCGGGAGGCCGGCTCGTCCCGGAGGACACCAACGACCAGTCGGACGTGTACTCCTACGACCTCGCCTCCGGGGATCTCCGCCTGCTCTCCGTGGACCCGCTGGGCCAGGTCGGGGACGGTTCCAGCTACATCTACGCGGCCTCGCTCGCCTCCAACGGACGCTGGCTGGTGCTCACCTCCACGTCCTCGAACTTCGCCGCCGGGGACGCGAACGGCGCCTACGACGACTTCGTCCTGGACCCCCGGAGGTAGGCCCCCCCGTCAGTACGCCCGCGCGAACACCGCGCGCCGCGGCGCCGTGATGGCGCAGACGGCGCAGGGGCCGGAGTCGTCGGGCTCGTCGAAGGGGAGGACGCGGATCGTGGCTTTGGTCTCCTCCTTCACCCGCTCCTCGCACTTCGCGTCGCCGCACCAGCGCATCCGGAAGAACCCGCCCCCCTCGACGTCCTTCTTGAAGCAGTCGTAGTCGTCGAGGACGCGGGTGCGGGCGTCCCGCCACCCGCGGGCCTTCTTCAGCATCGACGCCTGCACGACGTCGAGGAGGTCCGCCACGGTCCGGGCGAGGCCCTCGAGTCGGGCCGGGGCCTTCGTCTTCTCGTCCCGCCGGACGAGGACGCAGGTCCCCTGGGCCGCGTCGCGGGGCCCGAACTCCACCCGCACGGGGACCCCCCTCCGCTCCCACTCGTAGTGCTTGGCGCCGGGGCGGAGGTTGTCCCGCGTGTCCACCTTCAAGCGGATCCCGGCGGCCTTCAGCTCCGCGGCCATCCGGTCGAGACCCGTCTTCACGGCGGCGTTGTCGGCGTCGGTCTTCCCGGGGATGGGGAGGAGGACGACCTGCGTGCCGGCCACCTTCGGCGGGAGGACCACCCCGGAGTCGTCCCCGTGGACCATGATCACGGCCCCGATGAGCCGCGTGGACACCCCCCAGGAGGTGGACCAGGCGTGCTGGTTGGTCCCGTCCCGCCCCTGGAACTGGATCCCGTAGGCCTTCGCGAAGGTCTGGCCGAGGTCGTGGCTCGTGCCCGACTGGAGCGCCCAGCCGTTCTGCATCATGGCCTCGATGCAGTAGGTCACGTCCGCCCCCGCGAAGCGCTCGGCGTCGGTCTTGCGGCCCGTGAGCACGGGCACGGCGAGGACGTTCTCGGCCAGGTCGGCGTAGACGTCGAGCATCTTCCGCGCCTCGACGGCGGCCTCCGCGTGGGTCTCGTGGGCGGTGTGCCCCTCCTGCCAGAGGAACTCGAGCGTGCGGAGGAAGAGCCGCGTGCGCATCTCCCAGCGCACGACGTTCGCCCACTGGTTCACGAGGATCGGGAGGTCCCGCCAGGAGGAGACCCACTTCCCGTACATCGTGCAGATCATGGCCTCGCTCGTGGGCCGGATGTAGAGCGGCTCCTCGAGCGCCTTCCCGCCGCCGTGCGTGACGACGGCGCACTCCGGGGCGAAGCCCTTCACGTGCTCCGCCTCCTTCTCGAGAAAGGACTGGGGGATGAGGAGGGGGAAGTAGGCGTTCTCGTGCCCCGTGTCCTTGATCCGGCGGTCGAGCTCGCGCTGGATGTTCTCCCAGACTCCGTAGCCGCCGGGGCGGATCACCATGCAGCCCTTCACCGGGGCGTAGTCGGCCAGCTCCGCCGCGGCGACGACGTCCCCGTACCACGCGGCGAAGTCCTTCGCGCGGGGGGTGATGGGGCTCTCCTGGGCCATGGGCTCCTCCGGCGGGCGGTCAGCGCACCACGAAGTTGACGAGGCGGCCGGGGACGACGACCACCTTCACGACCGTCCTCCCCGCGAGGTGCGGGCGGACCGCGAGGGAGGCCTCCGCGCGCGCCCGGTGGGCGGCCTCGTCGGCGCCGACGGCCACCCGCACGCGCCCGCGGACCTTCCCGTTCACCTGGACGGGGATCTCGACCTCGTCCTGCGCGAGCGCCGCCGGATCGAGCTCCGGCCAGGGCCCCCGGAACACCGTGTCCCGACCCCCGAGGCTCCCATAGAGCTCCTCGCCGAGGTGGGGCGCCATGGGCGCGAGGACGCCGACGAAGACCCGCACCGCGTCGGCGAGCGCCGCGCGGTTCCCCGGCGTGTCCCCGACGGCCGGGGCCTGCGTGAGGCCGTTCAACGCCTTCATCAGGTCGGACACGACCGTGTTGAACGCGAGGTCGCCCTCGACCGCCTGCGTCATGTTTCGGAGGGCCTCGTAGCAGAGGCGGCGGACGTCGCGGGCTCCGGCGTCCACGCCGCCGGCGGGCACGGGAGTCCCCGCCGGCACGGACCTCACGAGCGGGGCGACCCGGGCGACGAACTCCTCGGTGCGCCGGAGGAAGCGCTGGGCCCCCTGGACCCCCTCCTCGTTCCAGACGATGGGGTCGCCCGTCGGGGCGAAGAAGCACATCGCCACCCGCGAGGCGTCCACCCCGTAGCGGGCGATCATGTCCCCGGGCGTCACGAGGTTGCCCTTCGACTTCGACATCTTCTTCCCCGCGGCGTCGTTGACCATGCCGTGGTTGAACAGGCGCGTCGCGGGCTCCTCGAAGGCGAGCAGCCCCTCGTCGTGGAGGACCATCGTGAGGAAGCGGAAGTAGAGGAGGTGCCCGCTCGCGTGCTCCGCCCCCCCGATGTAGAGGTCGATGGGGAGCCAGCGCGCGACGGCCTCGCGCCCGAAGACCTCGCGGTCGTTCCTGGGGTCGGCGTAGCGGAGGTGGTACCAGGACGAATCCATGAAGGTGTCCATGGTGTCCGCGTCCCGCTCCGCCGGGCCGCCGCACTGCGGGCACTTCGTGTTCACGAACTCCGGAACGTCCGCGAGCGGCGAGCGCCCCTTCGGGATCCAGTCCTTCACCTTCTCGGGCAGGAGGACGGGGAGGTCCCCCTCGGGCACGGGCACGTCCCCGCAGGCGGCGCAGCGGACCATGGGGATGGGAGTCCCCCAGTAGCGCTGGCGGCTGATGAGCCAGTCGCGGAGGCGGAAGGTGACCTGCGGGCCGCCGAGCCCCTTCCCCCGGAGGTGCTGCGTGACCGCCTCGCGGCCGCGGTCCGCGGGGAGCCCGTCGAAGGGCCCGGAGTTCACCATCGTCCCGGGGCCGGTCCAGGCCTCGCGGAGCTCCTCGGGGCGGGGGGCCCGCTCGGTCCCCGGGGGACGGATGACGACCCTCAGGGGGAGCCCGTAGCGACGGGCGAAGGCGAAGTCCCGCTCGTCGTGGGCCGGGACGCCCATCACGACGCCGGTCCCGTAGTGGGCCAGCACGTAGTCCGCGACGAGTATCGGGACTCGCTCCCCCGTGAGGGGGTGGACCGCCGCCGCCCCCGTGTCCACGCCGTCCTGCACGCGCACGGTCGAGGTCCGCTCGATCTCCGAGCGCTTGAGGGAGGTCTCGATGTACCGCTCCACCTCCTTCTCGCGCGCCGTCCCCGCCGGCAGCATCCGCGCCCAGGGGTGCTCGGGGGCGATGGCGAGGAAGGTGACGCCGTAGAGCGTGTCGGGCCGCGTCGTGAAGACCTTGAAGTCGTGCTTCACGCCGGCCGCGCGGAACCGGACGCTCGTCCCCTCGGAGCGGCCGATCCAGTTGCGCTGGATCGCCTTGACGGGCTCGGGCCACTCCGGGAGCCGGTCGAGGCCGGCCAGCAGCCTGTCCGCGTAGGCGGTGATCCGGATGAACCACTGCTCCAGCTCCCGCTTGCCGACCTCGGACTCGCACTTCCAGCAGGTGCCCCCCTCGGCCTGCTCGTTGGCGAGGACGGTCTTGCACTGCGGGCACCAGTTGACGAGCGCCGTCTTCCGGTAGGCGAGGCCGCGCCGGTGGAGCAGGAGGAACAGCCACTGGTTCCAGCGGTAGTAGTCCGGCCGGCAGGTGACGACCTCGCGGTCCCAGTCGTAGGAGATCCCGCACCGCTGGAGCGTCGCCCGGGAGACCTCGATGTTCTCCATGGTCCAGTCGCGGGGGTGGACCCCCCGCTTGATCGCCGCCTCCTCCGCGGGGAGCCCGAAGGCGTCCCAGCCGAACGGGTGCAGGACGTCGAACCCCTGCATCCGGCGCGTCCGCGCCACCACGTCCCCCACCGAGTAGTTCCGGAAGTGGCCCATGTGGATGTCGCCCGAGGGGTAGGCGAACATCTCGAGGGCGTAGTACTTCCTCTTCGGGCGCGCGGGGGCGAGGTCGTCCCCGCGCTCCCGCCAGCGCTCCTGCCACTTCCGCTCGACGGTGGCGAAGTCGTAGGCCATGATCCGGGAGACTGTACAGGCCTCCCGCCGGAGGCCGGAATTCCTCCGGACACCTCCGCCACGGACCTACGATGCGGGTCTCTCCCCGACGCCGCACCGGTGGGGCCGTAGCTCAGTTGGGAGAGCGCCTGAATGGCATTCAGGAGGTCGAGGGTTCAACTCCCTTCGGCTCCACCACTCCCGCGCGCCCAGGAGGGGCAGAAGGCGGCGTCGTCCACGAACTCGACCGCGCAGGACGCGCACCGCGCCATCCCCGGACCTCCCCGCCCGCACCGGAGCCCCGGGCCGCGTTATCTCTTCAGGCGGAGCTTCGCGGCCCGGAGCGTGTTGCGCATCAGCATCGTGATCGTCATGGGACCCACGCCGCCCGGGACCCGGGTGATGGCCCCCGCCGTCTCCTTCACCGCCTCGAAGTCCACGTCCCCGCGGAGGATCGCCTTCCCCGTGGGGCTCGTCCCCACCCGGTTCACGCCGACGTCGATCACCGTCGCCCCGGGCTTCACCATGTCGGCGGTCACCGAGTTCGGCCGGCCGGCCGCCACGATGAGGATGTCGGCCCTCCGGGTGTGGGCCGCCGTGCCCCGGCTGGCCGTGTGGCAGACGGTCACCGTGGCGTTCGCCCCCCTCGCCTTCTGGAGGAGCATGATCGCGATGGGCTTTCCGACGATGTTGGAGCGTCCGACGATGACCACCTCGGCGCCCTCGACCTTCGTCCCGCTGCGCACCAGCAGCTCCTGGATCCCCGCGGGGGTGCAGGGGAGGAAGTCGGGGTTGCCGAACACCAGCCTGCCGACGTTCACGGGGTGGAAGGCGTCCACGTCCTTGTCGGGCCGCAGCGCGAAGATCACTTTCTCCTCGCTCACGTGCTTCGGGAGCGGCAACTGGACCAGGATCCCGTGGATCGCGGGGTCGTGGTTGTACTTCTCCACGAGCCCCAGGAGATCGACCTCGAGGATGTCCGCCGGCACCGTCTCCTGCACCGAGTGGAAGCCCATCTCCTTCGCGGCCTTCCCCTTCGCCGTGACGTAGCTCTTCGAGGCCTCGTTGTCCCCCACCAGGATGGTCGCGAGGCCGGGCACGATCCCGTGGCGCCGGGTGAGCTCGGCGGTCTCCGCGGCCAGCTCGGCGCGGATCTCCGCGGCGATGGCCTTCCCGTCGATGACGAGGGCGGCCACTAGAACAGCCCCTTCGTCCGCCCGGTCTCCGGGTCGAGGTCGATGTCCATGGCGGCCGGGTGGGACGGGAGGCCCGGCATGATCGGGAAGGTCCCGGCCATCGGGTAGAGGAACCCCGCCCCCACCGACGCCCGGATGTCCCGGATCGGGAAGGTGTAGCCCTTCGGGACGTTCTTAAGCGCCGGGTCGTGGGAGAGCGAGAGGTGGGTCTTCGCCATGCAGATGGGGAGCGTCGCCCACCCGAGCTTCGTGAAGAGCCTGAGCTTCTCCTTCGCCGCGGCCTCGTAGGAGACCCCGTCGGCGTTGTAGACCTTCACGGCCAGGGTTTCGATCTTCTCCTCGATGGTCATCGCGTCCTCGGTGAGGAACCGGAACTTCGAGGGCATCCCGCACGCCTTCACCACGGCCTCGGCGGCCGCGGTGCACCCGGCCCCGCCCATCCCGAAGGCATCGATGGGCTCGCAGGCGTCCGCCCCCCCCTCCAGCGCGAGTTCGCGCAGGAGCGCCACCTCCGCGTCCGTGTCGTGCGCGAACCGGTTGATGGTCACGACCACGGGGACCCCGTAGTACCTCGCGATCCTGATGCAGTGGGCCAGGTTCGCGGAGCCCTTGCGGAGCGCCCCCGGGTCCTCCCGGGTGAGCGCCTCCGGGAGGGGCTTCCCGGCGACGACCTTCCCGGCGCCCCCGTGCATCTTCAGGGCCCGGATGGAGCAGGTGATGACCACGCAGGAGGGCCTCAGTCCCGCCTGGCGGCACTTGATCTCCATGAACTTGACCATCCCGTTGTCCGCGCCGAAGCCGGACTCGGTGATCACGAAGTCGGCCAGCCCGGCGGCGACCTGGTCCGCCAGCACCGAGCTGTTGCCGTGGGCGATGTTCGCGAAGGGCCCCGTGTGGACGATGCAGGCCCCCCCCTCGAGGTTCTGGATGAGGTTGGGCTTCAGCGCGTCCTTGAGGAGGACCGCCATCGCACCCGCGGCCCCGAGGTCCTCCGCGGTGAGCGGCTCCCCGGTCCTGTCGAAGCCCCACACGATCCGCCCCATGCGGCGCCGGAGGTCCTGGAGGCCCGTCGCCAGGGCGAGGATGGCCATGACCTCGGAGGCGACGGTGATGCAGTAGCCGGACTCGCGCGGGAAGCCGTTCTCCTTCCCCCCGAGCCCCACGAGGACGCTCCGGAGCGCCCGGTCGCTGATGTCCACGCACCGGGGGAACAGGACGGAGTGCGGGGCGGCCCCCAGCCCGTTGCCGTGGTGGATGTGGTTGTCGATCATCGCGGCGAGGAGGTTGTGGGCCGCGCCCACCGCGTGGATGTCCCCGGTGAAGTGGAGGTTGAGGTCCTCCATGGGGACCACCTGGGCGCGGCCGCCCCCGGCCGCACCCCCCTTGATCCCGAACACCGGGCCCATGGAGGGCTGCCGGAGCGTCGTGATGACCCTCTTCCCGATCCGCGCGAGGCCCTGGCTGAGGCCGATCGTCGTGACGGTCTTCCCCTCGCCCAGCGGGGTCGGGGTGATGCCGGTGACGACGACGATCTTCCCCCGGGAGTTCTTCCCGGCCCGCCCGAGGACGTCGAGGGAGATCTTGGCCTTGTACTTCCCGTAGTACTCGATGTCGTCCTCGCCGAGCCCGATCGAGGCCGCGACGTCGCGGACGGGGCGGAGCTTCGCCGCCTGGGCGATCTCCAGGTCGCTCTTCATGGATCCGGGGCCTCCTCGGGACGGGAACCGCAGAGGGTGCCCCGGGGGGGAGGCGGTGTCAAGGAGTCCGGCCCCCCGGCGGGGCCCGGAGCCGGACCGGCGTCTACCTCTTCTCCATCAGGGCGCGCCAGGAGCCCCGCAGGTGGGCGGCCAGGTCGTGCGGGAAGCCCTCCAGGCGGGCGCGCGTGTCGCGGACCTGATCCCGGGTCGCCCGCGCGAGGTAGTCCGTGGCGGGCTGCATCCCGGAGGCGTTCATCGGGACCATGCGGGGAAGCGTCGCGCAGCCGCCCAGCAACGGGACCGCGAGGGCCAGGAGCGCGAGCGCGCGTCGCATGGGGGCCATTCTACCTTGCCGCCGCGCTCTCCCGCGGCCGGAGCCGCCCGTCCTGGAGCGTCAGGACGCGGTCCGCGTCGGCGGCCAGCTGCTCGTTGTGCGTGACCAGGAGGATCGCCCTCCCCTCCGCCCGCAGTCCGCGGAGGACCTCCCAGAGCCCGCGGCTCGTGCCGGGGTCGAGGTTCCCGGTGGGCTCGTCGCAGAGGAGGACCCGGGGCTCGTTCATGAGCGCCCGCGCGATGGCCACCCGCTGGCGCTCCCCGCCGGAGAGGTGGGCGGGGCGGTGGGCCCGCCGCCCGGAGAGCCCGACCTGATCGAGGAGCGCCCGGGCGCGCTCCCGCCGCTCCCCCGCCACCCGGAACCACCCGAACACGCCGGCCCCGATGCGGGCGGGGAGGAGGACGTTCTCCTCGGCGCTGAGCTCGGGGACCAGGTGGAAGAACTGGAAGACGAAGCCGATGGCGCGGTTTCGGACCGAGTCCAGGGCCGCGCCCCCCAGCGCGCGCAGGTCCCGCCCCTCCAGCGCGAGGGTCCCCTCGTCGGGCGCGTCCAGCAGGCCGAGGATGTGGAGGAGCGTGGACTTCCCCACGCCGCTCGCCCCCACCACGGCCACGATCTCCCCGCCCCGGAGCTCCAGGTCGAGCGCGCGCAGGATCTCGATCCGCGCGGCCCCGCTCCGGTACGTCTTCCGGATCCCCCCCGCCCGGTAGAGGGGCTCACTCATGGTGGAGGGACTCCACGGGGTGGAGCCACGCGGCCCGGAGCGCCGGCAGGAGGGCGCCCAGGAGGGAGAAGGCCACGGCCCCCGCGAGGATCATCGCCACGAACTCCCCGCCCACGGACACGGGGACCTCGTGGAATCGGTAGATGTTCGGGGGGAAGAGGTCGCGGCCGGTGAACCGGCGGATCCCGTCGGCGATCGCCTGGAGGTTCGAGGTGACGAGGATCCCCACCCCCCAGCCGGCGGCGCCCCCGAGGGTCCCGATGAAGAAGCCGTTCCCGAGGAAGATCCCCGCGGTCCCGGGCACGGAGCCTCCCAGGGAGCGCAGGACCCCGATCTCCCGGGTCTTCTCCACGACCATCATGGACTGGGTGGACCCGATGAGGAACGCCACCACCAGGAACGTGAAGGAGGTGATGACGAGGAGGAGACCCCGCTCGTTCTCCACCGCGGCGAGCAGGTTGCTGTGGAGCTCCATCCAGGTCCTGGGGCGCAGCGGCTCCTTCCCCCCGCGGTCGCTCTTCCTCGAGGCCCGCACGATCTCCTCCGCGTGAGCCTCCACCGCCCTCTTCACCTCGTCGGCCCGCTCCGGGTCCTCGAGGCCGAGGCGGAGCTTCGCCACGTCGTAGGGGAACCCCCGGAAGAAGGAGCGGGCGTCCTTGCGGTCCATGACCACGAGCGCCTTCTCGATCTCGGTATCCCCGCAGTCGTACCAGCCCGTGACCCAGAACAGCTCCGAGTCCACGGTGGGCTTCCCGGCGCCCCCGTTCGAGCCCGCGGGCAGGTCCTTGAGGGCCCAGAGGCGCACCCGGTCCCCGGGCCAGACCCGCATCTCACTCGCGAGTTCCCGGCCGAGGATCACCCCCTGCTTCTCCGGGCGGGTCATCCGATCGACGGCGCGGCGGGACCTCGAGAGCAGGAAGGGCTCCGTCTCGGTGGCCGGCTGATCCAGGGCGTCCTGGGCGCTGAAGCGGATCGGGAACTTGAGGGAGCCGCGGAAGTCGGTCGCCCCGGCCTCGCGGGCCGCATCCACCCCGAAGACGATGCAGGGTCGGGGATCCGCGGACCTCCCGCGCTCGCCCGCGATCAGGGTGGCGGTCTCCAGGATCGGGGAGACGCCCTTGAGTCCGGGCACGCGGGCCCGGACCTCGTCCACGAGGCGGTCGGCGTCGGCGTCGTAGTTGACCTCCACGACGAGGGGGGAGGAGCTCCCGATGAGGGACTTCTTGATGCGGACCTGGAACCCGTCCATCACACCCACGACCACGATGACGAGTGCCACCCCCACGGTGACCCCGAGCATGCCCAGGCCGGTGGACACCTTGTGGAACCAGAGGTAGCGCAGCGACAGGAAGAGGGTGTAGTTCCTCAAGGAGGGGGCCACGATAGCACGCGTCGGAGGTCGCCCCGAGGGAGTTGCCGGGCCGGCGCTGCCGTCCCGGAATCGAGCAGGTTCTCGTCGGGTTCTTGTCGCCTAGAGGATGCTCTGCACCGACCGCACCACGCCGAGCCGCATCCTGTAGTCGTGGTGGCGGAAGATCTGGCTCAGGCGCGGCTCCGGCGCGCTGTCCATCATGTAGCCGAGGATCACCGTCGCGAAGGCCCGCTCCTGCCAGTTCCGGGAGTCCACCAGGGGCTGGAGCTTCTTGATCGTCTCGGCGTCGCGGATGAGCCCCACCGCCATGGCCGCCGTCCCCGCCAGGAAGTGCCGGGCCGCCTCGGAGAGCTTCTCGAGGCGCTCCCCGCGGACGACGCTCAGCAGGACGTCCACGTCCTCCCGTCCGCCCACCAGGCCGAGCCCGAGGGCCGACTCGCGGGCGATCTGGACCGAGGGCGCGCCCTCGTCCCCCGCGAACACCTTGCGCAGCTCCTCGGCGGCTCCCGGGTTGCCCGACATGGCGAGCCCGAGCGCGGCGTAGGCCTGCACGTCGAGGCCCCGCGATTTGTTCGCCGAGAGGTTCTTCAGCTCCCTGGCGACCTCGGGAGAGTCGCTCCCGAGCAGGCCCAGGGAGAGGGCCATGGCCGAGGCCGTGTTCTCGTTGAACGTCCGGAAGTTCTTCTCCTCCATGGACTTGAGGATCTGCTTCTCGAGGTCGCCCCAGGCCATGCAGGCGAGCGCGAGGTTGCTGTGCTGGCAGGCGGTACGGGTGCGGGCCTTGACCTCGCTCTCGGCCTTCTCCGCGAGCTTCGACGCGATCTGGCGGTAGGCGTCGGACGCGGGGCCCGACGCCACCGCGATCCGCCCGAGGGAGGCGATGGCGAAGTTCTTCGTGTAGTCGTCTGAGTCGTCGATCCCCTCCTTGAGGAGGAGCTGGCAGGCGTCGGGGTAGTTCCCGAGCGCGAGCGCCGCGGCCCGGCGGACGTCCAGCGACTTGTCCTTGAGCGCACCCTGGAGGAGGGGGTAAGCCGCCTTCGCATCCCCGAGCCGCCCGAGGGCGTGGACCGTGTAGACCCGCACGGACTCCGGGTAGGCCTTCGACTCGACGACCTTCTTGAAGAGCGGGACGGCGGTCGCGTCCCCGAGCATGGCGAGCGCCACGGCCGCGCAGGAGGCCTCCTCGGCGGTGCCGGGGTGGGAGCAGGTGCGCTTGTAGAGCTCCTGGAGCTTCGGGACCGCGCCCTCGGCGTCGCCGAGGAGCCCGAGGCCCAGGGCCGCGAAGGCCACCCGGTTCTCGCGCCGGCGGTCGTGCGTTGTGGACTCCAGCGCCCGCAGCAGCGGGGCGAGGGCCACGTCCTTCTGGCCCGAGAGGCCCAGGGCCAGGAGCGCGTCCTCCCGGACCTGCGGGTCGGTGTCGGAGGCCGCGGCCTGCTCGATCAGCGGGACCGCGTCCTTGTAGCCGCTCTTCCCGAGGGCGATGACCGCCGCGTCCCGGACCTGGGAGATCGGGTCGCGCACGCGGGCCATGGCGAGGTCCCGGGCCTTCTGCCGATCGACCTCGCCCACCTCGGTCCGGACGCGCCGGTCCTCGGGGAGCGTGGAAAGGACGCTCGTCGAGGCCCTCTTCGGGGAGATCCGGGTGGATGCGCGACGGCGAAGGACCGTCCGGACGTACTCCTCCTTGGCACCCTGGAAGTAGAAGGGCCAGATCTTGTCCTTGTCGTCGGCCATGTTGGCCTTGCCCTTGCCCGGGCCGCCGCTGGAGCCCGTCCCTGTGGGCGCGGCAGGGGCGCTCGCGCCCCCGCCCGCGGGGGCGGGCCCGGGGCCGCTGCCGCCGCCGTAGTCGCCGCCGCCGCTGCTGCCGCCGCCCCCGG
>CAZKTF010000097.1:0-12696 GCA_964555565.1 uncultured Planctomycetota bacterium | reverse complement strand
GCCGATCTCCCCGGGGTCGCGGAGGGGGGCCACGAGCCAGGAGCGGAGCCGCCGCGCCCCGAGCGGGGTCACCGTGCGGTCCACGACCGCCAGCAGCGTGCCCTCGCGCCCCCCGTCGCGGAGGTTCTGGACCACCTCGAGGGAGCGGAGCGTCACGCGGTCGAGGACGAGCCGGTCCTCCTCGCGGTGCGGCGCGAGGCGCCGGAGATGCGCCAGGCCCGTCTTCTGCGTGTCGCGGAGGTACTGGAGGACCGCCCCCGCGGCCCCGATGCGGGGCCCGTCCCCCTCCACGCCGAAGCCCGCGAGGTCCGCGACCCCGAAGTGCTCGCGCAGGGCCTGCCCCGCCGAGGCGGGCTCGAAGGCCCAGTCCGGCACCGGGGTGACCGCCCCCCGGACCGCCTCCTGCACGGTGCGGCGGAAGGCGGCCGCCGCCTCGGCGTCCCCGCGCGCCGCCGCGTCGGGGACGAGGCACTCCGCCGGATCCACCCGGGCCAGCGCGTCGGAGAGCCGCGCCGCGGGGAGGTCCTCCACGAGGAACTCCCCGGTGGAGAGGTCCGCCCAGGCGAGCCCGACGACCCCGCCGCGGCCCGGCGCCACGGCGGCGAGGTAGTTGTTCTCGCCCGCCTCGAGGATGGCGTCGTCGGTGAGGGTCCCCGGCGTGACCACGCGCACGACCTCGCGGTCCACGAGGCCCTCCGCCGTGGCCGGGTCCTCCATCTGCTCGCACACCGCCACCCGCTTCCCCAGGCGCAGCAGGCGGCGGAGGTAGCCGTCCACGGCGCGCGCCGGGACCCCGGCCATGGGGATGGGAGGGTCCTTCGTGCGCGCCGTGAGCGTGAGCCCCAGAAGCCGCGAGGCCTCCGCGGCGTCCTCGTAGAACAGCTCGTAGAAGTCCCCCAGCCGGAAGAACACCAGGCAGTCCGGGTGCGCCCTCTTCGCGCGGGCGTACTGCTGCATCACCGGCGTCTCGTGCGGGGAGGCGGCCTTCGCCATGCTCCGGCGGAGTGTAGCGGGGAGACAGGGGACGTCCGCAAGTTGTCAAGTAGGCCCGCTCGCAGCGGCTCGTGACGGTGACCCCCCGCGTGCTGGTCACCGAGGTCCGCCGCCTGATGGGGCCGACGGCTTCGATCCGGGGCGGGAGCGACGGGCTCACGTGGACTGCCGCCCGCGGGAGGCCGTGGCATGGCCGGCTGTCGAACGGCTCGGCGAGACCCAGGTCACCGTGGCGGGGGCAACGGGAGTGCGCCGCCGGGCGATTCTCCTCGCCCTCGCGCAGTCCTCGGTGATGCCATCGGAATCGCGCGAAGCCCCGCGGCGCCTACTCGACCCTCCGACCTCATGCGTCCCGGACCGGTGGTCGTGAGCGGCCACGCGAGTTGACAACTTGCGGACGTCCCCTATCTGCCCTTCAGGTGGCATGATCCACCTTCAAGGGCTGGGATGCCCCCGGGAGGAACAGGCCATGACCATCGACGAACTGTCGGCGCGGCTGGAGAGAGTAGAGAAGCAGAACAGGCTCCTGAGGGGGGCGGGGTGCGTCCTCCTCGTCCTCGGCGCCGCGGTAGTGGCGATGGGGCAGGCGGCCCCGGCCCCGAAGGTGATCCGGGCCGAGCAGTTCGAGGTCGTGGACGTCAAGGGGAAGTTGCAGGGGAAGTTCGGCACACTCCCCGACGGGACCGCGGGGCTGGGGCTCTTCGACAAGGAGGGGAAGGCGCGAGCGATCCTCTCCGTGTTCGCATCGGATGGGTCGCCGAGCCTCCAACTGTTCGATATGGCCGGGAAGAAGCGGGTGGTGCTGGGCGAAGGCCCCGATGGGGCACCGTGCCTCCTGCTCAGTGACAAGGACGGGAGACAGCGCACGAAGTTGGCCGAACTCCCCGACGGATCACAGGGGCTCGCGCTCTTGGCTGAGAACGGGAAGCCACAGGCGATCTTCTCCGTCTGGCCTGACGGAACAGCCGGCATGACCCTGAGTGACAGGGACGGGAGGTCGCGCACGCATCTGGTTGTGACGCCAGAGGGATGTCCGGCACTCACGCTCAAGGACAAGGAGGGGAGGCAGCGTGCGACCTTGTCCGCTGGCCCCGACGGGCGACCGGGGCTCGCGCTCGCGGACGGCGAAGGGAAGATCCGCGCAACTCTGGACCTGAACCCTGACGGCTCGCCCTTCTTCGGCGCCTTCGACAAGGCCGGCAAGTTGATCGAGGGGCCGCCGAAGTAGTAATTCCCCCCGTCCTCCCGGGGGCGGAGGAGGGAGGCGATCAGGATGCCGTGGCGCCTGGCTCTGCCGAATACCACCATTCCGGCGAGAGTGACAGGGGACGTCCGCAAGTTGTCAAGTTGCGTGGGGTCCCACGCCAACCGGTCGGTGTCGCCAGGTCCGAGACGCCGGGGGTGGTGCGGTGCCGGGCCGTCGCGGTGGACCGGGCCGTCGCGGGCGGAGTTAATTGACAACTTGCGGACGTCCCCAGCCTCCACCGCGGCCCCTGCGGAGGGTGTGGCGGGCCCCGCTCTCCCCGGTGTGCCGCCACACGCGGAGGATCGCGCGGACTGCCGGGGCGGGGAGCCGCTCGACGTACCGCCAGCACAGGGCCTCGCGGTAGGGGGAGGGGAGCAGCAGGATGAGCTCGCAGATCCGTCCGAGCCTTTCCGTCGGATCCCCCCCCCGCACATCACGTTCCATCCCGGGATCCTCGACCCACCATGGTGCGGTTGCCGCGAGGCCGTCCTTCCGTCTCTCGTCCGCGTCCGCGCGACGCCCGTCGTCGTGCCAGGCGTTCCTGATCCCGCGCGCGAGCCACGGGAGCTCATCGCGGACCTCCCCGCCCGCACGCACGAACCGGAGCGCGCGGTCAACGGCTGTCGTGGCAACGGCGTCAGCCACTTCCGTGCCGCAGCCGCAGCGTTCGATGGCCGCGACGAGGGCCGGGTATCCGACCTTGAACCATGCCCGGAGCGGCCCCTCGTCTCCCCCTTGCGCCGCCCGGAGGCCGGCCACGAGGCCGCCCGCCTCCGGAGGGATCTGCGGACTCCGCCTCCAGGTGACCACGGAGGGTTCCCCACTTCTGCCCGGTCCCCGTCTCCCTCGGGGGCCGAAGGCGCTGTTTCGAAACAGCGACGAGGACATCGTAGCAGGGGATGCGCGTCGCGTCGGGGGGGAGGCGCCCGGGGACGGACCGCCGGATGGGCCGCCCTTCCCCCCGGCCCCGAATGCTTGCCACGGGGGACGGGGGGTGATAGAAACAATGACTATCTGACATAGGAGATCCTGATGACCATGAAGACCCCCGGCCGCGCCCTCCTGGCCCTCGCCGCCGCGCTGGCCGCCCTGCCGTCCCCGGACGCGCGGGGCATGGAGGGGGGTGCGGGCGCCGCGGCCCCCGCCGCGAAGCCCGACGGCGCGAAGGACACCCCGGCGGCCGCCGCGCTGCGGCCCGACCCCGCCTTCCTGAAGAAGGGGGACGCGCGGACCTTCTCGGTCTCCTACGTGGCGAAGGTCAAGCAGGTCCCCGAGGGGACGAAGAAACTCAGGGTCTGGGTCCCGGTGCCCCAGGACGGCGCGCTCCAGACCATCGTGGACCTCAAGTTCGACGGCGCCGTGAAGCCGACCCTCCACACGGAGAAGATGTTCGGGAACCGGATCGCCTACTTCGAGGTCGAGGACCCGAAGGGGCCCTTCGAGGCCACCGTCTCCTTCACCTGCACGCGCAGGGAGACCGTCACCGACCTGGAGGCGGTGAGGTCGGACGGGAAGGAGTCCGCGGACCTCTCCGCGCTCGTGCAGCCGGACAGGCTCGGGGTGGTGGACGACCGGATCCGGAAGATGGCCGCCGACGTGACGGCGGGGAGAAAGACCACGCTCGAGAAGGCGCGGGCGATCTACGACTTCGTCTCCCAGAAGATGACCTACGACAAGTCGGGCAAGGGGTGGGGCCGCGGCGACACCGCCTACGCCTGCGACGTCGGGAAGGGGAACTGCACCGACTTCCACGCCCTGTTCATCTCCCTCTGCCGCGCCGAGAAGATCCCGTGCTACTTCGAGATCGGCCTCTACCTCCCCTACGACAAGGGGGCGAAGATGGAGAACCTGGGCGGATACCACTGCTGGGCCTACTTCCGCGTCCCCGGGAAGACCTGGGTGCCCGTGGACATCTCCGAGGCGGACCGGAACCCCGCGCGGATGGACTACTTCTTCGGCTCCCACACGTGCAACCGGGTGACCCTCTCCGCGGGGCGCGACCTGGTCCTCGAGCCCGCCCAGGCGGGCGAGCCGCTCAACTACTTCCTGGCCCCCTACGCCGAGGCCGACGGGAAGCCGGTGGAGGCCTCGAAGGACTGGATGCCGAAGGACATCGACTGAGAAATGCGGCCCTGGGCCATGAGCCCTGGGCCATGAGCCCTGGGCCCTGAGCAAGGACCGGCAACGGAACGGCGGGCGCCGCGCGGCACGCGGGTACCATCCGCCCCATGCGGGGGAGAAGGGCCGCGGCGCTCGTTCTCGCCGCGGCGCTCGGGGCGGGGCTGCTGGCGCCGGGCCCGGCGGCCGCCGGGACCTACCGCGACGAGGAGTACGGGATCGCGATCGACCCCGGCGAGGCCTGGGACGTGACCACCTCCCCGAAGGAACCCGTCGGCGGGAAGCTCGGACGCGCCGCGGTGCGGCTCGTGCGCGGGGACTGCACGGCGTGGCTGGTGGTGTTCGGCAACGCGCCCGTGGACCCCGCCGAGAACCCCCGCGAGGCGGCGCGCACGGCGGCCTACCTCATCGCGGGCCGCTACGAGGAGAAGGGGGAACGGCTGCTTCCCGGGATCGCCCGGGCCGAGACCTTCGGGGCCTCCCGCGGCGTGCTGGTGGAGTTCGAGGTGGCGCCGGCGAAGGGGGACGGCGCCACGCGGGTGGGGCGCGCGGCCCTGGCCGCCGCCGGGGGCCGCCTGCACCTGGCGCTGGCCGAGGCCCCCGCCGCCTCCGTCAAGCCCGCGGACCTCGCGGAGATGGAGCGCCTCGTCCTCTCCTTCCGCGTCGGGGAGCCCGCCGCCGGGCGCCGCGGGGAGGCGCCGCCCCCCGCGCCGGTCGTCCCGGCGGGCTCCGGCGACGCGCTCCCCTCCCCGGAGTTCCGGTCCGCGGTGGACACGGTGCGGATCTGGACCGGCCCCTCGGGCCTGGAGGTCCACCGCCAGTACTACCTCTTCGAGGGCGGGAAGCTCCCGTCCTACGTCTGCCACCTCCTCGGGAAGGACTACGAGTTCGCGGGGCGCAAGGGGAAGACGCCGGAGCTGCTCCTCCTCATCCTCAACAACTCGAAGGGGAAGGACGCGGCCACGGTGCGCGTGAGCCTGGACCTCCCGGACTTCAGCCAGCCCGCGGCGCGCACGGTCACGGTCGCGGCGGGGCAGACCTCCTTCGTCTCGCTCTCCCCCGTGTTCTCCGACGCGATCTACGACCTCCAGGAGCAGCGCCCGGCGGCGCTGCGCCTCAGGATCACCGACCCGGGCCAGAAGACGCTCCTCGGGCGCGAGAAGGTCCTCTACGAGGGCACCGATCGGGTCACGCTGCTCGGCCGCAACGACTTCTTCTGGCGCGACGCGCACGGGCGCTCCTGGGCCCCCTGCATCCTGGCCTTCGTGACCCCCCACGACCGGGAGCGGCGCGTGGACGCCCTCCTCAAGCAGGCCGCGGAGAGGTCCTCCTTCAAGGCGATGGTCGGGTACCAGGACGTCGGCGGGCTCTCCCGCGCGGAGACCGTCCGCCGCCAGGTCGCGGCGATCTACGACGCGCTCGCCGCCCCCGGGTACTCCTACGTGAACGCCCCGGTCTCCATGGACGCCCGGGCCCAGCGGATCAAGTACCCGGGCGAGGTCCTGAAGGACCGCTCGGGGAACTGTATCGAGAGCGTGCTCGTGTTCGCGGCGGCGCTGGAGGCCACGGGGATGCGCCCCGTCATCATCCTGCTCAAGAACCACGCCCTGGTGGGGGTGCGGGCCTGGGAGGACGACCCCGCGATCCTGGCCCTGGAGACGACGCTCTGCGGACGCTCGCCCGCGGAGGAGGCCTTCGCCGCCGGGGCGAAGCGGGTGCAGGAGGCCTCCCGCTCCGACTCCCCCCCCGACTTCCTGGACGTGCGGGAGTACCGGAAGATGGGGTTCGCTCCTGTCCCGCGGTGACCTCCCCGTTTCTGGCGGAGAAGGGGTGTATCCCCCGCGATACGGTTGCCCCGCACGGCGCGGAAGTCGCGGCCGGTACGCGTGTTGCGCAGGGGGGAACCCGGAACCACCCGGAGTCACCCATGCGACACGTCGTGGCCGGCCTCGCCGCCTCGCTGGCGCTCGCGGTCTTCGCCTGCTCCTCCCCTCAGGGCGCGGTCCCCGCGGGCCCCCCGGGTACCGCTCCCGCGGGCGCGGCGAAGGGGACCGCGGCCGCGCCGAAGGCGTCCCCGTGGTCCGCCGACGGCCTCCCCGCCCACCCGGTCCGCGGGGACTTCCCCGGCCTGCGCAACCTGTCCGAGGTGGCCCCCGGGCTCTACCGCTCCTCCTCGCCCGAGGGGGACGAGGCCTTCGCGATGCTGGCGAAGCTCGGGGTGACGACCATCCTCAGCGTGGACGGGGCCCGGCCGGACGTGGAGTCGGCGGCGGAGTGGGGGATGCGCTACGTGCACGTCCCGATCGGGTACTCCGGGATCCCGCGGGAGCAGGAGATGCGGATCGCGAAGGTCGCGCTCCAGGCGAAGGAGAAGGGCGAGGGCCTCCTCGTCCACTGCCACTACGGGAAGCACCGCGGCCCGGCGGCCTGCGCGGTCGCCCTCATGGCCCGGGACGGCATCCCCGGGGAGGAGGCGGTGGAGGACCTGCGGCGGGCCGGGACCGACCCGCGGTACGCCGGCCTCTACGAGGCGGTGAGGGGGTTCCGCCCCCCGACGGCGGAGGAGCTCGCGCGGGTGCGTCCGGAGGATCTCCCGCCCGTGGCCCCCACGCCCGACCTGGTCCAGTCCATGGTCGAGACCGACGGCACCTGGACGAGGATGGTCGCCGTGCGCGGGGCCGGCTGGGCGACCCCCGCCTCCCACCCCGACGTCCAGCCCGCGCACGAGGCCCGGATCCTGGCCGAGCGCTTCCGCGAGATCGCCCGCCTGAAGGACGTGGCCGGGCGCCCCGAGGAGTTCCGGAAGTTCCTCTCGGACGCGGAGAAGGCGTCCTGGGACCTCGAGGCGGCGCTCCGCGCCGGGGACGCGGCGTCCTCCGCCGCCGCCCACGACCGCGTCGCCGCTTCCTGCGCCGCCTGCCACAAGGTCTACCGCGACAGGGAGGGGACGTCCCTCAGCAAGTAACTCAGGCCTTCCCGGGTCCTTCCGGCGAGAGGCCGTCGCCCCGTGGGGAGTCCCTCAGGACTTGCCCGCCCCTCTCGGGCGCGCGGAGGCGAGCGAGACCGACACGGGGCCCCCCGCCGCGAGGCAGCGGGAGAAGACGTCCTCGTAGAACTCCTCGGTCCTGGCCAGCTCGATGAGGTTCAGGAACGAGGAGAGGGCCATGTGGCTCGCGAGCCAGTTCTTGTCCGCGCACCAGGCCGGGAGGAACCGCGGCGGCGCCACCTCCCCGGTCCGGAGCCTCTCGCTCAGGACGGGCAGGTCCTGGACCGTGACCTTCCCGACGAAGAGCAGGTCGAGGAGTCCGAGGCAGCGGCGCTTGAGGGCCACGCGGGCGAAGTTGAAGATCCTGAGGAAGTCCCCGAGGTACGAGGAGTCCTTCGTGAAAGGCGCCCCGCCCCGGACGTCCCCCCCGCGGAACACGCGCCGCGAGATGTCGAAGGCCGCCGGCGGCGGCTCCCCGCGGTCGAGGAACGCCCGGTACACCTGGAGGAAGTCCGCCCCCTCCTCGGCCATGCGGATGGCCAGCACCCGGTCCACGAGGCGCCGCACCCGGGCCACCGTCAGCGTGTGCGAGGCCCACTCCCCGAAGACCGCGAGCCCCTCGTTCACGCGCGTGGCGCGGGGCGAGGCCTTCCCGAGGATGGGGAGCCAGGGCTGCTCCCGCCCGTTCACCGTCGTGGCGACGTGCACGTACCCCTCGTGCTGCTCGAGGTAGTCCAGCGTGTCCTTCCCGAAGAGGCGGCCGCGCTTGACCCGGATCCGGTCGGCCCCGGCCGCCGCGTCGGCGGTGAGGTTCGAGGCGACCTCGACCCGGACCCTCACCCCGGGGAAGGCGCGCCGGAACCTCCTCTCGAGGAGCCGCGCCGCGTCCTCCGCGGGGATGTCGTAGCGCGGGGGCGGCGTCAGGTCGCGGCAGGAGCGCGGGTCCAGGATCTGGTCGAAGTGCCGCGCCAGGTCCAGGTTGGTGACGCTCTGCCCGGAGAAGGGCTCGAGCGGATGGCCGTAGAGGCGCGCCGAGATCTCGTGGAACTCCTTTGTCCCCCGCGCCTCCAGCATCTTCACGACTTCCACGTACTGGAGCGCGGTCTGGCGGAGGACCTCCTGGAGGGGGTCGCCCGGGTCGAGGCGGGCCTCGATCTCGAGGAACCGCGCCTCCTTCTCCCGCGGGTCGAAGCCGAGCGGCACGAGGGGCGGGGTGGGGAGCTCCCGCGCCCCCTTCTCGAAGAAGCGATCGGCCACGGAGTCCGGCCAGTGGAGGGCCCGGAGGATCCGGATCTCCCTCTGGGCGAGGACGAGCGCGCGGGACACGGCGAGGAGCCGCTCGCGGTAGGCGAGCCGATCGGCGTCCCCCGGGGGGACGGTGATCTTCCCGCGTCCGAGCCGCGGGGGGCGGCGGCGCCGGGGGACCCTGCGCGCGGCGGCGCCCCCGGGAGGCTCGGCCCCGGCGCCGGGCTGCGCCGCGGAGGCGTCGTGGGCCATCGGGCGCGGATTGTAGCCCAGGAGCCCCTATCTTGATGCCGAGGCCGCGGGGCATCGCGATCGGGGCTCCGAGTTCTCCACAGCCCGCCGCGGCACCCTCTGAATTCTGTCGGGGCCCCTCGTAGAATGCCCCGGTGTTCCGGGGAGGCGTCGTGACGGGCTTCGCTCCATGACAGTGGCGCACACGGTGGCGCGGGCACCCCCGCGGCAGCCCCGAAGATGGGGGCGGCCATGAAGATGATCGAGGCCATCGTCGCTCCCGAGCGCCTGGGCGACGTCAAGGACGCGCTGAGCCGCGTCGAGGTCTTCCGGCTCACGGTCTCCGACGTCACCGGGCTCGAGCGGGCGGCCCCCCGCGGCGGCGTCCCCTTCGAGCCCCGGGCCCGCGTCCGACTCGAGATCGCCGTGAACGAGGCCTTCGTGAAGCCGACGGTGGAAGCGATCCTCGCCGCCTGCGGGGGGTCCTCTCCGGGGGTCGGGTCCCGGGGCCCCGGAGGGGGCCCGAAGGGATCCGAACGGGGCCCGAAGGGATCCGAACAGGAATCGAGGAAGCAGGACGGGGGCGGCGGTCGGATCTACGTGCACCCGCTGCGCGACGTCATCCGCGTGCGCACGGGCGAACGCGGCCAGGAAGCGATCTAGGGACCCGGGGTCGTGGGAAAACCGAAGGGAGGGAGGAGACCGATGTCCACGAAGGCGGCGGTCAGGGGGCCGGGAGCGTCCGCGACGGCGGCGAGGCCGGGTACGACGTCCGCGGCGAAGCCGGGTACGACGCTCGCGGAGCCGAAGACGGCGACGAGGCTCACCCCGCGACAGGTCCTCGACATGGTGCGCGACAGGGGGATCCGGGTGATCGACCTCCGGTTCACGGACTTCGTGGGGACCTGGCAGCACTTCTCGGTCCCCCAGCAGGAGCTGACCGAACGCTCCTTCGAGGAGGGGTTCGGGTTCGACGGCTCGAGCATCCGCGCGTGGAAGAGCATCCACGAGTCGGACATGCTCGTCGTGCCCGCGGCCGACACGGCCTTCCTCGACCCCTTCATGGCCCACCCGACGATGGTCCTCATCTGCAACGTGAAGGACCCGGTCACCCACGAGGAGTACGGGCGCGACCCGCGCAACGTCGCCCGCCGGGCCGAGGCGTACCTCCGCTCGACGGGGATCGCCGACACCGCCTTCTTCGGCCCCGAGTGCGAGTTCTTCGTCTTCGACGACGTCCGGTACGACCAGAACGCCCACTGCGGCTACTACTTCATCGACTCCGACGAGGGGGCCTGGAACACCGGCCGCGAGGAGCACCCGAACCTCGGCTACAAGATCCGCCACAAGGAGGGCTACTTCCCCGTCCCGCCGACGGACAAGCTCCAGGACCTCCGCAGCGAGATGATGCTCGCCCTCATCGAGGCCGGCATCCCGGTCGAGGCCCAGCACCACGAGGTCGCCACGGGCGGGCAGTGCGAGATCGACATGCGCTTCGACGCCCTCACGCGCATGGCCGACAAGGTGATGATGTACAAGTACATCCTCAAGAACGTCGCGCGCCGCCACGGAAAGACCGTGACCTTCATGCCGAAGCCGCTCTTCGGCGATAACGGCACGGGGATGCACTGCCACTTCTCGCTCTGGACGGGGGGCCGGCCGCTCTTCGCCGGGGACGGGTACGGCGGGATGAGCGAGATGGCCATGAACGCCATCGGCGGCATCCTCAAGCACGCCCCGGCGCTGGCGGCCATCACGAACCCGACGACCAACTCCTACAAGCGCCTGGTGCCGGGCTACGAGGCCCCGGTGAACCTGGCCTACTCCAGCCGCAACCGCAGCGCCTCCATCCGCATCCCCATGATCTCCTCCTCGCCGAAGGCGAAGCGCGTGGAGATCCGGTTCCCCGACCCCTCCAGCAACCCGTACCTCGCCTTCTCCGCCATCATGATGGCGGCGCTCGACGGCATCCAGAACCGGATCGACCCGGGGCAGCCGCTCGACAAGGACATCTACGACCTGCCGCCCGAGGAGCTGAAGAAGGTGCCGAGCGCCCCGGGGAGCCTCGATCAGGCCCTCCTGAACCTCGAGAAGGACCACGCCTTCCTCCTCAAGGGGGACGTCTTCGACGAGGACGTGCTCCTCACCTGGATCCACTACAAGCGCAGCCACGAGGTCGATCCCATGCGGCTGCGGCCCCACCCCTACGAGTTCGCGCTGTACTTCGACGTCTAGTAGGGGCGGGGCTTGCCCCGCCCGCCGTGTGTCTTCGGTGGGTACGGGGCCGGGCTCCCCAGGCTCGGCCCGCCACTGGCGGGCCTCGAAGTCCCCGGGGTCCCCCGGCCCGCCGTTCAAACGGCGGGCGACCCAAGGGTCGAACGCGCCGGGGGGACGGGGGAACGGCGGGCGACCCAAGGGTCGCCCCTACAACGGCGGTGGAAGCGGGGTCGTTGCAGGGGGACCCCGGTGCCGTTCGATTCCGGGCGGTGCGGCGCGGTACAACCGCGGCCGTGGCTGCGTCCACCGCGCCCGCGCTGCTGTTCGACGCCGCCGCCCGGCGGGGCGGGGCCGCGCTCCGCGAGGCCCTGGGGGAGGCGCGGGAGACGGTCCTCGCCGAACGCCGCGCCGCGGGGGGGCTCGCCACGGCCCGCGGGCTGGCCGCGCTCCTCGACGCGCTCGTTGCCGCGCACCTCCGCGCGGCGGGGGCGGGCCGGGGGTTCGCGGTGCTGGCGGTGGGGGGCTACGGGCGCGGGGACCTCTGCCCGTTCTCCGACGTGGACCTCCTCGTGGTGGCCCCGCGGCGCACGGCCGCCGTGAAGGAGGCCGCGGCGGCCCTCGCCCGCGCGCTCTGGGACGCCGGGGTCGAGCCCAGCCTGACGGTCCGCACCCCGCGCGGGGCGCGGGAGGCGATGGAGCGCGACCACACGCTCGCCTCCTCCTTCCTCGATCGGCGCCGCGTGGCCGGGGACCCCGCGGCCGCGGGGGCCTTCGAGGAGGAGTGCCTGGGGCCCTTCCTCCGGGCGAGGGGGGAATGGCTCCGCGGCGAGAAGGCGGCCGAGGCCCGCGCCCGCCGGGCGGCGCGGGGCGGGACGCCGCTCCTCCTCCAACCCGACCTCAAGGAGGGTCCCGGGGGGCTCCGGGACCTCCACGCGATCCGCTGGCTCCTCCTCGCGGGCGGCGCCGACCCCGCGACCGGCCTGCTGCCCGGGCTCCCCCCGCCGGAGGCCGCGGCCCTGGAGGGGGACTACGACACCCTGCTCCGCTTCCGGGTGGAGCTCCATCTCCTCTCCGGGCGCCGGCAGGACCTCATGGACCTCGTGGCGCAGCGCGACCTCGCCGGGCGCCTCGGTTCCCCGGAGGAGGGGGACCCGGTCCGCCGCCACCTCCTCGCCGTGAGGCCCTGGTTCCTCGCGGCCCGCCGCGTCGCCCGCGCCTGCGACGGCGCCCTCGCGGGCGTCGGGGACTGTCCCCGGGCAGGGGCGGGCGTCGGGGACAGTCCCCGGCTAGGGGACAGTCCCCGACTTCCCGGTCCCCGGCTTCCGGGGAGTCCGGGGGAGCTGCTGGCGCTGCTCGATTCCCGGGGGCCCGTGGCCCCGGTCCTCCGGGCGCTCCACGATCGGGACCTCCTCGAGATCCTCCTCCCGGAGTTCGGCGAGACCGTGGCCTTCCCGCAGGTGGAGCCCACGCACGCCTTCACCGTGGACGAGCACACGCTGCGCGCGCTCGAGGCCCTGGACCGCGCGCTGGCCGGGGAGGGCCCGGCCGGGGAGCGGCTGGCCGCGGAGGCGGCCCGGGTCCCGCGCCTCGCCGTCCCGAGGCTCGCGCTCCTCCTCCACGACGTGGGGAAGGCGCGCGGCCCCGGGGGCCACTCCGCGCG
>CAZKTF010000096.1:9717-12713 GCA_964555565.1 uncultured Planctomycetota bacterium | reverse complement strand
CACGGTGCGGCCGCCCGGGCCGCGGCCGAGGCCGGCTGGCCCGGCCGGGCGCTCCGGGCCGCGCTCGCGAGGTGAATCGAACGGGGGGCGGGCCTCGGTGGCCCACCCCCCGCGACGATCGCCGCCGCGCTACTTCGCGCCGTCGCCGCCCGCGCCCTCCGCGGCCTTCTTCGCCTTCGCCGCGTCGCGCGCCTTCTCGAAGGCGTCGAGCCGCTCCCGGTACTGGGCCTTCTCCGAGTCGTCCTTCACCTTCTCGACCGCCTTCTTCTGCGCGGCCACGGCCTCGTCGTGGCGCCCCAGGCGCGAGAGGCACTCGGCCCGCGTGTCGAGGAAGGCCGCCTCGTCGGGCATCTCCTTGAGCGCCGCGTCGATGAGCCCGAGGGCCTTCTCGAGGTCCCTGTCGTTGATGGCCAGCGTCCACGCGTACTGGTTCCTGCCGGTCGGGTCGAGCGCCCCCTTCCTGTGGAGGAACTCCAGGGACTTCAGCGCTCCGTCCGTGTCGCCGATCCTCTCGAGGTTCTGCGCGAGGACCCGGTGGGCCGTGACGGCCTGGGGACTCGCCGCGTACTTCTCCGCGAACTCCTGGATGGGGAGCAGGGACTGGTCCGCGTTGGCCTGGAGGAAGGACAGGTGGAGCCGGGCCTCGATCGTCGAGGGCTTCCCGTCCTTGGGGTCGAGCTCGACGGCCTTGCGGAGGTGCTCGGCGCCGTCCTCGGCCCGTTCCCGCTCGAGGAGCTTGCGGCCGTAGACGGCGTGGGCCTCGGCGTCCGCCGGGTCCTTGTCGAGCCTCGCCTTGTAGGCGGCGAAGGTGTTCCCCGCCTTCACGTCCTTGAGGGCCCCGAGGAAGTCCTCCTTGGACCGCGGCCCGAGGACCCTGTCGATCTCGGCGCCGTCGGGCCCGAGGAACACGAACTGCGGGTGGGGCATGATGACCTCGTACTTCTTCGCCAGTCCCACCCCGTCGCCCTTCTCGGCGTCCACGGCGAAGAACACGAGGTTCGCGTCGGCGAAGGCGGCCACGGCCGGGTCGGTGTACACCTTCGTCTTCATGAACTTGCAGGCCGGGTTGTCCGAGAAGAAGTCGATCATCACGATCCGGTTCGCGGCCTTCGCCTCGGCGAGGACCTTCTCGATCGGGCCCGCGTGGCTCTTCATCTCCACCGCGGACGCGGCGGGCGCGGGGGGCGGGGCGGGCGGGGCGGCCGGGCCCTCGGCGGCGACGGCAGTGCAGGCGAGGACGAGGGAAGCGATCATGGGGGCCTCCGGGATACCCGGCCCCGGGCCCGCACCGTTCGGGGCCCGACGCGAGACGGCCGGGACGCGGATTCATGGTCGCAGACGGGCCCCGTCCTCCGCGATTCCTTCCGGGGGGGGCGCGCGGGGGTGCCGCAACCCGCACGCGAACAGGGGGTTGCGGAGGGCGATTCCGGGCGGTCCCGGGCCCCCGAATCGGGCCCCGGACGGGGGGAATTCCTTGACTCGCGGTGGCCTCGCGTGTCAGACTCAAGTTATTTAGTATCAGATACTTATGGAGCGTGGCCCGGGTCATGACCCCGCAGGGAACCGCCGAGAACATCCGCGGCCTCCTCATCGAGGAGGAGATGCGGGAGTCGTACCTCAAGTACGCCATGAGCGTCATCGTCTCGCGCGCCCTCCCCGACGTGCGGGACGGCCTCAAGCCCTCGCAGCGGCGGATCCTCGTCGCGATGAACGACCTGGGCCTCGGCCCGCGCTCCAAGTTCCGCAAGTGCGCCAAGATCGCGGGCGACACCTCGGGCAACTACCACCCGCACGGCGAGTCGGTCGTCTACCCCACGCTCGTCCGCATGGCCCAGGACTTCGTCATGCGGGCCCGGCTCGTGGACGGCCAGGGGAACTTCGGGGCCATCGACGGCTCCCCGCCCGCGGCCATGCGCTACACCGAGGCGCGCCTCACGGGCGTGGCCATGGAGATGCTGGAGGACCTCGACAAGGACACGGTGGACCTCGTCCGCAACTACGACGACACGCGCGACGAGCCCACGGTCCTCCCGGCCCGCGTCCCGAACCTCCTCGTGAACGGGGCCAGCGGGATCGCCGTCGGCATGGCGTGCAACGTCCCGCCCCACAACCTCCGCGAGGTGTGCGACGGGGTGATCGCCGTGGTCGAGGACCCCGGGATCTCCCTCGAGGCCCTGATGAAGAAGATCCCCGGCCCCGACTTCCCCACGGGCGGCTTCATCTGCGGGACCTCCGGGATCCGCGAGGCCTACGCCACGGGCCGCGGGCGGGTCGTCATGCGGGCGAGGGCCCACACCGAGCAGATGAAGGGGGGCCGGGAGCGGATCGTCTTCACCTCCATCCCCTACAACGTGAACCTCACGACGCTGATCGAGGCCATCTCCGAGGGGGTGAAGTCCGGGCGCCTCGAGGGGATCTCCGACCTCCGCGACGAGAGCGACCTGGAGGGGGTGCGCGTCGTCGTCGAGTGCAGGCGCGAGGCCGACGCCGAGGTCGTCCTCAACAACCTCTACAGGCACACCCAGCTCCAGGACTCCTTCGGCGTGAACGCGATCGCGCTCGTGGACGGGCGCCCGGAGACCCTCCCCCTCAAGGACGTCATCCTCCGGTTCCGCGACCACCGGGTGGAGGTCATCCGCCGCCGGACCCGCTTCCTGCTGCGGCAGGCGGAGCGGCAGGCCCACGTCCTCGAGGGGCTGCGGATCGCGCTCGACCACATCGACGCGGTCATCGCGACCATCCGGGCCTCCAGGGACGCCCCCGCCGCCCGGGCCGGGCTCCGGGAGAAGTTCCGGCTCACCGCGGTCCAGGCCGACGCGATCCTGGAGATGCGGCTCCAGCGCCTCACGGGCCTGGAGCGGGACAAGATCGAGGCCGAGTACCGCGAGGTGACGGACCGGATCGCCGGGTACCGGGCCATCCTGGCCGACGAGCGGATGGTCCTCCAGATGATCGTGGAGGACATGGTGGAGCTGAAGGCGAAGCACGGCGAGGAC
>CAZKTF010000096.1:0-9707 GCA_964555565.1 uncultured Planctomycetota bacterium | reverse complement strand
ACGTGACGGCGACAGCCAGGGCGACGCCGGCTGCGGCGAGGACCGCCGCTGCGAGATCGTCGGCGACGCGCTGGAGCTCGACGTGGAGGACCTGGTGGCCGAGGAGACCGTGGTGGTCACGCTCTCCCACGAGGGCTACCTCAAGCGCACCCCCGTGGCCGCCTACCGCAAGCAGGGCCGCGGCGGCAAGGGGGTGACGGGGGCGGAGACGAAGGACACGGACTACATCGAGGCCCTCCACATCGCCTCGACCCACGACTACCTGCTCGTGTTCACGGGCACGGCCCGGGTCCACTGGCTCCGGGTCTACGACATCCCCCAGGGGAGCCGCACGAGCAAGGGGCGCGCCGTCGTGAACCTCCTCGACCTCAGGGAGGGGTCGAAGGTCGCCTCGGTCATCCCCGTGGACCGCTTCGACGACCAGCGGATGCTCGTGATGGCCACCCGGCGCGGCCTCGTGAAGAAGACGATGCTCCGGGAGTACGGGCGGCCCCGCGCGGGGGGCATCATCGGGATGGCCCTCGAGGAGGGGGACTCGCTCGTGGGCGTGGTCCTCACCCGCCCCGACCAGGAGCTGCTCCTCGCCACGGCCGACGGCTGCGCCCTGCGCTTCCCGAGCGAGAAGGTCCGGGCCATGGGGCGCGACACCCACGGGGTCCGCGGCATCCAGATCCGCGGGGAGGGGAACGCCGTGGTGGCCCTCATCGCGCTGGAGGAGGGCATGACGATCCTCACCTCCTGCGCGCTGGGGTACGGGAAGCGCTCGGGGATCTCCGAGTACCCCCGCACGAACCGCGGGGGCCTCGGGGTCATCAACATCAAGACCAGCGAGCGGAACGGGCCCGTGGTGTCGGTGAACGCGGTGCGCGAGGACGACGACCTCATGCTCATCACCGAAAAGGGGATGGTCATCCGCACCCCGGCCACCGCGCTCCGCATCATCGGCCGGGCCACCCAGGGGGTGCGCCTCATCAGCCTCCAGGAGGGGGACCGGCTCGTGGACGTCACCCCCGTCGCCCGCGACGTCAACGGCGGGGACGGGCCCGCGGAGGCGGCCCCCGGGCAGGGGGTCCAGGCCGCGCCCGAGGCGCCTCCCCCGGAGCCCGGGCCGCCGGGTCCGGAGCTTGATGCTTGACGCCCACCGTTTCCCGGTACAATGGGTGGAGTCCCTTCGGAGGAGGCACCTCATGAGGCTTCGCACGACGAGCCTGGTCGCCCTGGCCGTGGTCCTCGCGGGCTCGCTGCTGGCCGCCGACGCGGTCCTCGCCCGCGGCGGCGGGGGCGGCGGTTCCCGGGGCGGCGGCCGCGGCAACACGGCCCGCAGGAACGTCCAGAAGGCAGGCCGGGACACCCGGAAGAAGACCGAGATCGAGCGCGAGCGGCAGATGCGCCTCGATCACCGGGACTCCGACTCCGCCCGCGACCGCACCGCCTGAGACGACGCCAGGGACGGCCGCGCCGACGCCCGCCGACGCCCAGGGAAGGGGGGCCCCCGGGGGCCTCCGGAGAGGTCCATGAACCGCCCCCCCGCCGCACTCCCGGCGGGCCTCGTGCTCGTCCTCGCCGCCGCCCTCGGCGCCCCCTCCTCCCGCGGCGACGAGACCTCCGCGGCGAAGGTGACCCGCGGGGAGTCCCTCCTGGCGCAGGACGAGCCCGCCAGGGCGGCGAAGGAGTTCGAGTCCGCCGTCGCCTCCGAGCCGACGCTCGCCAAGGCGCACGCGGGCCTGGTGAAGGCGCTCCTCGCCCAGGGCCAGAAGCCGAAGGCGCTCGCGGCCGCGCAGAAGGGCGCCCAGTCCTGCCCTGCCGACCCGGACGTCCTCCTCGCGCTCGGCCTCGCGCAGGAGGCCTCCGACAACCACGCCGCCGCGCGGGAGGCCGCCGCGAAGGTCCTTGCCCTCGTCCCGGGACATCCGGCCGCGGCCCGGCTCGTGGGCGAGGCCGTCGTCGGCCTCGACGGCGCCGATGCGGGCGCGAAGGCGTTCCTCGAGGTCGTCCAGAAGACCCTGGCGACCCCGGCGCTCCTCTACGAGTACGGGGACTTCCTGGTCGCCCACGGCAAGCCCCTCGAGGCGCTCGACCCGCTCCGGCGCTCCGCGGCCGAGGCGCGGCTGGCCGCCCCCGCGCACGCCCGCGCCGCCGAGGCCTTCGTCGCCCTGGCGAAGCCGAAGGAGGCGAAGGAGGAGGCCCGCCTGGCGGTGGCCGCCGACGCCTCCGACGCGAGGGCCCACGCCGCCCTCGGGCGGGCCCTGGAGGCCGGCGGGGAGAACGCCGAGGCCGTGGGGGCCTACGAGCAGGCGGCGCGCCTGCGCCCCCGCAGCGCCGGGTACCAGGTGGACCTCGGCTACGCCTACGCCCGCACCGGGCGCTGGAAGGACGCGGAGCCCGCCCTGCGCGGGGCGCTGAAGATCGACCCCGACCTCCCGGAGGCCCACCTCCAGCTCGGCTGGGTCCTCGACCGGACCGGGCGCCAGAAGGAGGCGCTCGCGGAGTACGCCGCCGTCCTCAAGGCGGTCCCGAACCACCCCCGGGCGCTCTGGTACGAGGCGGACCTCCAGTACTTCTTCGGGAAGACGAAGGACGCGCAGGAATCCCTGAAGCGGCTGCTGGTCGTGAGTCCGGGGCACTCGGAGGCCTACCGCCTCCTGGCCAGGATGTCCTACGAGGCGGGCCGGGTGGAGGAGGCGAAGCAGCACCTGGAGCAGGCGCTCAGGAACGACCCCAAGAACGCCCGGGCGATCCTGCTCCGCGGCCGCCTCCACGACGACGCCGAGGAATACGACGACGCCGAGAAGGACTACCTCGCCGCCATCGAGGCCGACCCGAAGTACGCCTGGCCCCACCTCTACATGGCGGAGCTCCACGAGGAGGACAAGCCCGAGGAGGCCCTGAAGCACTTCCAGGCCTACCTCGACCTCGGAGGGGCGGACCCCGACGGCACCATCGCGCAGAAGGTCAAGTCCCTGGGCAACAAGTAGGGGGCCCCCGGGGGGACGAGCCCGGGGAGACGCAGCCCGGCCCGGCCGCTACTTGTTCGCGATCACCCAGTCCTTGAACTCGGCCTCGATGGCCGGGAGGTCCTTCCCGAGGGCGACCTTGAGCCACAGCTCGCAGGCGGCGGACCGGACGGCCCGCTCCTCGCGGCTCCCCTCGGTGATCTGCGCCCCCGCCAGCCTGATCGGGGCCTCGGGGACCGGGGTCTCGGCCTCCTTCTTGCGCCGGGGGTCGGGCTTGGCCGCGTCGGCGGGGTCCTTGGGCCTGACCGCGTTCAGGGCGGCCCGGATCTGGTCCGGGGTGATTTCCTCGGGCTGGAGGAAGGGCGCCTGCATCAGCGACCGGAACTCCTTCGCGTACCGGGTCCGGAGGTAGTCGAGGAACGCCCAGGCCTTGATCGTGTCCGCCCAGTCGAGCCTGTTCAGCTCCAGGCAGAAGATCTCCCGCAGCGACCGATCGACCCTCTTCACCATCTGCGCCTTGGCGAAGTCCCAGTACTTGGCCCGCGAGCCGCTCTTGTTCACGACCTCCTCGCGGTACTTGGACTGGCTCACGTAGCAGCAGTCGGCCGTCTCGTTGAACTGGATCTCGGTGAGGAAGCCGACGGCCTCCCCGAGCCAGTCCATCCCCGCCTGCCCCCCGCGGATGCGGTCCAGGGCGATCCGCCCCACCATGGAGGTGAGCTGCGACTCGGCGTGGGCCTGGTCCTCCTCGGCGCTCCGCCCGCGGTTCTTCTCCGTCTTGGAGCCGCCCAGGATGAAGTAGGGACCCGGGGTGAGGCGGTGCCAGCCGACCCCCTTCCTGTGCCAGTCGATGGCGGCGGCGTCGAACCCGTAGCCGGGGCCGAAGGCGTCGAGCCACTTGTCCTTGCGCTCCCCCGTCACGAGCGCGAAGACCTCGATGGGATCCGAGAACAGGTCGTCCTCCTCGTCCTCGGGATTCCGGGCCACCTTCAGCCCGAACTCCTTCCGGATCCAGGCGTAGGCCTTCTCCGCCTTCTCCTTGAACCGGGCGGTCTCCCCCACCGGGAACCAGGAGACGAAGCGGAAGTGGGGGCTCACCATCACCGAGGGGGGCTTCTCCCCGAGGATCTTCTCCACCTCCCCGGTCCGCGTGGAGGCCTTGACGTCCGCCTCGTAGAGCCACTTGCCGTCCTTGCCGCGGACGAAGCCCTTGACCTCCTGGATCTCGTCCTCGGTCATCCACTTCCCGCGGTAGAGCTTGAGGCCCTTCTCCAGGCGGTCGGCGTCCTCCTTCAGGGTCCAGAGGCCCTTGTACTTGACGAATCCCGCGGCGGTCATCGCGTCCGCCGGGGCGCTCTTGCGGAAGTCGTCGCGGCCCTTCTCGTTCTTGAACCACCGGCCGGCGAACTCCACCTCGCCGAGGCCCAGGTGGGCCTCGCGGTGGGCCGGCTCCTTCTGGAGGACCGCCTCGTAGCACTTCCGCATCAGGTCCTCGAGGAGGTTCTCCCTGCAGAAGACCGCGAGCTCCATCTGGCGCTGGACGAAGTCGGGGGCGTCCGCCGCGACGGCCGCCCGCATCCTCTCGAAGACCTTCCAGGAGAGCTCGGCGACCTCGTGGTACTTCATCTCGGAGAGCGGGACCTTGACGGTCTTCCCGTCCCGGAGGCGCACGGAGATCGCGTCCCTGCCGCGCGTCACCGTCCCCTCGTAGACCTTGCCGTCGATGGTGCCGATGCGGTCCGCGCGGGCGCCCCCCCCGAGGAGGAGGAGGGCGCACGCGGCGGCGGCGCAGGCGGCCGGGACTCGGGTCATGGGCTCCTCCGGTGGAATTCTCGGGTCGGCCGGAATCAGCATCCTAGGATGGCGGGGCGGGGCGGTCAACCCCCGTCGGAGGGCCTACGCTGCGCGTCGCCGTCGCCCAGATGCACCCGCACCTCGGGGACACGGAGGGGAACCTCCGCCTGCACCGGGAGTGGCTCGCCCGCGCCCGGGCGGAGAGGGCGGCCCTGGTGGTCTTTCCCGAGCTCTCCCTCACGGGGTACGCCGTGCGGGACATGGCATCGAGCCTCGCGGTCCCGGCGAAGGGCGGCCCCCTGGAGGCGCTGGCCCGGGAGGCGAAGGGGACGACCGTGGTCCTCGGGGCGCTGCTCCAGTCCCGGGCCGGCCCCCCCTCGAACGCGGCCGTCCTCCTCGAGGGGGGGAGGGTGGCGGCGGTGCACCGCAAGGTCTACCTCCCCAACCACGGGATGTTCGAGGAGGCGCGCTACTTCACCCCGGGGGACCGGTTCCGGGTCCACCGCTCCCGGCCGCTCGGGCTGGGCGTGGGGATGCTCGTGTGCCGGGACCTCTGGCACCTGTCGGCCGGCGTGGCCATGGCGGCGCGGGGGCTCGACCTCCTCGTGGGGCTGAGCGCGAGCCCGGGGCGGGACCTCTCCGAGGGGCGCGGGGAGGACGGGTTCGGGTCGCTGCGGGTGCTGCGGCTCCTCGACGAGACCTACGCGCGGTTCCTGGGGGTGTTCGTCGTCCACGCGAACCGCGTGGGGACCGAGGAGGGGGTGACCTTCGCCGGCGGCTCCGAGGTGCGCGACCCCACGGGGGCGCTCCTGGCCCGGGGGCCGGAGGACGCCGAGGCGCTCGTGACGGCGGACCTGGACCCGGACATGCTCCGGAGGGCGCGCGAGGCGCTGCCCCTGGCGCGGGACGAGAATACGGACCTGACGGTCCGGGAGCTCCGCGATGCTCTCCGCGAGCGCGGCCGACGTCCCGCGGATTGACGCCGCCGCGGCCGCGGCGGTCCTGGCGCGGGGCCTGGCGGACGAGGTCCGCCGCGCGGGCTTCGGCCGGGTCGTCCTCGGGCTCTCCGGGGGCGTGGACAGCGCGCTCGCCTGCTTCCTCGCGGCGCGGGCCCTCGGCCCCGGGGGCGTCCTCGCGTTCGCCCTCCCGACGCGCGTCTCCTCCCCCCGTTCCGGGGAGGACGCCCGCGCGGTCGCCGCGGCGGCGGGCGTGGAGCTGCGGCGCGTGGACCTCTCCGCGGTGGTGGAGGCGCTGGAGGCGGCGCTCCCGGGCCCCGGGGCCGACCCCGTGCGGCGGGGCAACCTGGCCGCGCGCGCGCGCATGGCGGCGCTCTACGACCTCTCGGCGGCGGAGCGCGCGCTCGTCCTCGGGACGAGCAACAAGACCGAGATCCTCCTCGGCTACGGGACCCTCTTCGGCGACACGGCGAGCGGCGTGAACCCCCTCGGGGACCTCTACAAGACCGAGGTGCGGGCGCTCGCGCGCCACGTGGGCGTGCCCGAGGCCATCGTCGCGAAGCCCCCCACCGCGGACCTCTGGCCGGGGCAGACCAGCGAGGGGGAACTCGGGTTCACCTACGAGGAGGCCGACCGCATCCTGTTCCAGTGGATCGACCGGAGGCGGCGGATCGAGGACCTCCTCGCCGCGGGGTTCCCCGAGCCGCTCGTGCGCGCCGTCCAGCGCCGCGTCCTCGCCATGAGCTACAAGCGCCGCCCGCCCGTCCTGCTCAAGGTCTCCACCCGCACCGTGGGGATGGAGTTCCGGCTGCCGCGCGACGCGGGGACGTAGGGGTCAGACCTCAGGCGGTGGGTGCTGACGAGCAAGGGGTCAGACCCCAGGCGCCGAGGGCACTCGACGGGCTGCGCAGCTCCCCGGCGCCTGAGGTCTGGCCCCAACTACTTCGCGCGCGTCATCGGGACGAACCGCACGGCCAGCGTCTCCTCGCGATCGACCCCGCCGTCGGGGCGCTTCGTGAGGATCACCATCTTCTGGACCGCGCCCTCGGGGCCCACGGGGAGGACGAGCCGGCCGCCGGGCTTGAGCTGATCGACGAGGGGCCGGGGGACGTGGTCCGGCGCGGCGGCCAGGACGATCCCGTCGAAGGGGGCCTCCTCCGGCCAGCCCGCGTAGCCGTCCCCGGCGCGCACGGTGACGCCGTCGTAGCCGAGGTCGCTGAGCCGCTTCGCCGCCTCGCGGGCCAGCGGCTCCACGATCTCGATGCTGAAGACGCGGCAGCCCATCTCGGCGAGGACGGCCGCCTGGTAGCCCGACCCCGTGCCGATGTCGAGGACCTTCGCGCCGGGGCCCGCGCGGACGGCCTGGCTCATGTACCCGACGATGTCCGGGGCGGAGATGGTCTGGTCGTGGGCGATGGGGAGCGCGTTGTCGTCGTAGGCGCTCTCGAGGTACTCCGGGGCGACGAAGAGGTGGCGGGGGACCGCGCGCATCGCCGCGAGGACCCTCTCGTCCGTGACGCCGATCCCCCGGACCTGGGTCGCGACCATCTTCTCCCGGTCGGCGCGCCGGTAGTCGGGCTCCGGCGGGAACGGCTTCGTGCGGCCGAGCGAGACGGCGCGAGGGAACAAGGCGCCTTCCTCCGCGGTGGACGCTGGGGGGGCTCGCGGAGACACAGGAGACTGCGGGCCCTCGCGGCAACCAACGGCAACGAAGATGATAAGGGTCAGACCCCTCGTTGACACCGCAACTATATGCGGCCGCTCGGTTTGCGTCCGGGGCGTTTGCAATTCGACGCTCCTATAGACTCTCCTGCTGCCTCACGAGGTTGCGCTCGGCCTCCTCGCAGAGGGGGTCGAGCTTCCACGCGCGGCGCCAGGCCTCGACCGCGGCCGCGTGCCTGCCGAGGCGCCAGCGCGCGTTGCCGAGGCCGTTCCAGGCGGCGGCGAGGTTGGGGTCCAGGCGCGCGGCCTCCTCCAGGGACTTCTCCGCGTCCTCGGCCTCGCCGCGGAGGAGCAGGAGGTGGCCGAGGTTCGCGCGCGCCGGCGCGAAGGAGTCCGACATCCGGATCGACCGCCGGAGCGGCTCCTCGGCGGGCTGGAGGCGCCCCGCGGCCAGCAGCGCCGCGCCCAGGTCCGACATGATCTCCGCGTTCTCCGGGTCGAGCATGCGTGCCGCGGTGAGCGCCGCGACGGCCTCCTCCCGCCTGCCGGCTCGGTGGTGGGCGCGCCCCTCGCGGCCCTTCTCCACGGCCTGCGCCTTGCGCTGCTCGCGCTCCTTCTGCGCCCGGTCCTCCTCCTCGTGGCGGCGCCGCTGCCGGTCGTACTCGACCAGCTCCACCAGTGCCGCGCGGGACTCTCCCATGCCGGCCTCGAGCCCCCCGGCGGCCCGCTTCACCTCGGTCACCTCGCCCTGGACGCGGCGGAGCGCGTCCCCCACCTCGCCCCGCAGGGTGTCGGCCACCTGCCGGGCCGACTGCTCCGAGCGCCGCCCCAGCTCCGTCACCAGGGCCTGGAACTCCGCGGAGGAGCGCCTCTGCTCCCCCTTGAGGGTCTCGACCTCGTCCACCACCTCGGCCACGAAGGTGAGGGCGCAGGCCCCGTCCCGCCGCCGGTAGAACATGCACTTCTCCCGGCGGCAGGGCTCCTCGTGCCAGAGGACCGTGTGCCCCTGCGCGTCGGTCTTGATCGGGTGGGAGAAGATCGGGCAGATCTCCGGCGCGTGGGAGGCGGGGTTGACGGGGTCAGGCACCCGCGCCTCCCTTCGCCACCGGGGCCGGGAGGGCCTCCAGGTCCGCGGTCACCCCCAGCGGCCGGTCGAGGCCGCGGCGTCCCTCGTCGTACAGCCGGTCGAGGATCTCCCGGACGCGGCGGTGCGCCGGGGCCACGCGGGCCACCTGCTCGAACCTCTGGATCGCCCGGACGATCTCGCCCACGCGCAGGAGCGCCAGGCCCGCGGCGAAGAGCATCTCCCGCCCGACGGGGCTCTCGCCGGCCCGCTCCCCGGCCTTCCCCTTGAGCGGCTCCTCCACCTCGCCCATCGCCGCGGGGGGGTTCCCCAGGGCAAGGAACGCGCGGCCGCGCAGGAGGCGCCAGCGCGCCAGGTCCTCCCCGCGCTCCGGCATCGGCCCCGCGGAGGCCAGCGCGGCGGCCCCGTCCCCGGCCTCCAGGAGCGTCTCGGCCAGCTCCAGGTCCGCGCGCGGCCTCTGTTCCGCGGGGGCCGCGCGGAGCGCGAGGACGCGGGCCACGGCGCGGGCCGTGGCGTTGGCCCGGGACCGCGGCCAGACCGACCCCTCGGACGGGTGGCGCGACGCCGCGGTGCGGAGCGCCTCGAGCGCCCCGTCGAAGTCCGCCCGCGCCTCCCGCGCGTCCGCCAGGAGCATGAGCCCCCGGTAGTCCCGGGGGTCCGACGCCGCGAGCCGCTCGAGGTGGGTCTCGAGCTGCGCCTCCGCGTCCGCCGCCCTCCCCAGGGCGAGGAGGATCTCGGCCCGGCGGTACTGGGCCTCCAGGTGGCCGGCGCTGATCGCGAGCACCGACTCCATCCCCGCGAGCGCGTCCTTCCGGTGGCGGGGGTCCAGCTCGGCCAGCGCCCGGAAGGTCTCGGTGGCTGCCGGGGCGTCCCCGGCCGCCACCAGCGCGCGCCCCCGGGCCCGGAGCCCGCGCGCCGAGCGCGGGTCGCGGGAGAGGACGGTCTGCGCCAGCTCCAGGCACTTGCGGTGGCGCGAGGGGTCGAGCGCGAGAGCGGCCTCCACCTCGCCGGCCGCCTCCTCCAGCATGTCCAGCGGGAGCCGGACGTACTCGGCCAGGGCCAGGGGCGCGCCGGGGTCGTTCGGGAAGGCCTGGCGCAGGTCCTGGAGCGCGGCCCCGACCTCCCGCCGGTCCTCCGGGTGGTGGCGGAGCCCGTGGAGCAGCGCCTCCACGGCGCCGGCCGCGTCGCCCGCCCGGCGCGCCGTGTCGGCGGCGCCGCGCGCGGCCTCGCGGGAGTCGGGGTGGGCCGCGAGGACCC
>CAZKTF010000095.1:0-12913 GCA_964555565.1 uncultured Planctomycetota bacterium | reverse complement strand
CCAGGACCTTCAGCGGCACGGTCTGGCCGGCCTTGATCAGGTTGTCCGCGCTGCCCTCCAGGGGCTGCTGGAATTGGCAGCTGAACGGCCCGCGGAGGAGGGTGACCGTCGTCGAGCAGCGGCCTACGTTCCCGTCATGGTCCGTGGCCGTGCAGTTCACGGTGGTCGTCCCGGGCGAGAGGACCGTCGGCGAGCAGGCGAGCACGGGGGCGGGATCGCAGATGTCGGCCGCCGTCACGCCGAGCATCTGCGGGGTGATCGTGAGCGAGCTCCCTGCGCAATCCGTCACGAGCGTGACCGTCGAGAGGCAGGTGACCGTCGGCGGCGCCGTATCGACGACCGTCACGTTGAAGATCGCGGTCGATACGTTCGGCGTAACGGAGTGGTCGGCAGTCGTCGCCATGACCGAGGTCGGTCCGTGCAGTAGGGACGAGGGCGAGAGCGTCAGCGCAGGGGATGGATCGCAGGCGTCGGTCGCGGAGATGCCGAGAGAGAGCGGGGATACCGGCGTCGAGGTCCCCTGGCACTCGACCGTCTTCGGGCCGATGCCCCCGAGGACCGGCGGCGTCGTGTCCACCACGCTGACGGGGAAGGTCGCCTTCGCGAGCTCCGTCTCCCCGTCCATGACCTTCGCCTCGACCGCGGAGCTCCCCATCGGGAAGAGGCCGGTCACGTTGAAAGCGTTCGCCGTCGCAGGGACCGAAAGGAGAGAACTGTCGTGGGTCGTGTCCCTCACGCTCAGCGTCGAGGTCGTGTGAGGTGTTCCCGTCACCTCGACGGAGAACGTCACCGTCGCGCCGCCCAGGCCCTGGCACTCCGCGGTGATCGGCGAGGGGACCACGAGGTGCACGCACGAGGGGACGAAGGCCTCGACGGTAGTCAGGAAAACACCACTCGAACCCCTGCCGCCGGTGGCGAAGAGAATGCCATCGACTACCCCGACGCCAATGCTGTCGCGGGTCGTCGGCATAGGTGCCTTCGTGGACCAGGAGTCCGCCGCGGGATCGTAGGCCTGGACGAGGCCGTTGGCGGAGACCGCATACAGGACACCGTTCACCACGCCGACTGTGGCCGTCTGAGGACTCAGCATCGAGGCCCTGGACGACCAACTGTTCGTCGCAGGGTTGTAGGCCTCCACGACTCCCGTCAGGTGCCCATCCTGTGTCGCACCACCAACGGCGTAAAGGATTCCCCCTACGACGCCGATGCCAAGATCGTTTCGCGGTGTGGGCATGGATGCCTTCGCCGTCCAGGAGTCCGCGACAGGATCGTAGGCCTCGACCGTGGCGAGGGTGGAGCTCGGGGTGCTGCCGTTGCCTCCCCCCACGGCATAGAGAATGCCGTTGACAACTCCCACCCCGAGCTCGCGCCGCGCCGTCGGCATGGAGGCGCGCGCGCTCCAGGTGTCCGTCGAAGGATCGTAGGCCTCGACCGTCGTGAGCGCTCCGTTGAAGTCCAGACCGCCTCCCACGACGAAGACCATCCCACTGACCGCCGCAACTCCGGGGTATATGCGAAGAGTGGGAAGGGGCGCCTTCGATGTCCACTGGTTCGCGGAAGGGGCATAGGCCTCGACCGAGGCAAGCTTCGTCCCGCTCTCCACCGGGTCCGCAGAGAACCCGCCCGCGACGTAGAGAGTACCGTTCACCACCCCTACGCCGTGCCCTCGTCTCGGCGTCAACATCGACGCCTTCGTCGTCCAGGTGCCGGGGCACGAAGGGGATCCCACAGTCAGGGCGGTGACGGAGGAGTTCTCATGGGTCAGGTAGAGGGTGTGTGTGGAGGGCAGGTACGCAAGCCGGTTCCCACCGACGGCCGGGTGGACTATCGAGGCGACGTTCGTGGTGCCGTCGATCACCGAGACCGACCCGGAGCCCGACACGAAGACCCGGTTGAAGGCTTCATCGCAGGCGAGATCGAACGCCTGGTTCTGAGCGATGGGGACCGTGGCGAGGACCGTTTCGGAGCCTCCGTCGATGACGGAAACGGCGTTGTACCCGCTCGAGGTCACGTAGACCCGGTTCGTGACCGAGTTCACCGCGATCCGGTTGATGCCGTGGAGGAGAGCGATGCTCCCAATGAGGCCGTTCGTCGCGCCGTCGAAGACCTTGACGATGTTGGTGCCACGGAAGCCCACATAAAGCCGGTTGGTGATCGGGTTGACCGCGACGAAGAAGTTGAAACCCGGCGCGTGGGGGCCCGGTGCGATGACTCCCAGGAGTGCATGTGGATTGAGGCCGCTCGCGTCGAGGACGGCGATACTGCTCGTATCGTCCAGCACGACGTAGAGTCGGTTGGTGACGGGGTTGAGCGCCATGTGGAAGTTGTCATTGCCGGCGGGGGCGAAGTCGTGGATCAGCTCGAGGACCGCGTTCGTGGCGCCGTCGATGACGGCGATCCGGTGTGTGATCTGTTCCGAGACGTAGATGCGGTTCGTGCCGGGATGGACGGCCATGGCCACAGGGGCACCTGGCGAATTCGATACCACTGGGATGAACGCGTCCACCGCGTTTGTGTTCCCGTTGATCATCCACGTCCACCAGCCACCCGCGGCATAGACCCTGTTCGTGGTCGGGTTCACCGCAATGGGATCGACGGTGGCCCAGGTAAACGGGAGCTCGATGACGGTGACGGTGCTCTCCGCTTCGGCGGGTCCCATCCCAAGGAACGACGAGGCCAGGACCAGCACCCCGGCGGACAGCACCCGGCCGAACTTTGCACGCATCATGGCCTCCTCCTTCCGCGTGACCCATTGCGTCGCCACGGGGACACGCACCCCCGGACGAGTCGTCGGACCGCGGCGGGGCTTCCGTGCCCCCTTGATTGAATGGCACCGGGAGGGCAGATTCGTGGACGCTCGGGTGGACGCCTCGCCGGCCGCGGCGCCGGGGGAGACGGCGGGCAGGGGAGGAGACGCCTCTTGGGGACCGATCTCTTCGACTTCCGGGACGGGGATCTCCGCTCCATCCCCCGTACCCACCCGAGCCTCGTCCAGAGGGCGGGGGACGGGGACCGGGACGCGCTGGACGAGCTGGCGCGGCAGTACCGCGGGCCCCTGGTGGGGTTCGTGCGCTCCAAGGGGGTCGCGATGCACGACGCGGAGGACGTCGTCCAGGAGGTCCTCGTCCGCGCCTTCGCGGAGCGGGAGATCCTGCGTCGCGTGGACTTCTCGAAAGGCCGGTTCCGCGGCCTGATGGTGGGCGTCACCAGGAACGTCCTGCGGGAGTGGTGGCGGAAGAACCCGAAGCGAGTCAATCTCGACGAGGGAGCGATCCAGGGGCTCGCCCGCGGCGAGGACCGCGACGCCGACTTCGACCTGGCCTACGCCCGGTCCCTCGTCGAGGCGGCGCTGGAGAGGCTGCGCTCCGACGACCCCGCCGCCCACTTCGTGTTCGACCTCCGGGCCCGGGGAAAGTCGTACCGGGAGATCGCCGCGGACTACGAGTCGCGGCACGGGGGGAAGGGGAAGGGAGCGCCCCTGACCCGGGAGTTCATCGACAACCGGCTCCGCCGGGCGAAGCAGATCGTCCGGCGGGAGGTGCTGAGGCGGCTCCGGGAGGAGTTCCCGACGGAGGAGGAGATCCGCGACGAGCTCCGCCAGCTCGCCCCCTACCTGGTCCGGGCGTGGCCGCTGCCCCGCGCGACGAAGGGAGAGCCTCCCTAGTCCCGGATCGCCCGGCGCACGCGCACGCGACCGGAGTCCGCGTCGAGATCGAGGTAGTGGACGATCACCCCGCCTCCCGGCCGCAGGTCGAGGCGGGCCGCGAGCGGGCGATCGTCCGGCGGGTTCACCGGGACGGGCTCGGGCGGGGACCCCGAGTCGGTCCAGTACCGGAAGCTCGCCTCCGCGCCGGACCGGAAGAGGAGGTGCAGCCTCCCGTTCCCGTCCACCGTCCCGACCACGGCGCTCACTTCGGGAGGGACGGTCCCGAGGCGGGGGGTGTCCGCGGGAACCCAGGTCCCGTCCTCGTTCCGGGCCCAGGTCCGGACCGCTCGCGCCTCGGAGCCTCCGACGACCGCGACTGCGTGGAGGCGCCCGGATCGGGCCGTGGCCAGGGATGGCGCTCCGTGGAGGGGCGTCCCGCCCGAGACGGGATCGACCTCCCACGCGCCCTCCGGGTCCCGCCATGCGTGCCTGAGGGAGTCCCCGGCGGAGGTGAAAGCGATGTGAGGCTCGCCGCGGAGATCGAGCGCGAGCGAGGGGCTTACGGCGTCCGAAGCCCCGATCCTCTCGTCCCGCCATCCCGCACGGTCCTTCACCCTGTAGTGGACGGAGTGGTGGACGGTCGGCTCCGACTCCATCGTCGAGTAGGCGACGTGGACCCGGCCGTCCGCGCCGGTCGCGATGCTCGCCTCTCCCACGTTCGGTCGCCGGACCAGGCTCTCCTCGGTCCAGACACCGTCGGCGAGCCGCCCGTACCGGAGCTCGCCGGACGGCGTGGAGGCGACGTGCACGACTCCCGAGGGATCGACCGCCAGGGACCAGGAGTTGCGAACCGCGGCGGCCGGATCGACCTCGAAGGACCCGACCGTCTCGAGCCGCCACCTCCGGGTCCACAGCCGGACCGTACCGTCCGCCCCTCCCGTCGCGAGCATCCCCGTGTCGGGGCTGAAGGCGACCAGGGCGGGGCCCCCGTGGACCCGGAGGGTCCGGAGGAGCGGGGCCTCGGCCCGCGCCCGGGGGTCCCAGAGCCATACGCCCCCGTCCCCGTCCGCCGAGGCGAGGAACCGGCCGCTGCGCCCGAACGCGAGGGAGGTCACGAAGTTCGAGTCCCTGGGGCGGAAGAGGTCGGCGAGGTGCCCCCGGCTCGGCACGTCCCACACGCGGACGAGGTTCCCCGAGTGCGCCGCGGCGAGGAACCGGCCGTCGCCGGAGAAGGCGACCGCCCGCGTCAGGCCCCCGTGGCCTTCCAGGGTGCCCTCGGGGGTCCCCGTCGCGGGATTCCAGAGCCGGATCTCCCTGTCCTCTCCGGCGGAGACGAGGCGATCCCCGCGCGGGTCGAAGGCGAGGGCGTGCACGGAGGCCTCGTGGCCCCGGACCATCCGCCGCGGCTCCCCGGTGGAGGCGTCCCGGAGCGTGATGACTCGGTCCGATCCCGCCGTGGCGAGCAGGTCCCCGGCCGGCGAGACGGCGATGGCCCGAAGCCGGTTCCCTGCCGTGGGCTCCAGGGCGTACTGCAACGACGCGTCGCGCAACCTCCAGAGGAAGGCCCGCCCGTCTCCGCCGACGGAGGCCAGCAGGTCTCCGGAGGGATGGAAGGCCAGGCATTCGACGGGGCCGTCCTTCCCGGGAAGGCGTGCCTTCTCCTCGCCGCGCGCCGCGTCCCAGAGGGTGATCGTGCCGTCCGTCCGGCCGACGGCGAGGACGCGGCCGCCGGGGGAGAAGGCCAGGGACGAGACGCCCGCGGTGCCCGGAAGCGTGCGGACCTCGTCGAACCACCCCAGGCGGTGCCGGGCCTCGCGGAGCCGCCGGCCCGCCTCCCGGTCCGAGGGGTCCGAGCGGAGGACCTCCTCCAGGGAATCCACGGCCCCTTCCCAGTCCTCCGCCTCCTCCGCGCGCGACGCCCGGGAGAGCGCGGCCCGGCGGAGGCCCTCCCTCACGCCGACGAACACGGCGCCGACCACTGCTGCCAGGGCGGCGACGGCCGCCGCCCTGCGGCCGAGCCTCCTCCAGTCGGGGGCGCGGAGGAAGGAGTCCAGGTCGCCCGCGAGATCCAGCGCTGTGGCGTACCTCCTCCCGGGGTCGCGGGCCATCGCCCTCTCCACGATCCGCACGATCCGGCCGGAGCAGCCGGGACGCAGGGTCGCCAGGGGAGCGGGGCTGCCGGAGGCGGCGAGCCCGAGGACGTCGTGCACCGGGCCGCGGAACGGCGGCCGGCCCGTCAGGAGGGCGTAGGTCGTCGCGCCGAGGCCGTAGACGTCGGTGCGCCGATCGACGTCGCTCCCCGCGGCGCCGGGGTGGGTGAACGACCGGGCCTGCTCCGGGCTCATGTACTCGGGGGTCCCGGGGTGTCCGCCGGCCGGGTCGCCGAGGCTCGCGCGCAGCGAGCCGCCGAGGACCCGGGCGAGCCCGAAGTCCAGCACCATCACGCGCTCCCCGCCTCCCGCCGGGCGGGAGACCATGAGGTTCTCGGGCTTGAGGTCGCTGTGGACGACCCCGCGCTCGTGGGCGAAGTGGAGCCCCTTCGCCGCGTCGCGGATCCACCGCGCCACCGTCCTCTCGTCCGGCGGCGCGGCGGAGGCCAGCGTCTGCCCCTCCACGAGCTGCATCACGATGAACGGCTGCCCGTCGTGGACCCCGACGTCCAGGACCGGGACGATGTTCTCGTGCTCGAGCCCCGCCACGAGGCGTCCTTCGGCGAGGAAGGCCTCGACGTCCGTCCGATCGAAGCTGCCGCGGATGAACTTCGCGGCCACGAACTTGACGAGGTTGAGGTCCCAGGTCTTCCACGCCCGCCCCAGGCCCCCCTCTCCGAGGAGTTCGACGCGGACGTACCGCGGGCGGCCGTCGGGGAGCGGGGGGCCGAAGCGACGGGCCGGATCCCCGCTCGCGATGGCGACCTCCGGCGGGAGGTCGCCTCCGGGAGGCGGGACCTCCGGCCCCCCTCCCGGGGAGTGGCCGCCGCCCTCCGGACCGCCGGCCCCCGCCGGGGGCAGCAGGGAACCGCAGCCGCGGCAGCGGGAGGAGGTCCCCGGCTCCTCGCGGCCGCAGGTCCCGCAGGCCCGCATCCGGTCCCCCCCCTCGTGGCCCCGGACCGATCGTACACGGCGTGAATGGCCGGAGCGGAGGTACCCCCGGGGCCGCTACGCCTTCCCCTGCAGCGCGTGGAGCGAGGCGCAGCCCTTCCGCGCGAGGCGGAGCAGGGAGTCCAGCTCCTCCCGGGTGAAGCCCCGGCGCTCGCCGGTCCCCTGGACCTCGACGAACTCCCCCTTCGCCGTGAGGACCACGTTGAGATCGACCTCGGCGCCCGCGTCCTCGGAGTAGTCGAGGTCGAGGAGCGGCCGCCCGCCCACGATCCCGACCGAGACCGCGGCCACCTGGCCCCGGAGCGGGTCCCGCGCGAGGAGGCCCCGGCGGCGGAGGTCCGCCACCGCGTCGCGGAGCGCGAGCCAGGCGCCCGTGACGCCCGCGGTGCGCGTCCCCCCGTCGGCCTGGAGGACGTCCACGTCGATCCAGACGGTGCGGGACCCGAGGGCCTCCAGGTCCACCACGGCCCGGAGCGCGCGCCCGAGGATCCGCTGGATCTCGACCTCGCGCCCGTCCGCCCGGCCCTTGGCCGAGGGACGCGCCTTGCGGCCGGGGGTGGAGGACGGGAGCATCCCGTACTCCGCGGTCACCCAGCCGCCCCCGCGGCCGAGGAGGAACTCGGGCACCCGCTCCTCGACCGTGGCCGTGCAGAGGACCCGCGTGCGGCCGCACTCGTAGAGCACGGACCCGGGCGCGTACTCGGTGAACCCGCGCGTGATCCGGACCGGGCGGAGCGCGTCGGGCCGGCGCCCGTCCCGCCGTCTCCCACCGCTCCCGCCCGCGCCCGCGCGGCTCGTTCGGGCGGTCACGCCGTGAGACTAGCGCGCGGATCCGACATCGCCCGGAGGCGGAAAGGCGGAACCACGAAGGCACGAAGGCGGCGAGACGGTTCACCACCGGCGCGCGGCGCGCGCGCGCCTACTTCGCGGGTTCGACGTCGATGAGGATCGCGACGCGCGGGCGCTCCGGCGCGTCGGCGAAGGGGTTGGGGATCCCCACGATCAGGAGCGTCGCGTCCGCGGCGAGCGCGGTGCGCAGCGACCACCAGGACGGCCCCTCGGCGCCGGGGCGCTGGAGGGAGAGGTCGATCCAGAGCCCGGTCTCCCCGGGGGCGTCCCCGGGCCAGGGGCGCACGCCCACCTCGACGCCCGCGAGGCGCGCGCTCCCGGCTGCGGTCGTCCCCTCGGTGCGCGCGAAGGCCACGCGCGGCCCGGGGACGCACCCCGCCGGGCCGCCCTCGCCGAGGGGGAAGCGGCTCTTCCCTCCCTCGAGGAGGAGCCGCCCGGTGCGCCGCCTCTCGCCCTGCACGCGCGCGACGACCGCTTCGCCGAGCCGCTCCTCGACGCGGAGGTCGCGCAGCAGGGCCCGCTCCGCCGTGGCGTCGAGGGAGTAGGCGCGCACCGTCACCGGCAGCGGGGCCGCGGCCGCGACGAGCCGCTCGAGGTCGCGGGAGACCGCCGTCCCGGCCGCCCCCTCCGAGGCCACCCGGAACCCGCCGCCGTCGAGGAGGACGCGCGGCCCCGCCTCCCCGCGCCGCTCGAGCCACTGCCGGATCGCCTCGGCCCGGGTGGCGCGCGGGTCCGCGACGGGCCGCGGGGAGAGGGGACCCGCGAGGTCCGGCGCCCGCGCCGCGAGGTCCCCGAGGGGGAGGTAGAGCCCCGCGGGGGGCGGGACCAGGCCGCCGGCCCCCGGGGGGGCCTCTCCCGCGCGGAGGACGAGGGCCAGGTGGCCCCGCCCGCCGCCCGAGGGGTCGGCGATGCCCGCGAGGAGGAGCGCCCCGCCGGCCGGCAGCGACGCCCCCGCGGCGACCCTCTGGCGCGCGAGCGCCGGGACCCGGAGCGCCTCCGCGACCCCCGGCGCCGTGGGTGGCGATCCCTGGAGTCGCCCGGGCTCCGCGGCCTCCCCTTGACGCGCGCTTCGCCCGGGGTATGAATCGGTGCAAGAGACTGGAGCGAGGTGCGAGGGGAGCACACCCTCCGCGACCCCGGGCGGGGACCCGGGGCGGGGAGGCGTGCGGGGACTCCCCTCGCGGATCCGGAGGGGGGGACCATGCCCGCAGGGGGAGAGCCGAGGCCCGGGTTCCGTGGAAGGAAGTCGGACGACCTCACGCGCGTCGTGCAGGACATGGCGAGACGGTTGAGTTCCCGAGGGGTGAGGGGGCTGGACGCCGACTTCCTCGCCTCGGACTGGGTCGAGAAGCCCTTCCTGGGCAGGAAGGGGCACAGCCGACCGACCGACACCTCTCCGACCTTCCGCGACATGACCGGTGCGGCCTCGCACTTCCACCTGGCGGAGACGCGCCTCGGCGAGAGGCAGGCCGTCGCGGCCTCGCGGCCGCGCTCGTCGGAGGACCCCGCCGCCGCCGTCGTCTCGCGTGAGAGCCTCGCCGTCCTGGAAGGGGTCCTCGATCGGGTCGGCAGCGCCCTCGCGCCGGAGGATCTCCGCGCGCTCGCCCGGTCATCCGCCGGTACCCCGCTCGATGAACTCGCCGAGGATGGGCGCTCCCGGGCGACCCTCGGTCGTCGCATCGCGGAGGCTCGTGAGGACCCGGCGCTCAGGAGCCTCTTCGCCTCGGCGATGCGGGGCTGGTCGGGAGATTCCGCGGGCGGGTGAGACAAGGCGCGATCGGCGGGCCCTTCTGGTCGGAGGCGCATCGAGACCAGGAATGCGGGCCCACAGGGCCCCGGGAGGCACACCGTGGCGGGCGAGACCATCGTCTTCTTCTCGAAGTACACCTCGCTGGCGGGCGACGCCAGCCCGGGCACGACCTACTACAGCGACCCCTACGACGTGACCTCGTGGAAGCAGGTCGAGGTCGAGATCCTGCTCGTCCGGATCATCGGGTCCGGGACCGCGACGGCGCAGCTCGAGGAGAGCAGCGACCTGCTCTCCTGGACGGCCATCGGCACCGCATCGTCCCTCACCGCCGGGACCGTGGCCCAGATCTCCAAGTCGAACCCCTCCCGCTACCTCCGGCTCAAGGTCATCATCGTCGGGGCCACGGCCGTCGGGACGCTCTGGGCGAAGGCCGTCGCCCGGGACGCCTAGGGAACGCTGCCAGGGCTCCCGGGGTCCCACCGTGGCAGGGGAGAACTTCGAGCCGTTCCCCCAGGGGGCGCTCCCCGGGAAGGCCGCGGGCCCGGCCACCTACTACTCCCAGGTCATCGACTCGAAGGACTGGGCAACGGTGACATGGTGGCTCGAAGTCTACGCCACGCTGCCCGGGGTCGTGACCAACCCGGTGACGATGACCCTCCAGACGAGCGACGACCTGGGCAGCCACAACTGGGTGGACCTCAACCCCGGCGGCGCCAGCCCCGACGTCGGGACCGTCGCGACGGGCACCGTCACGGGCCTCGGCCGCTGGCTCCGCGTGCGCATCTCCGTCGCCCAGGGGGAGACGGCGGCGTTCGCGGTAAGGCTGGTCGGGAGATCGAGGTGACGGGGCAGAGGCGGGGCGGTGGTGCGTGGGGGGAGACCAAGTTGAATCGTAAGGCATTCGACGGCATGGTGGTGGCATGAGGTCTGCGCAACTCCCACTGAGATCGTGGACGAGCAGCTGGTCACAACCCCCCAGACCAGCGACGGCAGCGACGGCCGCGAGTGCGTGGACCTCAACCGTGGATGCGAGCACCCGAACATCGGCACGATCGCAACAGGGACGGTCACCGGACTCGGCCGCTACCTCCGAGCCCGGATCGATGTGAATCAGGACGAGAGCGTGGCCCTCGCCGTTAGAGCCGTTGGGAGGGCGGGGTAGCCGGAGCGCCATCTCCTGGGAGTTGTTCGGAGCCGTGCCGAGGCTAGGATACATGGGTTGCCGACGAGTTCGACCTCCGGAGGGGACGATGCGGCGAAGTGGCTGTGCATGTGACCATGATCGCCCGGGAACGTTCCGCGATCTATCGCCGGAAGGCATGCCCTCCGTCGTTGGCCCGGGCACCCGAGTCCCCTTCAGCCTCGCCAGTATGGCCCCCGCAACCGCCGACAGGATCGTAGCGGCACGTCATGCCTCACAGGCCCAGGTTTCAGCCCGCAGCCAAGACTCCACGACCGCACTGTTCGGAGCGGAAGGAGGGGGAGAGGGTGGCAAACTAAAGATCGCCTTCAAGACACAGGAACATGCGAATGGGGGATGCACGAGTCTTGATGCCGGCGCTGTGCCCTACTACTGCGTATGCCGCCGCAGAGAGGACATGGTCCTGGCATGGCTCACGAAGAATGAATACCTGATCGACTCCAAGGATCTTCCTCCCGATGAGAATGCTCCATACGACACCAATTTGATTCTTCAGATGATCGGCACCTACAACTGGAAGGTGGAAGACAGCCGAGGGGCGCCGCGCAGGCAAGGTTCTAAACCTGTCGAAGAGTACTGGACTCTCACAAAGAGTGGCGGTAGTTTCTCTGTCAAAGACTGCTTGGCCGACGCCAAAGGATACGACAAGTATTACTTTTGTTGCCTCAGGGGCGACATTTCACTTAGTTACGAGCTTCGTCTCTCGAAGAGGAAATGGATGACCAAGGGCGATCAGTATCCTCTGATGAGTTCTCATTCGGGTAAGCCGAGGGTGTACGACAAGGCTGGAGAAGTGAAGCCATCCGACCGCCGATGGACCTTCGGGCTAGTCATGAAGAAGGACTGGGCTGAGGGCGCAAAGATGCCAGGAGCGACAGCCAGATTTGTGTGGAAGCCAAAGCCCCGGCACTGTGCTGAAGTAGACGACCCGTCCCTGATCCCTTACGAGCTAACACCGACACTCTACGCGTTGATTACGTCGCGGAAGCCAGGCACGCCGACTCCTCTCGATCAACAGCAGGAACCTCCCCCCGACACTGCGACTGCTACGGAACCTGAGGAACCCAAGAAGGAAGAGAAGGCCGGTGCGGACGGGAGTGGTTCGAGGGACGGTGCCGAAATGGAACAGCGTGCCTCGTTCGACATGGGGAGCGTTTCTGCGACCCGTTCGGCGGATCCGGTCACTCAGGCATCGTCTCTCGCGGTAGCGTCCCCCAATGGGCCATCTCGTTCGACCGCCAAGGGGATCTTTGAAGGGCTTCCGCGATTCGCCACCCGATGGAGCGGGGACTAGAATGTCTATCGGAGTCTGGGGACTCGTGAAGCTGCTGGCGAGTGGCATGGAACAAGCAGCTCTCGTCGGGACCATCGCGATCACGTTGGCGCTGGCGGGCTGCAGCAGTGCCCCCCCTGGAACCCACGTGGATGGAGTTGTCAGGATCGACGGAGTGCAGCCCTGCGTTATCGTCGGTGGCGGTTGGATTCTAACTCCGATGGAGATAGGCCATCTTGAGGCGCAACAGCGGGATCTCTTGAGGAGAGATGATGGTGCGGAGGAGCGTTTCTTCCAGGCAGAGCGTGATGCAATGAATCGGCATATCGTCTATTTCAGCCGAACAGAAGTCTCAGTAGAGGAGTATCTACGGTACTGTCAGGCCACTGGCCGGCGCGTGCCCGCCCAGCCTCGGTTCTCGACCCCGAGACATCCGGTCGTCAACGTCACCAACGCGGAGGCGGCCAGCTTCTGCGCTTGGCGTTGTGGGAGGCTTCCCACTGAGGCCGAGTGGGTATGCGCCGGGCGACTTGTGGAGCATCTCGCGAAGGGCGGGGAATACGACTGGCGGGATGCGTCCTCCCGCGGGGTCGGAACGGCGGAGATCGACGTCGTTGTTCATGGCCCCGTCATGTCGAATCCGGGGGACCGGACCCCTGACGACCTCTGGGACTTACTTGGCAGCGCGCTGGAGTGGGTGCAGGGCCCTCCATACCGGAGCCCTGCGGAGGGGCCTGCGCCAAGAGTCATGCATCGAGCAGTGGGTCTCTACATGGAGCCATTGCGAACGAGTCCTGCGCTCACCTACGACGCGGAGGATGAGGAGCGGAGTGAGGGGATTGGGTTCCGCGTGTGTTGGGATTCCAGTCCTGAACGACCTTTTCGAGATCGGCGCTAATCCTCCTGTCGCATCTCTAGAAGGAGATCGGGGACGTCCGCAATTCAGCAAGTAAGTCCGCGAGTCGAAGTCCCTCGGTGGTCGCGAATCGGGCGCAAGCGGTCGGTGCCGTCCTCCGTGCTCCTTCCGTGTCTGCGTGGTGAGTCCAGACCTCCTGACATAGGGGGTGGAGTCTCATAGGGAGGGACGTCGGAG
>CAZKTF010000094.1:4632-12936 GCA_964555565.1 uncultured Planctomycetota bacterium | reverse complement strand
CGGGGCCCGAGGGGCACCTCCGGGCGCTCGCGCAGCGGGCCGCGTCCCTGGGCGGCCCGTGCGAGATCGGCGCGACGGAGGAGGCCCACTACGCCGCGCTGGGCCTCCCCTGGATCCCCCCCGAGCTCCGCGGCGACGGGCGGGAGGTGGAGGCGGCGGCCACGGGACGGCTCCCGCGCCTCCTCGACAGGGGCGACCTCCGGGGCGCGCTCCACGTCCACACGACCTGGAGCGACGGGGCCGGCAGCGTCGCCGAGATGCTCGACGCCGCGGCGGGCGAGGGGCTCGCGTGGGTGGGCCTCAGCGACCACAGCAAGACCGCCTCCTACGCCGGGGGGCTCACCCCCGCGCGGGTCGTCGAGCAGCAGCGGGAGATCGACGCGGAGGCCGCCCGCCGCCCCGCCCTGCGGGTCTTCAAGGGGACCGAGTGCGACATCCTCGGCGACGGGACGCTCGACTACGACGCGGCGACGCTCGCGCGGTTCGACTTCGTCGTCGCCTCGGTCCACTCGCAGTTCGGGATGCCGCGGGAGGAGATGACGCGGCGCGTCCTCCGGGCGCTGGAGGACCCCCACGCCACGGTCCTCGGCCACCCCACCGGACGGCTCCTCCTAGGGCGCGAGGGCTACGCGCTCGACGTCCCCGAGGTGCTGCGGGCCTGCGCGCGGCTCGGCGTGGCGGTGGAGCTGAACGCCCACCCCGCGCGGCTCGACCTCGACCCCTCGTGGATGGGGCTCGTCCGGGAGCTGGGCGTCCTCGTCTCCATCGGCCCCGACGCCCACGAGCCCCGCGGGATGGGGGACCTCGCGCACGGCGTCGCCGTGGCCCGGCGCGGCGGGCTGCCTCCCGACCGGGTCCTCAACACCCGCGACGCCGCGGGGGCGGCGGCCTTCTTCGCGGCGCGCCGCCCCGGGAGGGGGCCGTGAGCCCGCACTACAGGACGCTCTCCGGGGCGGACCTCGCCGCCCTCCTCGCGGGGGGCGCCAAGGGGATGTTCGTCCTCGACACCCGGCCGCTCGCGGACTACGAGCGGGGCCACGTCCCCGGTTCCCTCCACTGCGGGGTGCACGAGCTCTCCCGCCGGCAGGCCGCCCTCCCGCCGCGCGCGAGCCGCCTCGTGGTGGTCGCGGAGCCGGGGACCCGGTCCAGCGCGGCCGCGAACTTCCTCGCGCTCATCGGCTACGCGGACGTGGCCCTCCTCGAGGGGGGGATCGCCGCGTGGACCGGACCCCTCGAGGCCGGACCGCCCCCCGCCTACGACCCGCGCCCGAAGCCGAAGGGGTGGACGGACCCGCCGAAGAGGGCCTGAACGGGCCGGCGCGCGGCGGTCCGCTCAGCGGGACTCGGTGCGGAACTCCGGCGGAGGCGCCGCGCGTCGGCCGGCGGTGAAGAGGAAGAGCGCGCCGAGGAAGAGGATCCCGAAGGCGAAGAGCACGACGATGAGCCAGCCGCCGCGGTCCGCGCTGCGCGGCGGTCCCTCCCCGGGCATGGCCGGATCCTAGGGCCCCGGCGGGCGGGCGGGGATAGGATCCGCCCCCCGTGCCCAGCCCGCCCCGCCCGGAGGTGAAGGCCTTCCTCCTCTGCGACTTCGTCCTCCAGGAAGCCGGGACGAACAAGAAGAGCCTCATCGGGATCTTCGAGCAGGTGAACTCCCCGCGGTTCCCCTTCCGCCACCCTCGGATCTGCGTCTACGCCAACCTGGCCGACGCCCACGGGGCCTACGAGCTGACCCTCCGGCTCGTGCGGCTCCGCGACGGGAAGGTGGCCTGGGAGGGGCGCGGCCTCCGCATGGAGATCCGGGACCCGCTCCTCACCGCGGAGGTCGCGATGAACCTCGAGGGGCTCGTCTTCGACGAGGGAGGGAAGTACGAGTTCGCCCTCTACGCCAACGAGCAGTTCCTCCAGTCGAAGCCCTTCCGCGTCCAGCAGGTGAGCATGCCGCCGGGCGCGGGACCACCCCCGCCCGGGCAACCGGGGCCCGCGGGGCCGCCGCCGGGGCCGCCGCCGGGCCCCCCGCCGGCCTGACCGTGGCGCTCCTCGGCGCCCACTGCTCCGTGGCCGGGGGTCCCCTCACCGCCCTCGAGGAGGCGCGGGCGCTCCGCTGCGAGGCGATCCAGGTCTTCGTCAAGTCGAACCGCCGCTGGGAGGGCCCTCCCCTCGACCCCGCCGCGGCCGCGGCCTTCCGCGAGGGGATGCCGCGCGCCGGAGTGCGCTGCGCCATCGCCCACGGGACCTACCTCGTGAACCTGGCCGCGCGGGACCGGCGCGTCGCGCGCCGCTCGCGGGAGGCCTTCGCGGACGACGCGCGGCGGGCGGAGGCGCTGGGGATCCTGGGGCTGGTCTTCCACCCGGGGGCCCACGTGGGGGCCGGGGAGGAGCGCGCCTTCCGGGAGATCGCCGCCGCGCTCCGCGACGCGCTCGCGGCGACGCGCGGTTCGCCGGTCCTCTTCCTCCTCGAGAACGCGGCCGGACAGGGGACCACCGTCGGGACCCGCTTCGCCGACCTCGCCCGGATGATGGCCCTGGCGGGGGACGACCCGCGCCTCGGGGCCTGCCTCGACACCTGCCACGCCTTCGCCGCCGGGAACGACATCCGCACCGACGCCGGCTACGACGCCCTGCTCGCGGAGATCGACGCCACCGTGGGGTTGGCGCGCCTGCGCGCCGTCCACCTCAACGACAGCAAGGGGGACCTGGGCTCCCGCCGGGACCGCCACGCGAACCTCGGCCTGGGGACGCTCGGGCGCACGCCCTTCCGCCGCCTCGTGAACGACGCCCGGCTCGCGGGGGTCCCCATGGTCCTCGAGACCCCGGGGGGCCTCGCGGGGTACCGCCGCGACCTCCGGATCCTCCGGGCGCTGCGCCGCCGCCCGGGGCGCTGAGACCGGGGCCGCCGGTCACCGCCAGCGGTCGTGGTCCTCGCGGAGCTTCTCCACGTCCACGTCCTTCGTCTCCTTGAGCCCGCGCTCGAAGGCCTCCTGGGCCTTCCGCTTCTCCTCGACGTCCCGGTCCATGGCCTTCTCGAAGGCGGAGTCGTCGGGACGCTTCACGAGCTGCGCGAAGGGGTCGTCGTCGCGCGGGAGGACCGCGAGGACGAGCCGCCCCTTCTCGACCTCGGCCTCGAAGGCCCGCCCGGGGGAGACCCCGAGCTGTGCGAGGATCCGCTCCGGCAGCCGGACGACGCCGTCCTCCTCGAGCCGCACCCTCGCCATGGGCCACCTCCGGGGGGGATTGTAGCGCCCGAACCGCCTGGCGGGGAACGCGGCGGAGCACGGGACCGAGCGGGACAAGGGGTCAGACCTCGTTCGCCTGGCCTGGGCCAGGCGAACGAGGTCAGACCCTTGCCAGGCGAATGAGGTCAGACCCCTACGGCGGCGCCCGCGCAGCGATCTCCATCCCGTCCGGGGTGTAGAACTTCGGCGCCTCCGAGGGCCCCCGGGCGGAGATCCGCCCCGCGTCGAGCATCCGGTGGTGCGCCCGGCAGAGCCGCAGCAGGTTCCGCGCCTCCCGGTCCCCCCCGAGCGCGTGGGCCCTCCGGTGCGCGTAGTCCACGAACACCCGGTTCCCGCAGCACGGCACCTGGCAGCGGTCCCCCGTGCGTCCCGACACTTCCCGCCGCACCGCCGAGGGGATGTATCTCTCGCCGGGGAGGCTCGCCGTGTCCGGAAGCCGCCTCGTCCCGTTCTCTTTCCGGAGGGGGTCTTCGGCATCGAGGTAGTGCCCGGCCAGGGCCTCCACCGTCTCCCCGTCCCCCAGGACCCGCCCCGCGCCGCGCGACAGCAGGTCCCGCGCCCGGTCGAAGGCGTCCTTGCCCGCGGCCGTGAGATGCACCGTCAGCACCGCCACGGGACCCCCTCCCCGCACCTCGGCCAGGCGCCGCCGCACCGCCCGCGTCACATCCCGCGCCGTCCTGTCCTCGGCGAAGGAGACCCAGTCGTCCCCCGGCACGAGGAAGGAACGGTCCGCGAGCACCTTCCCCAGCTCCGCCGCCGCGGGCACCGAGATCCTCCCGAGGAGCACCTTGGGGCGAAGCAGCCCGCAGGCCCCCATGGCCGAGGCCAGGTCGAGGAGCAGGTGCGTCTCCCCGGAGGAGAGCCCGCGGCGCTCGGCCCAGTGGAACACCGAGGAGGAGCCGTCCCGGCGGAAGCAGCGGGAAGAGCGCAGGCGCGCGAGCGCCCCGGCGAGGCGGACGTCGAGGCGGCGGCGTTCGGCCAGCAGCCGCGCGGCCTCGCGCTCGAGGGTGCCGGGCGGGGCGATGTCGAGGGTGTCGAGCGTAATACGAACATAATACTATCATATCGGCGGGACAGAGTCAAGACAAATCCATGGTAGTAGGCCCGAATTCTCAAGGGTCACGGTTACCTAACTCAACACCTGCAAGGGCCCCTGGAAGAGGGCCACCGCGGCACCCCGCTTCCCGCGGCCCGCGGCCCACTCCCTTCCCCCTTCCAGGTGCCGTTGCCGCTTTCCGGCAGTCTCCGCTCTCCTCCCGGGCGGAGCAAGGGGTCAGACCCCATTCGCCTGGCCTGGGCAGGGCGAATGAGGTCAGACCCTTACGCCCGGCCTACGCCAGGCGAATGAGGTCAGACCCTTTCGCTGGTGGTAGCCTTCCGCCTTCGCCGGCCCACGGCCGGACCCGGCCGCCGCGCGGAGGAGAACCCCCCTTGCCCGAGAACCCCCGCCACATCGTCGCGGTCGTCGGCGGCGCCGTCTCCGGCGCCGAGGCGACCGAGGCGCTCGTCGCCCGGGGCATCCACGCGGTGGTCTTCGAGCAGAACGACCGGCCCTACGGGAAGATCCAGGACGGCCTCCCCCGCTGGCACGACAAGCAGCGCTCCCAGGAGTACCGCAAGCTCGACGGGAAGCTCGACCGCCCCGAGGTCTCCTTCGTCCCCCGGACGAAGGTCGGGCGCGACGTCCCCTTCCCCGCGCTGGCCCGCGAGTGGGGGTTCTCGGCGGTCCTCCTCGCCAACGGGTCCTGGCGGGACCGCCCCGTCGGGGTCCCGGGGGCGGACGATTACCTCGACCGCGGCCTCTACTACCAGAACCCCTTCATCTACTGGTTCAACCACCACGAGGAGAAGGCCTACTCCGGCCCGCGCCTCGAGGCCGCCGACGGCGCGCTGGTCGTGGGCGGCGGGCTCGCCTCCATCGACGTGGCCAAGGTCCTGATGCTGGAGGCGGCGGCGGCGAAGTTCCGCGCCCGGGGGGTCGCCTGCGACATCGTGGAGATGGAGCACGAGGGGCTGGCGGCGACGCTGGCGCACCACGGCCTCACGCTCGAGACCCTCGGGCTCCGGGGCTGCACGCTCCTCTACCGCCGCTCGATCCGCGAGATGCCCGTGGCCTCCGCCCGCGAGGGGGCCGGCCCGGAGGAGAAGGCGCGGGTGGAGGGGGTGCGCGAGAAGCTCATCGCCGCCTCCACGGCCAAGTACCTTTACCGGGTCCTCCCCCACCGCGCGGCCACCGGGGCGCTCGTGGAGGGGGACCGGATAGTGGGCCTGAAGGCCTCCCGCACCGAGTACCGCGACGGGAAGCTCGTCACGGTCCCCGGGAGCGAGGAGACGATGCGCGCGCCGCTCGTCGTGAGCAGCGTGGGGTCGATCCCGGAGCCCGTCGAGGGGATCCCCATGAAGGGGGAGTTCTACGTCTACCGGAACCAGGACGTGGGCCAGCTCGATGGGTACGAGGGGGTCTACGCCCTGGGGAACGTGGTGACCGGCAAGGGGAACATCGCCGTGAGCCGCCGCCACGGGAAGCAGGTGGCGGACTGGGTGATCGAGCACTACCTGGGCGTGGGGGCGGGGACGCAGGCGGAGCGGGCCGCGGCGGTGGGCGACGCCGTGGCGAAGGCCTCGGACCAGAGGAAGGAACAGGCCGTGGCGGTGGCGGCGGCCGTGGCGGAGAGGCCCCCGCTCCCCCCCGGGACGGCGGCCGCGATCCGCCGCCGGGTCGCCGAGCGCCAGCGCGCGGTGGGGTTCCGGGCCTACGCGGAGTGGATCCGGTCGGTCACGCCGCCGGACATGAAGTGATGGCGCCTCCCTTCGCCCCGGGCGCCGCGCTCGCCGTGCGCCGGCTTCCCGGCCTCGTCCCCTACGACGAAGGCCTCCGTCTCCAGCGCGAGGCCCACGCCGCGCGCCGCGCCGGGCTCGGCCCGGACACGCTGTTCCTCCTCGAGCACGCCCCGGTGGTGACGCTCGGGCGGGGGGCCCGGCGCGAGCACCTGCTCCTGGGGGAGGAGGCGCTCGCCGCGCGCGGCGTGGAGGTCCGGGAGACCGACCGGGGGGGCGACGTGACCTGGCACGGCCCCGGGCAGGTCGTGGCCTACCCGGTGCTCGACCTCCGGTCCCGCGGGCTCGGACCGCGGGACTACCTCCGGTCCCTGGAGGGGATCGTGGTCGGCGTGCTCGCCGGCTGGGGGGTCCGCGGGGAGACGGTGGAGGGCCGCACGGGGGTCTGGGTCGGCGGGGCCAAGGTGTGCGCCCTCGGGGTCCGGATCGCCGGGGGCGTCTCGATGCACGGGCTCGCGCTCAACGTGAGCGTCGATCTCCGGGCCTTCGACGCCATCGTCCCCTGCGGGATCCGCGACGCGGGGGTGACCTCGCTGGATCGGCTGCTCCCGCGGCCGCCCTCGATCGGCGAGGCCATGGACCGGCTCGAGGAGGCCTTCCTCGCCGCCGCCCCGCGGCGGAGGATCCCGGCATGACCCCTCCCGACCTGCCCCCGGCCGGCGCCCCCGTCGCCCCGCCGCGCCGGCTCCCGCCATGGCTCAAGGTGCCCCTCGGCGGCGGGGAGAAGTTCGCGCACCTCCGCGGGCTCGTGAAGGGGCTCGGGCTCCACACCGTCTGCGAGAGCGCCCGCTGCCCGAACCTGGGCGAGTGCTGGTCCGCGGGGACGGGCACCTTCATGATCCTCGGGGACCTCTGCACCCGCGGCTGCCGGTACTGCGCGGTCCCGAAGGGGAAGCCGCTCCCGCTCGACCTCGACGAGCCCCGGCGGGTCGCGGAGGCCGTGAAGGCCATGGGGCTGCGCCACGTGGTGGTGACCAGCGTGGACCGGGACGACGTCCCCGACGGCGGGGCCTCCATCTTCGCGGGGGTGGTCCGCGAGGTCCGGCGGCTCGCGCCGGGGACGGCCGTCGAGCTGCTCGTCCCGGACTTCCGCCGCTGCACGGTGGACGCGATCGGGGCCGTGATGGAGTCCGGGCCGGACGTCCTCAACCACAACATCGAGACCGTCCCGCGCCTGTTCCCGACGGCGCGCAGGGGCGGCGACTACGGCGTGTCGATCCGCCTCCTGGCCGAGGTGAAGCGGCGCTGGCCCCGGGTCCCCACGAAGTCCGGGATGATGCTCGGGCTCGGGGAGAGGGAGGACGAGGTGCGGGAGGTCCTCGGCGACCTCCGCGGCGCGGGGGTGCAGATCCTCACGCTCGGCCAGTACCTGCGGCCGGGCCTCGGGTACCTCCCCGTGGAGCGCTTCTACACGCCCGGGGAGTTCGACGGGTGGCGGGAGCGGGCGATCGGGATGGGGTTCGCCCACTGCGAGTCCGGCCCGCTCGTCCGCTCCTCGTACCACGCGGAGCGGCAGGCGAAGGCGGCCGCGGCACGAGCCTAGCCCGCATTCCTCGCGGCAGGTCGGAGATCGTGAGCGCAGACCGATTCGCGGGGCGGTTACGTCCCGCGGCTACGCGCTGTGCTCCTGGGGCCGTTGCGCTCCTTCGGTGGGAGACCCTGGCGGGTCACCGTCCATGGAACACGCGACGCCCCTTCTTGACCCTGCCGTGAGAAACGCGGCCTGGGTGGGCCAATCACTTCTGACGACCGCTAACGCCGACCGATGGAGCCGGTTTCAATATGTATGCTGACCGCGGTTGCGAGTCGGGAGGGCATGCTCGTGGCGGACGCCGGTGACGCACGGAAGTCCAGCCTCGTCGCGAAAGGGGGCCGGGAGGACCTCTCGCGGCTGATCGAGGAGCACCTCCCTGCGATCTACCGGTTCCACTTCCGCCTCTGCCGAAACGTCCAGGAGGCGGAGGACCGTACCCAGACCACATTCCTGAAGGCGGTGCGCAGCTTTGCCACTTTCCGGCCCGGGACGAACTTCCGCGCGTGGGTGTACCGGATCGCGGCGAACGTGGCCACGGACTCGGGCACGGCGATGGGGAAGAGCAGGAAGGACTCGCTCGACGGAATGGCCGAGCCGGCCGCCCCGCCAAGCCCGGACCCTGCGGTGGCGGCGGAGCTGCGCCGCGCGATCGACGACGGGATCGCCGCCCTCCCCGCTGACCTCGGGACGGTGCTCGTG
>CAZKTF010000094.1:0-4622 GCA_964555565.1 uncultured Planctomycetota bacterium | reverse complement strand
TTCACGCTCCAACCGTCGGAGTTCGCCAAGTTCGGCATCATCGTGGCGCTCGCCAGTTACTGCAACCAATACCGCGGTGAGCTCGACGCGTGGCGTCTGGCGACGATCCTCGCGCTCGCGTCAGTGCCGATCGGGCTCGTGCTCCTCCAGCCTGACCTCGGGACGGTGCTCGTGCTCAAGGTTCTCGAAGGGATCGCCCACGCTGAGATCGCACGGATGCTGGAGGTCACCGAGGAAACGGTCCGCTGGCGCCTCTGGAAAGCGCGGAGCATCCTGCGCGAGCGGTTGGCCGCATACCTGGCTTGAAAGGAGGAGAAGCATGGACTGCACCGAAGCCCGACGCTGGATCTCGGATCGACTGGACGGCGCCCTGGACGCGGCGCGGGAGAAGGCGCTGAAGGAGCACCTCGCCGGCTGCGCCTCCTGCCGGGCCGAGGAGCAGGCGGTCGGCCGCCTCGACGCCGCGATGCGCGCCTCGCCCGCGTCCGCCGTTCCGGCCGGGCTCGGTCCGCGGATCTCGCTTGCCGCCCGCCCGCCGCACTCCAGGCTCGGCCGGTTCGTGCTGCTTCCGCTGGCGGCGGTAGCTGCGGCCGCGATCGTCGTCGCGGTCGTCCTCTCACACCGCGGGGGCGGCCCCGGTCCGGAGATGAAGCAGCCCGGCCCTGCGGGGCCCGGGCCCGAGGTGGCGCGCGAGCCTTCCGAGGAAACGGAGGAGCCCGGACTGCCCGTGCCCTCGACGGGAGAGACCGCCGACCGCGGTCGGCCCGAGAGGACGCAGGAGGCCACGGCGGAGCCGGGGGCCGCGGCGGCCGTGGACTCCGTCGCCTTCGAGGCCGTCGAGACGCTCCGGGACAGGTTCACCGCGGCCGGGACGCGCGACGACGTGCTCGACGCCCTGGATCGCGCGGAGCTGTTCCTCGAGCTGGCGGCGTCGGAGCTCGATGAGGCCGAGCCGGACCTCTCGGACATCAAGGAGCAGATCGGGGAGGCCGGCCTGACGGCCCTGTTCCAGGGCCTGACGGCGGACCCCGCCGTCGCGGGAGATCCTAGGGCCGAGGACGCGGCTACCGAGCTGGCCGCGACGTTCAAGTCGCTTGCCGAGGGAGGCTAGACCCATGAAAGACTGCAACAAGGGAATGACGGGACTCGCGGCGTTCGCGGCGCTGGCTGTGGGCGTCCTGGCGGCGCCGGCGTTCGCCCAGGAGAGGGGCAAGGACACCCGCAGCGAGGACCTCCGCCGGGCGGACCGGCTCCTCGCCAGGGGGCGGTACGCCGAGGCCAGGGCCCTGTACGAGAATGTCTCTTCCGGGGAGGACGGCACCAGGCGGTCGGACCGTATCCGCTTCAAGAAGGCATTCGCCACCGCGAAGACCGGCGATGCCGCCGGGGCGCAGGCGGGCTACGTCGCCCTCGCCGACAGGACGAAGAGCCGCCGGCTCGCGGGGTCCGCCCTCCTGCACCATGCCGGCCTCGCGGCCCGTTCGGGCGACCTGGACACCGCCGCGGCCTCCCTGGAGCGGCTGGCGACCTCGGCCCCGGACCACCCGCAGGGGGGCGTGGCGCTCTCCCGGATCCGGGCCAACATCGAGAAGGCCAGGGCGCGCGGGGGAAAGATCCCCCCGGGCCTGCTCCGAGCCGAGAGCATCCTGGCGTCCCACGCGGCGGCCGGCCACGGCCGGGGCCGGGGGCACGCCGGTGGCGGCGGTCCCGCGAAGGGCGGTGAGGCCGACCGGGCCGGCACCCACGGTCCTCCCGCCGGCAAGGGTCCGCCCCCGGGGAAGGGGAAGCCCGGAACCGAGGAAGGGCCCGGACAGGATCGCCACGGTCCCCCGCCGGGCAAGGGCCCCCCGCCGGGGAAGGGCAATCCCAAGGGCGACGAAGCGTCCGGCCAGGGCGCACACGGGCCTCCGCCGGGACACGGCAAGCCCGAGGGCGAAGACGGCCACGGCAAGGGCGGCAGGCAGCACGGGCCTCCGTCCGGCAAGGGCAAGCCCGGGCAGGACCAGGGCGACGGCGACACCAAGGACCCGAAGGACCCCAAGGACGCCCCCGCCGGGGACGCCGGCCCGGGCGAGGACCAGGACTCCGGCAAGGGCGGCGCCGGCGACCAGGACACCGACAAGAAGGACGGCAAGCACGGTCCCCCGCCGGGGAAGGGGAAGAAGTAGCCGATGTACCGACAAGGGGTGCGGTTCGTGGAGTAGCAGCACGGGATCGGAGGAGGTGGAGACGTGCGCGCATCTTCGAGGCTCTTGGCGGCGATCATCGCCGCCGTGGCGGTGGCGGTCTTCGCGGTGGGCCGGGGCGCCGCCAGCACTTCGGACAACGGGACGTTCCGCTTCCTCACCCAGTCGCTTCCCGACGGGAGCACCAACGCGGAGTACGTGGCCCGCATCCTGACGGCGAACGCCGACGGCTCCCTGACGTTCGGAGCATCCGGCCTGCCGGCCGGGCTCGTCATGGACACGCAGAGCGGCTTCATCACGGGGCGTCCGACGACGACCTTCAACGCCAACATCGCCGTCACCGCGACGGACGGGACGAACAACCTGAACCAGATGATCCACCTCAAGGTCAACGCGGCCGGCGGCGGGGGGAACGCGGGCGCCACGTTCAACGTCAGCGCGCTTCCCGACGCCACGGTCGGGACTCCCTACACGACGACGCTCACCGTCACCAACGGCGTCGGTCCCTACACCTTCGGGGCCGCAGATCTCCCGCCGGGGCTCTCCATGGAGGGGCAGACGGGGGTGCTCTCCGGGACTCCGAAGGCGCCGGGGACGTACTTCGTGAGCCTGACGGTCTACGACGCGGGCGAGAACAACAAGGTCGTGAAGGTGGCGCCGCTCCTGGTGCTGCCTACCTCATCGACCTTCCAGTTCACGACCCGGTTCCTCAACAACGGCGAGGTGGGGACGATCTTCTGGGACCAATGGAGCACCTCCGGAGGGTCCGGCGGCGTCACCTTCGGTGCGTCCGGCCTCCCGCCCGGGCTGTCGGTGGACGCCTCCACGGGCGAAGTGTCCGGTACGCCCACGCTGGCGGGCACCTTCCTCGTCGTCCTCAGCGCGACGGACAACGACGACCCCGTCACGACGAACCTCTCCATGGTCATCGCGCCGTCCAGCACGTCCCTCATGTACTGGAACTTCTTCGGCGTCCCGACCGGCCTGGCGGGCGTCTCCTACCAGCGCCAGCCGCCGATCCTCGTCGCGGTCCGGGGGAACACGGGGACCGTGACCTACGCGGTCCAGGGCCTGCCCGCGGGGCTGACCTACGACCCGCTCTCCGGAACGTTGGCGGGAACGCCCACGGACGTCGGCGAGTACCCGGTGACCTTCACGGCCACGGATGGGACCACCGGGGAGGTCGTCACGATCACCATCGACTTCGTGGTGCTCCCGAGCTCGGGCGGCGATCCCTCGAACATCTCCGTCAACTTCTGGGTGGCGAAGCAGGTCCTGAAGCCGGGTGCCGGCGGGACCGCCTCGTGGAAGGGCTCCGCCATCTGGAACGCCGACCGGCGCACCGGTGCGGTCTTCAACGGGAAGGTGGAGGGCGTGCTCGTGCAGATCGGCAGCCATTCGATCGCCACCGATCCGGCGGCGGTGACGGGATCCGCGACGAGCTACGTGTACGCGACGCCTTCGGGGGACCTCCCCGTCCTGAAGATCCTGGTCTCCCCCGTGAAGCAGACCCTCCGCTGGTCCTCCAAGGGCGACACCATCACGGAATCGGTCCCGGGGACGCTGTCACACACCGCGATCCTGGGCAGCCACGGCTACCGGCTCGACGAGGCGTTCGACGGCCTCGGGGTGTTCCGACCGGCCCTGGATTTCCGCAAGAAGGCGTTCGTCGCGAAGAAGGGGGCCATCTCCGTGGGTCCCCCGGGCAGGAGCTCGATCGCCCTGTCGCTCCTGCTCGCGGATCCGAACTTCGACTACGCGAGCGGCATCGACACCCTCAGGTTCCGCCTTCTGGACGGAACCACCGTCCTCTTCGAGAAGGACTTCACCGCCCTCGGCGCCGGGACGACGGCCACCGACCTGCGCACCGGAGACACCGTGTACAGGCTCAAGGGGCTCCTGGATGCGGCGACCTCGGATCGGCTGGCAAAGTTCGCCCTCGCGACCGCCAAGGGGAAGATGACCTTCGCCTTCTCGAACCTGACCCTGATGGGCGTGCCCGCGACGGAGGCGCACCTCGGGCTCGAGGTGACCGTCGGGAGCCACGTCTACTTCACGGCGGTGACCTTCTTCGAGACGCTGCCGGGCATCTACACGACGGCGATGCCTCCGTAGGGGGGAGGGGAGGAACGCGGGCTAGGGCCGGAGCGTCGCCCGGAACCGGCCGCCGCCGTCCACGCCGTCGATCGCATTCGCCACGGAGGCCGCGTCCGTCTTCCCCGTGTCCACCCGCACGGTCGCGCGGCCCTTCTTCGCCTTCGCGTCCAGGATCTCCCCCTCCACGGATTCGACCCCCGGGAGGCCCTTCACGGCGGAGCGCACCGCGCTCACGCAGGACATCCCTCAGGACATCCCGTCCACGTCGAACACGAGGGTCCTCACCGCGGCCGGCGCGGCGCGCCCCGGGCCCGCGGTCCCGGCGGGCGCCGCCGGCTC
>CAZKTF010000093.1:0-13151 GCA_964555565.1 uncultured Planctomycetota bacterium | reverse complement strand
GCGTCGGCGGCGGGGTTCGCCGCGGCGAGCCGCCCGGCGGCGGCGCGCGCCTCCCCGTCGGCGGGACCGACGAGGAGGGCCCAGGCCGCCGTGGCCGCGGCCACGGAGGCGAGGTAGAGGAGGGCCGCGGGGCGCACGGGTCAGCGCACCGCCACCAGGCGCGCGAAGGAGAGGACCCCCTCCTTCTCCCCCGTGAACCGCCAGCCCGAATCCTCGAGGCGGCTCCGGAGGTGCCCGGCGGGCACCTCCCCCGCGCGGAGGCGGAGCGCGACCCGGTATCCGCCCCTCTCCTGCTGGACGAGGACCTCCTCGGCCCGGGCGGGGAGCCGGCCCGAGGGCCCCATGGAGGGGAACGCCTCGACGGCCGCCTCGAAGGCCCGGGCGAGCGCCGCCCGCCGGCGGACCTCGGCCGCCAGCAGCCGGACCTCCCCGCTCCCGGCCTCCCCGTTCCCTCCCGCCGGCGGAGGCGCCGCGCCGGCGGCGGCGCGGAGCGACCGGGCGGACTCCTCCCCCTCGGCCAGGACGGCGCGGGAGCCCGCCGCGAGCCACGCCGCCCCCCCGACGGCGGCCAGCAGCGCCGCCGCCGCGAGGGGGTAGAGCGTGCGCTCCTGCGGCGCGGGGGTGTCCTCGGGGAGGTTGCGGAAGTCGAGGTCCGCGGGCCATGCGCCGAGCGGGGCCATGGCGGCGCCGAGCGCGGGCACGAGGGAGGGGAGCGCGGCGAGGAGGTCCTCCGGCCGGACGCGGGGAGCGGGCCTGAGCGGCGCCAGGGCCTCCGCCTTCCAGAGCGGGGCGAGGGGGACCGGCGATCGCTGGGCCAGCGCGGCGCGCAGCCCGGGGCGCACGACGTCGGGGCCGAGGAGGAGGAGCGTCTCCTCCCCCGTCCCGTGCACCGCCGCGCGGTGGTACTCGATGGCGCGGAGGAGGTCGGCCCCCAGGGCCTCCGTCGCGCCGAGGACCGCCTGCCAGGCGGGCTCCGTCCCCGGGGCGCCCGGGACGGCGTCCAGGGCCCCGCGGCCCGCGGGCCCCGCGCCCTCGAGGGCCCGCTCGACGTCCGCGATCCCGAGCGGGATCGGGTAGCGCACCGAGAGCGGGCCGTCCAGCGCCGTGAGCGTGGACCAGCGCGCCCCCAGCTGGAACACGTAGCCCCGCGCCGGGGCGACCTTGAAGGCCTCGACCGCGGCGAGGAGCGCGGTCGGGGCGAGCGTGAGCCCGAACCAGCGGAACCCCGCGCGCTCCAGCGCCTCCTCCCACCGCCCCAGCTCGTCGCGCCTCTCCGTGACGACCCGGTAGTCGAGGGCCCCGGGCCCGCCCAGGCGACGGAAGCGCAGCAGCACCTCGGGCGGCTCGAAGGGGGTGAAGTCGTGGAGCTCCCGGACGAGCTCGTCCTCGGGGAGGTCGAGGCAGTCCGGGGCGATCCGGAAGGCGCGGCAGGTGGCGCCGCGACCGGGGAGCGCGACCTGGACCCCGTGGCGGTGGAGGCCGCGGCGGCGCATCGCGTCCACCGCGACGACGAGGGGGTCCGCTCCCGGGGGGACCGGGACCGACCACCAGGAGAGGACCTCGATCCCGCCGTCCGCGGTGAGGCGGAGCCGGACGGCGTTCACCGCCCTCTCGCCCGCCTCCACTCCCCAGATCGGTACGGTGACGGTCATCCTGTGCGGGTCCCGCCCTCCTCCCCCGACCTCCCCGTCGCGAAGGGCCGAGGCTAACCGCCCCCGGAGGGGATCTCAAGCGATAGCGGGGAAGCGGGCCCGCGTTGGACGCCGCCCTCCAGCAGCCGCCGGACCGCGCGGAAGTCCTCCTCGCTCACGGGCAGGGCCGAAGGGTTCCGGAGGAGGTAGGAGGGATGGAAGGTCGGGAAGACCACGAAGTCCCCGAGGCGGACCGGCCGGCCGCGGAGCCGGGAGATCCCCTCGGTGGTCTTGAGGAGGGCCTGGGTGGCGGGGTTCCCCAGCGTGACCAGGATGCGAGGCCGCACGATGGAGACCTGTTTGCGGAGGAACGGGAGGCAGGCCGCCGCCTCGTCCGGCTGCGGGGCCCGGTTCCCCGGCGGGCGGCACTTGACCACGTTGGCGATGAAGACCTCCGCGGGGTCCTTCCCGAGCTGCTCGCGGATGAGACGGCGCAGGACCTGCCCGGCCCGGCCGACGAAGGGGCGCCCGGAGAGGTCCTCCTGCTCGCCCGGGCCTTCCCCGACGAACATCACGGGGGCCTCCGGGTCCCCCTCGCCCGGGACGGTCAGGGTCCTCCCCGCGTGGAGCCCGCAGGCGGTGCATCCGGCGATCTGCCGGTCCAGCGCCGCGAGCCTGCGCACGCGCTCCTCCCTCGAAAGCACCCGGGGACCGTCCCCTCCGGCGGTCTCGGCGTTCGCCCCGGAGGGGACCGTCCTCCCTGGCTCCGGGAGGGGCGCCGGGATGAAGTCGAGGCCGGCCTCGGCCTCCGCGAGGAGCCCCTCCCGGAGCGCCCGCACGGCGCGCGCGAGTTCCCGGCGGGAAGGGCGCTCAGGCATCCTGCACCGGGAGCGCCCCGTCGCCCTGCGCGCGGGCGAGGTCCCGGAGCGCCGCCTCGACCTCGGCCAGGACCGCGCGCTCGGCCTCCTCCAGGTTGCCCGGGTGGCTGCACCCCGCCGCCCGCGGATGCCCCCCTCCCCCGAAGCGGGCCGCGACGCGGTGGACGCCGAGCGCGCAGCGGCTCCGGAGGCTCACGCGGGTCCCGGGGACGTCCACCCTCTCCTCGAAGAGGACCCCGACCCGGGTGGGCCCGAGGCTCACGGGGATGCCCACGAGGTCGTGCATCTCCTCCGGCCCGGTCCGGTGGCGGCGGAACATGTCGCGCGTGACGGAGGTCCAGGCGACCGCGCCGTCGGGGGAGGTCCGCATCCTCTCGATGGCCTCGGCCTCGAGGCGCCAGGAGCCGGGCGTGCGGGTGCGGTACAGGGCCGCGGTCACCTCCTCGGGACGGGCCCCGGCCTCCAGGCACGCGGCGGCCATGCGGTGGGACCGGGGGTCGGTGTTGGAGAAGGAGAACCCCCCCGTGTCGGCGACGAGCGCGGTGTACAGGCACAGCGCCGCCTCGCGATCGAGCCGCACCCCGAGGTCCGCGAGGAGGTCGAAGGCCATCGCCCCCGCGGCCGCGTAGGAGGGGTCCACCCAGCACACCGTCCCGAAGTCCTCGTGGCTGGCGTGGTGGTCCACGACGACGAGGGCCGCGGCGCGGAGCGCGACGGGGAGGAGCGCCCCGAGGCGGTGCGCCGAGGCGGTATCGAACACGACCACGAGGTCCGGCTCCGGGACCCCCGGCGGGAGCCCGGCCGCCGAGGCCACGCCCGCCTCCGCCGCCCCGGGGAGGAACCTCAGGTGGGGAGGGAGCGGCGCGGGGAACACCGCTACGGCCTCGCGGCCGAGGAGCCTCAGACCCCGCGCGAATCCGAGCGCGCTCCCGGCCCCGTCCCCGTCCACCGGCTCGTGGGCCGTGCAGAGGACGCGGCGCGCGCCGCGGAGCGCGGCGGCCGCGGCGGCCCTCCGGGAGTTCGCTTCGCCCACGGAGGCAGGATGCCACGCGGGGCGGACGGAGCCCACGGTAAGTCGGTCGGCGGGGGCGGGTAACGCGTTACCTTCGCGCGCGGCCAGCAACGATCGAGGGCCCCCACTCCCCATGCTCATCAGCGTCGTGGTCCCGCTCTACAACGAGGAGGCGGTGGTCCCCGAGCTGGCGCGCAGCCTCGACCGCATGAGGTCGGCGCTCGCGGGGCCGGACCGCAGGATCGAGTTCGTCCTCGTGGACGACGGGTCCAACGACGGGACCGCGTGGGAGCTGGCCCTCGCGTTCCGGGGGCGCTCCGACGTGCGCGTCGTCGGGCACCATCACAACCTGGGCTTCGGGGCCGCGCTCCGCAGCGGCGTGGAGGAGTCCCGCGGGTCCGTGGTGGTGTGCTACGACGGGGACAGCCCGTACCCTCCCGAGGACGCCGCGCTCCTCGTGGAGGCGGTGCAGGGGCCCGAGGACGCCGACGCCGCGACGGTGTCCCCCTGGGCCTCGGGGGGCCGGGCCGACGGGGTGGGGCCGATGCGCCGCCTCCTCAGCCGCACGGCCTCGCTTCTTTACCGCGTGGCGCTCCGCGGGAGGGGACAGGGGCTCACCTGCTTCACCGCCTCCTACCGGGCCTACAAGGGGGACGTCGTCCGCGGCCTCGAGTGGAACTCGGACGGCTTCCTCGCCACGGCCGAGGTCCTCACCCTGCTGCTGCGCCGGGGCCACCGCGTCATCGAGCTGCCCGCGACGCTCCGCCGCCGGAGTGCTGGGGCGAGCAAGATGCGCGTCCTCCGGAACGCCTGGGGCCACCTCGGGCTCCTCGTGCGCGTGACGTTCTCGCGGTAGACGAAGCCACCACGTCGTCGCGGGGGCCGTGACCGAACGGTGGCCGGCACGGGGTTTGATCCCGGAGTCCGCGAAGAAGGAGGGCACGCCCCGTTGCGCATCCTGCTGCTCGTCGTCCTCGTGGCCGCCGCCGTGGGCGCGCTCTTCCTCCTCGGCGGCACACCGGCCCCGCCCGCGGTCCCGCCGCCGTCTCACGCCCCCGCAGTCCCGCCCGCGCCCGCCCCGGAGGGCCCCCCCGCGCCGCAGCCCGCGCCCGTCCAGGCCCCCGCGCCGGAGCCGAAGGGGGTCCTCGTGCGCGGCGTCGTGCACGACGAGGACGGGAAGCCCGTGGCGGGGGCCCGGGTGACGCGCGCCTACTGGGAGAAGGGGGAGTGGAAGGAGACCACCGAGGGGGCCGCCAGCGGTCCCGACGGGAAGTTCTCGCTCCGCGCCCCGGAGGCGGGCTGGGTCCGGCTCGACGTGCGCCACCCGGAGTTCGTCTTCCTCCAGTTCCCGGTCCAGGTCGGGGCCGCGGCCGAGGTCGAGGTCGTCCTCCGCCGCGGCGTGAGGGTCTCCGTCCTCGTCCTCCACCCGGACCGCCGCCCCGCCGAGGGCGCCACCGTCCGCGCGGTCTTCGTGGCCTCCCACGGCGTCCCCGGGATGTGGCGCTGGCTCGAGGAGCAGCCCATCGCCGTGGTCCGAACCGGCCCCGACGGCCGGGCCCCGCTCGGCGCGGCGCCCGAGGGGACCCTCCAGGTCACCGTGGACCACGCGGACTACCCGCCCGCGAAGGCCGAGGTGGCGGTGCGCGGGCCCGGGCCGACGGAGCAGGAGGTCCTCCTCTCGGTCGGGGGGGGAGTCTCCGGCCGCGTCCTCGACCCGGAGGGGAAACCGGTCGCCGGGGCCACCGTCCACGCGACGGGCGACGACGCGCGGAAGGCGGTCTCCGGGGAGGACGGGTCCTACGTGCTCTCCCCTCTCGGCTCGGGGCCCGTCACGGTCATGGCCGAGGCCGAGGGGCACGGGCCCGGCTTCTTCGGCGAGAGGCTCGGCTGGGGCGAGCCGGTGCCGGTCCCCGTCGCCCCGGGCCGCGTGGTGGAGGGCATCGACATCGTGCTCGGGAGGCCCTCCTTCCTCCGGGGACGCGTGGTGGACGCCGGGGGGAAGGGGGTGGCCGGGGTCACGGTGTACGGGGGCGTCTGGCCCTCCTTCGGCGAGGCGAGGCCCGCGGAGACCGATGCCGAGGGGCGCTTCCGCGTGGGGCCCTGGACGGTGCGCAGGGACGCGCAGGCCTGGACCTCGTTCCGGTCCGAGGACTGGTCGGTCAACGGCGCGGACCAGCAACGGATCGCCCCGGGCGCCGACCTCGACCTCGGGGAGTTTCGCGCCACGGCCCTCGGCATCGTCCGCGGGAGGGTGGTGGACGAGGAGGGGCGCCCCGTGCGCGAGGGGTGGGTGGGCCTCGGGGACGACTTCACCGGGGTGAGCCCGGACGGGACCTTCGAGCTGCGCGGCGTCCCGCCCGGCGAGTTTGGGATCCGCGCGCGCTCGGAGGGGCCGCCGGTCCGGGTCTCGGGCCCCGTCGCCGTCGTGGTGACGGCGGGGACGCCGCTGGAGGGCGTGACGATCCGCGTCGAGCCCGCCCTCGCGATCGCGGGCGTCGTCCGCACCAAGTCGGGGGAGCCGCGCACGCGCGTCTGCGTGGGGGCGATGCCGAAGGAGGGGGACGAGGTGGCCTCCGAGGCCTTCCCCGCCGCCGACGGCTCCTTCGCGCTGGCGGGCCTCCGCCCCGGGGCCTACCGCGTGGGGCTCCTCCGCCTGCAGGGGGACTCGATCATCGTGGAGGGGGAGTTCCTCCCCCGGCCCGAGCCGGTCGCCGCCGAGGCCGGGACCGCGGGCCTCGTCCTCGTGGCGGAGCCGCAGGGCGGGGCCGTGAAGGGCGTCGTGCGGAGCGCGTCCGACGGGAAGCCGCTCCGCCGTTTCCAGGTCCACCTCATCCGGTTCGAGGGCTTCGTCCCGAACGACTTCAGCACGGAGGAGCGGGAGAGCGCCGACGGCTCCTTCCGGGTCGAGGTGGAGGAGGCCGGGACCTACGCCGTCGAGGTCTCCGCCGACGGCCACGCCCCGCTGCGCACGACCCCGGCCCCGCTCGCCGAGGGGAAGGTGCGGGACCTCGGCGTCCTCTCGCTCGGGACGGGCGGCATCGTCCGCGGTACCGTCCGCGACGCACGGGGAGACCCGGTCCCCTACGTCCGGATCCACCTCCTCTCCCCCAAGATGGAGACGAACGAGGACGAGCCCTTCACCGACCTGGAGGGGCGCTACGAGCTGCGCGGCATCTCGCCCGGGACCTACACGGTCTTCGCCGTCTCGCCGCGCCACCCGCTCGGGATGGTCCGCCCGGTGGCCGTGGAGGAGGGGAAGACCGCCACGGCGGACGTGGCCTTCCTCGCCCCGGCCCCGCTCACCGTCACGGTGACCGACGCCGAGGGGAAGCCGCTCCCCGGCGTGGACCTCTCCTACACCTTCGACGCGGTCCGGCCCCTCAACAGCCGCCTCTTCCGCGACAAGGAGCCGCCGGGGTGGGGCCCGCACCAGACCGACGCGAACGGCGTCATCGTGAAGCCCTGCCTCCCCGCGGGGGACGTGACGATCTACCTGAACCTCAAGGGGTGGCAGACGAAGGCGGAGACCGTCGCGCTGGAGCCGGGCCGGGCCAACGCGGTGACGGTCGTGCTCGAGAAGAAGTGATCGAGGAGTTCTGAGACAGCCCCTACGACCCGACGATGTCCACGAGGGCCCAGCGGACGTCGCCCCTCAGGACGCGGGCCACGCTTCACCCGCCAGGCGCTCCTCCGCGAGACCGCGTTCCTCGTCCGGGTCGAGGCGGGCGCACTCCTCCGCGAGACAGCGGCGCCGCCACCGCTCCAGCTTCTCCCGGACCGCGGCTTGGATGGCATGGCTCCGGTCGGGAGAGCGGCCCTGCGACACCGGCCTACGCGATGAGCCCGAGCGTCGTGTCGATCTCCAGGGGCTCGGGGAAGACCGGGGCCGGGTCGGCGCCCAGGTGGTTCCCGAGGACTTCCTTGTAGATCGCGCGGAAGTCCACGGCGTAGGACGGGTACTCGGCGTTGATGTCGGCCTCGACGAGGCCCGGGCCGTAGGTGCCGCCCTTCACGGCGCCGCCCACGAGGAGTTCGCAGAAGCCGTGCCCGTGGTCGGTCCCGGCGGAGCCGTTCACGTAGTTGCGTCGCCCGAACTCGGTGATGATCGCGATCACGGTCTTGTTCCAGACACCGCGGTCCTTCATGTCCTGGGCGAAGGCCCCGACGGCCTGGTCCACCTGGCCGAGGAGCGCGGCGTGGTAGCCCGAGGCGGTGCCCTGCCCGCCGTGGGTGTCGTAGCCGCCGGTGCCGGCGTAGAACACGCGCGTCTCGAAGCCGGCCTGGACGAGGACCGCCACGTCGCGCATCCGCTGGCCGATGTAGCTGCTCCCGAAGGTCGCGCTGGTGGTGTAGGCCGCCAGCGCCGCCTGGACCTGGTCCGCCAGGTCGTGGGCCTGGGAGAGGGCGTTCCGCGCGTCGGCGGAGACCCCGGTCCCCGAGAAGCCCGCGAGGATCTGCTTCGCGACCTCCAGCCGGTAGACCTGGGCGGGGCTCCCCTGGTTGAGGGTGAGCCTGAAGGAGGCCAGGTCGTTCACGAGGAACGGGTTCGACGTGCCGCCCGCGAAGTCCAGCGGCCTCCCGACGCCCACCGCGACCGCGCCCATGGGCGTGGCGGCGTACAGGTCGGCGTACCGGGCGAGCCACCCGCTCTCCGGGACGCCGAGCCCGCCGAAGCCGTTGCGGACGCCGAGGCTGAAGATGTCCATGCTGGTGAAGTGGCTGAGGTTCGCGTCGGGGTAGCCGACGCGGTTCACGGCGGCGACCGAGCCCTCGGCCCACAGCGCCGCGAGCCGCGGCATGGCGGGGTGGAGCCGGTAGGCGGCGGTGGCGCCGGGGCCCGTCGCGAGGGAGAGGGTCTCGCCCGGCAGGAGCGCCAGGCCGGGCCTCCGGTCGTAGTAGGGCTGGAGGTTCACCGGGACGAACATGTTCAGCGTGTCGTTGCCGCCGAAGAGGTTCAGCACCACGAACCGGGTCTGGTCGAGGGGGGTGCCGGACGCCGTGGGGAGGAAGCGCCCCAGCGGCCCCAGGGCGAGGATCCCCGCCGCCGCCGCGCCCGATCGGAGCAGGTCCCGCCGGGAGACTCCCCCCGGCAGGTGCCGCGCGCAGCCGCAGTTTCCGTCCATGGCGCGTCCTCCGCTCAACGCAGGTGGTAGATCGGGTTCTGGACCAGGATGTAGAGGAGCCCCCGCACCCGCTCGTCCAGCTGCGCCTGGTTCGAGCCGTCGAAGGGCGACGGGACGATCGTGCCGTTGGCCTGCCGGTAGGAGTTGAGGTAGTCGATGAGGCGCGTGCGCTCCGCGGCCGCGAGCGGGACCCTGAGGAGGGACGCCATCGCGTCCACCACGGCGTCCGCCGTGCGCTGGGGGATGGGCGGGAGGATGGCGGCGATCTCGATCCCCTGCGCCCGCTGGCGGGCCGTGTCCCCGACGCTGCTGTAGACGAGGTTCGTCCGGTTCACCATGGCCGCCGCCGAGAGCCAGAGGGTCCCGAGGGGCCAGCCGTTGACGGTGGGGGGGAGCGTGGGCTGCTGCCCCAGCTGCCCCATGAAGTAGTCCACGGTGCCCACCGGGAGCCGCAGGTTGGTGCTGCGCATGAACCCGACGCCGTACTCGACGGGGCTCTTGACGAGGGCGAACCGCGAGCGGCTGGAGTAGAACGCCTCGGAGCGGAGCAGCGCCTTGAGGAACGGCTTCAGCTCCCAGTTCGCCCCCCGCAGCGTCGCGGCCATGGAGTCCACGAGGGACTGCGGCGGGCCCGCGTAGCAGAAGTCCTCGAAGAGCTTCCTCGTCAGGTACTCGGCCACGGGCCGGTTCGCCAGCGTGATGTCCACGACCGCGGCGTAGTCGTCCGTGAGGCTCTGCCCCGGGATCGTCGTGCCGAGGATGGTCTTCGACCCGGTGTCGTGGCGGTTCGGGTCGAACTCCATCACGTACTGGCCCGTGGCCGAGATGTACCGCGCGCGGTAGCCGGTGAACGCGCGGGCGGCCTGCACGATGTCGGCCTGCGTGTACCCGTTGTCCACGCCCAGGGTGAACAGCTCCCAGAACTCCCGCCCGAAGTTCTCGTTGGGCGCGGTGCGCGTGTTCACGTACCCGTCCAGGTACCGGAGCATCGCCGGGTCCCTCGCCATCGCGAGCAGGAGGTCGCGCAGGTTCCCGGTCCCCCCGTGGCGGAAGAGGTTCGCGTAGCCCACCATCCAGTGGGTCATCCCGCCGTCCAGGGTGTTCGTGGACACCGAGAAGTGGTCGTGCCAGAAGAACGCGAGGACCTCCTGGAAGGGGCGGTCGGTCTCCACCATGATGCGGAGCCACCACCGCGAGAGGTCCCCGGCGTTGGGGAAGCCGCCCTGGAGCCCCGGCGGGTCGGAGGCGTTGACGAGCTCGGGGAACGCGGCGGCCTCCACGGCGGTGCCGGAGCGGAAGTCGAGCATGTCGTCGATGGCGGCGTCGAGGCCCGCGGCCCGGAGGGAGGCGAGCTCCGCGTCCTTGACGCCGAAGTGGGTCCGCCCGAGGAAGTGGCGGAGGTCGTCGTCGGTGAGCGCGCGGGCCTCCGGCGCGAAGGAGTAGGCGCGGTTGATGCGCACCGAGAGGTTCACGGTCGCCGTGGCCGAGCCCGCGAGGTTCCCGGCGGTCACGGTGTAGTCCGCGGCGGCCGCGGGGAGGACGGGGGTCCCGGCGATCACCCCCGTCAGCGGGTCGAGGGCGAGCCCGGCCGGGAGCGCGGGCTCGACGGTCCAGGAGAGCACGGGGCCGCCCCCCGCGACGGGGACGTCCGGGGCCGCGGGCTCCTCCGCCTCGAACTCCACGGCGGACTGCGCGTAGACGAGCCCCGAGGGCGGGGGCACGACCTCGAGCGCCATCCCCTCCCCGCGGACCTTCGCGCCGAAGCCGCGCGCGCTCCAGGAGACCGACACCGAGTCCGGCGAGGCGCCCACGGGGCCCGTGCCCTTCCACCGGAAGCCCCCCGCGTGGAGCGAGAGGTGCAGGGTCCCGCCGACCCGGAGCCTCCCGGTGAGCGGGAGCGTGGGGCCGCAGACGTCGAGCGTCCCCGCGCCGGAGGCGGCGCCCGGGGGGATCACGATGGTGGCGGAGGCCACCGTGGCGTCGGCGGCGCCGAGGTCCAGGATGAAGGTGTTGAGGCCCGGTGCCATGGGGCCCTTCCCGCGGACCGAGCCCGAGAAGCCGACCGCCTCGAGCGTCCCCGAGAACGTGAACCGGTTCGAGGGCCCCTTCGCGACGAGGTGGACGCTGTCGTCCCCGTCGCGGAAGCGGACCCAGCCCGAGACCTGGAAGTCCTCGCCCGCGAGGGTGACCGTCCCGGAGACGCGGCCCCGGTCGTCGGTCGTGGCCTGGAGGGTCCCGCCGATCGGGCCGCCCACCGTCAGGATCGAGAGGGGGAACGCCCCGTCCACGCAGACCGGGGCCAGGACGGTGTCGAACTCGTAGACCGTGTTCGGCTCCGGGACCTCCTGCGCGCCCGCGGGCGCGGGGGAGACCAGCGCCAGCAGGCCCGCGAGGCCCGCCGCGGCGAAGGCTCGGTGTCGCATGGGGGCTCCTTCTCCTCGGCCCGGCACCCCGGGGATGACGACCGTCATGATCGTACCCCATTCTGGCACCCGCGTGGGGGTCGGGGACCTCCGCGGGCGGGATCGGTTCCTCGCTGGATTGAGTGGTGCGCTTCTCGCAGCGGAGGCGGGCAGGGGTAGGGGGAAGGGTACGGGCAGCCTCGGGGCGATTCTCCCCTGCCCTTACCCATACCCCTACCCGCCGTTCGTCCACGGCAAGCGACCCGCTCCGGACAGCCAGGAACCTGCGCCTCACGGATACCTGTAGATCCTCCAGATCGTGGTGAAGCACGAGACGAGGAGGTCGCCGGCGGGGGTCTCGACGATGTCGAGCGGCTTGCGGTCCACGGACCCGGTGTCGTCCCAGCGGGCGAAGGGGATCTCCGCGTCGAGGTCGGTGAGGTCGGGCCCGGAGAGGACGAGGCGGCGGAGGTCGGCGTCGTCGTACCCGAGCACGAAGAGGTCGTCCTCGTAGGCGGGCCCGAAGCCGGTCCCGGAGTGGAAGAGGAGGCCCGTCGGGACGATGACCCGGGTCCACTGCTTGACGCGGAACCCGATCCCCGGGATGGGGTACTCGGGGGGGAGCGACTCCCACCCGTAGTTCTTCCCGCGCTGGAGGTAGTTCACCTCGTCGCCGAAGGCGGGCCCGTTCTCGGTGCCGAAGAGCCCCCCCGTGCCCGCGTGGAAGACGATGTCGAAGGAGTTCCTGAGGCCCCGGCACCACTCGGGGTCCCCGGGGACCGGGTTGTCCCCCGGGATCGTGCCGTCCGGCTCGAACCGCAGGACGCGGCCCGCCCGCGCCCCGTCCTGCTGGGCGAGGGAGGAGTCCCCGGTGTCCCCGACCGAGACGTAGATCTTCCCGTCCGGCCCGAACTGGACGTCGCCGCCGTTCTGGACGAGGCCCGCCGGGATGTCGTCCACGAGGACCTCGGGGGGACCGGCGGCCACGTCGCCGGCCGCGGTGAAGCGGAGGACCTGGCCGCGCACCGGCCGCGGACCGGCCGCGGGGACGATGGCGTAGAGGAGGAGGTGCCCGCTCGACGGGAAGTCCGGCGCGAGCGCGAGCCCGAGGAGGCCCCGCTCCCCCCCCGTCTGCACGGCCACCGTCGCGAAGGGGGCCGCCCGGAGCGTCCCGTCGGACGCCACCACGCGGACGTTCCCGCTCGCGAGCTCGTTGAAGAAGAGCCGGCCGTCGCGCGCGAGCGCCATCTTGACGGGGACCGGGAGGTCCTCGAGGAAGGGCTCGACGGCGAAGCCGTCCTCCAGCCACTCCACGCCCGCCGGGAGCGCCGGGGTCACCTGGATCGAGATCGGGGTCGAGACGCTCCCGTGGAGGTTCGTGGCGGTGACCTCGTAGTCCGCGGTCGCGCTCCCGGCGACCGGCGTCCCCGCGATCGCCCCCGTGGCAGGGTCCATCGTCAGCCCGGCGGGCAGAGCGGGGTCCAGCGTGAAGACGTAGGCCGCGGGGCTCCCTCCCGTCACGAGGGGGACGTTCGGGGCCGCCGCCACCCCGGCGCGCCAGGAGGCCGCCGGGCTCGCGTAGGCGATCGAGGCGGGCGGGCTCCCCGAGTCCCCCCACGGGGGCGTAGTCCCCAGGGCGCCCGGGGGTCCGAGGGAGAGGACCCGGGAGGTCCGCGTCGTCCCGCAGGCCGTGACCGTGACCGCGGCGCTCCCGGGGCCGGCCCCGAGGACGAGGCGGTACCGCCCGCCCCCCAGGTCCTCGAGGCCCCCCGCGAGGGACTCCCCGGGGCCCAGGTCGGCGACGGACACCGCGGGGACCTCGTCGCAGGGGGTCCCGTCCGGGTGGACGCCGGGAAGGACGCGGAGGACGACCTCCCCGCCCGGCGGGCCGAACCCCGCGGCGCGGAGCCCCGCGGGGAGGAGCCCGAACTCCGGGGCCCCGTTCTTCCAGAGGAGGCGCTGCGCGCGGAGCCCGGGCCGGAGCGCGCGACGGATCGCCCGGACCGCGTCCCACGCGCTGCGCGCCGCGTCCGCGGCGACGGCGCGGGCCCCGTTGAGCGTCTCCAGGAGCCGCCGGACGCTCCCGCGCAGACGGGCCGCCCGCG
>CAZKTF010000092.1:0-13307 GCA_964555565.1 uncultured Planctomycetota bacterium | reverse complement strand
CCGGCCTCGCGACGACCACGGCGACCTGGAGCGTCATATGAGGGGATGCCTCAGCCTGCCGGGGCCATCGAAGGGACGGATCGCGTACCGGTATCCGGGCACGATGAGGAGTGTGGCCTTTCCCTCGGCGTCGCTTGCCCCCGCGGCCCCCGTGAACTCTAAGTCCCTGGACAGGCTCCTCAGGCTTGCCCGGTCCACCGGCTCGGCCCATAGGGCGAGACCGGGCACGGGGTTGCCGCCCGCGTCGACCACCGACCCGCGGATCTCCCGCAGAGGAGCCAGCGCCACGTCCCCGAACTCCTGGCGGCCGTCGCCTCCCCCCGTCGGGGTCGTTCCCGGGGCGAACACGGTGCGGGGCGCGAAACCCGGCGCGAGGAACTGGAGGCTCGACCCCGCCTGCCGCGAGACGAGGCGGAACCTGCCGTCGGGGCCCGCCGTCACGACGTCCGCGTTCCCCTCCACGATGGCGCCCGGGATCGGCTCGCCCGCGGCGGACACGATCCGCCCCGTGTAGTCGACCTCCCTCAGGAGGCGGTGGAGCCAGATGTCCCCCAGCTCCGCGGACTCCGTCCTCGGGTACGGGGGATGGTCGATCCAGCCACGGGCGCCCTCCTCCCCGCGGGCCTCGACCTTCAGCCTGTCCGAGGGGCCGAACACGGGGAGTTCGTACGTCCCGTCCTCCCCCGTGACGGCCACGAAGGGGCCGTCCATCTCCGAGACCGGCCAGTACCAGGAGTCGGCGTCCTCCTGCACGGCGGTGGGCGGGACCTTGCGGAGAGGCGTCGCGCGGACGCGGACTCCGGCGACGGGCGCCTTCGTGTCGTACCACACGACGCGGCCCCGCAGTCCCGTCGTCTCCTCCAGCACGACCTCTACCGGACCGATGTTGCGGCCGAAGGCGGCGTACTCCTCGACCACCAGTCGGTAGCCCCTGCACGCGACCAAGAGGGAGTACCAACCCGCCGGGAGGTCCTCGCGAGCGTAGGTCCCCGGTCCCGCGGGGGGAAGCGGGAGGACGTCGGGATCGGGCATCAGCCACCGCCCCATCCGGAGGCGCGCCCCCTGGAAGGCCCACACCGAGGCCCCATCGAGGGGATTCCCCGCCCTGTCCCGGACGCGGACGACGGACCTGAAGGGGCGCTCGAGGACGAGGCGAACAGGGTCCGGCGCCAGGGGGCGCCAGGCGACGCGGGTCTCCATGTACCCCTCGGCCCGCGCGGTGAGCAGCCCGGCCCCGGCGGGCGGCAGACCGGAGATCCGGAACCTGCCGTCGGCGCCGGACTTCGCCTCCCGGCTCCAGGTGCCCGTGACCCCGAGGTGGGGTCCGAGGACGTGGCTCAGGGGGAGCGCGAGCGCCGTCACCGAAGCCCCCTCCACGGGGGTACCGTCCCCGGTCTCGACCCTCCCCTCGAGGAGGCAGCCGCGCCGGAGACGAACCACGACCTCCGCGTCGCGGGAGACCGCCACTGCCTCGCCGGGCGCGTGCTCCGCGTGGATCGCACGCACGACGCAAGGGAACGCGAACTTGCCTTCCGGCCAGCGGGCCCGGCCCGCGCCGTCGGTCCGCCCGACCGGAACGGGAACGGGAGTCACCGTGTCCGGTCCGAAGGGCGCGAGCCGTAGGGACTCCACCGTCGCCCCGGCGACGGGCTTGCCGTCCGGGTCGAGGACGAGGAGAGGTCCCGGGGCCGGAGCCGGGATAGGCCTGAGCGCAGGGGAAGGGCCGGGGGCCGGGGACTTCGCGGAGGCTGAAGGGGAATGGACCGCCGGGGACACCGCGGACGACGGTCCGGTTCGAACTCCCGATTTCCCGGGACTCCCGGATCGCGCCCACCACAGGGCCCCGACGGCGAGGAGGACGACGGCGGCCGTGATGGCGGCCTTGGCCTTGGCGGTCATGAGGATCGCTCCCGTGATGCCCGCGGCCAAGGCCGGCCCGGCGGCCGCGGGCTCGGGCCTCCGGGAGAGGGGGAGGAGCAGGAGGCACCACTTCCGGCGGTCGCCCAGGTGGTCTTCGTCAAGCCGCTCCCTGAGTCGCAAGAGGCCCCGCCGCAGACGCGCCCGGACCGTCTCCAGGGGGACCCCGAGCCGCGCGGCGATGGCGGGGGGCGAAAGGTCCTCGAAGTACCGGAGGAGGATGGCCGTCCGCGACGGCTCCTCCAGCGTGCGCACCGCCCGGGCGACGCGCTCGACGACCTCGGCACGCTCCAGGAGTTCGTCAGGAGAGGGGAGCGGCGGGGCCGGGAGACTCCAGGCCTCGTGGAAGGCGCGTCGCTGCTCCCCGCGCCTCAGGTTGGAGGCCGCGTTCCTGAGCAGGGTGCCGAGCCAGGCCCGGGGATGGCGCGGGGCGGGTCCCTGGAGCACCCGGAGCCAGGTCTCCTGCTCCAGGTCGTCGGCGCGGCTCTCGTCCAGGACGAGGGCGCGGGCGACCCTCCTCACCCACGCTCGGTGGGCGAGCAGATCCTCCAGGCGGACGGTGGCGCCGGGTCCTTCCATGGTCCCGTAAACGAGACACCGGTCCCGAGGGTTGGGGTGCCGCGAGTGGGGTGTGGGACTGGCCGGGCCCGGGTTCGGCGACCTGCCGTGCTCGGCGCACGCACGCGTGCCCTGGCAGGGCGCGCCGTGTGTCCAAGAGTGGATTCGACTTCTCGCCTGGGAGTCCGAGGGCTTCCGCCTTCCGGATTGGCCAGTTCAGCGCGCTGGCACGCGCGGGATCCGGCCACGCAGGGCCGCTTCGCGTAGATCGCGAAGCCATGGCTCCCACTCGGGCTCGTCGGCCAGACGGCAGCCCGCGTACTCGGCGGCGAGGTCGTCCGAGGGCCGGACGGTCCGGATGCGCCCCTCCCGGTCGAACTCGAGGGTCAGGGTCGCGTTCAGGCCCGGGGGCCGGAGGATCCAGTCGACTGCCCCCTCCCCGCTGGTCCGCAGGTCCACGGTCTCGCCAAACTTCCCGTTGCCGCTGGAGCGGGTGCGCAGGGGGGGCATCCAGAGGTAGAAGCGCACGCCGGGAGGAACGGCGCCCTGGGCCTGCCCGAGGGGATCCAGGGACCCTTCCACCGCAGGCTCTCCTTCGGCCGGGAGATCGATCCGGAAGAGGCAACGGCCGTAGTCGTCGGGGCGGGGGTGCGGGACGCGGTTCGCGCACCCCGTGAAGAACACGGAGCGACCGAGGAACACCCGGAGCGTGTCGATTGTCCCGTAGTGCCAGAGCGCCAGCCTGCGCCGGAGGCGGGCCTGCCCCGCGGGGGCGCGGACGACGTCGAAGGCGGAGATCCAGGAGGGGGCCTGGTTCCCCGTGCAGGCGACGAGGAAGAGGTCGGCGTCCCCGTCCGGCAGGACGGCGCAGTGGTCGCGGTTCGCTCCGATCGCCTGGGAGCAGCGCTCCCCCTTCTCGTCGAGCAGGGGGCATTCGGCCGGGACCGTCGCCTCGTCCTGGAGCACGCCCCACTCGTCGTACAGGAGGACCGAACCCGCGCGCTCCTGTTCAGCCCGGACCCTTCGCCCCGTCGCCGCTACGATCCACCGTGCGTCCCCGCCCCCGCGCGACCGGATCTCCCATGCCCCCACGGCGTCCGCCCCCAGCGGGATGCGCTGCAGGAGGCGCCCCGCCACTTGTGGCGGAGAGGGGGTCCGTCCGAGTCCTTCAACCAGGAGCACGACCACGCCCACCGCGAGGAGGAGACGGAGGAGCGCCTTCACCGCTCGCGGACCTCCCCGCGCAGTCGTTCGAGGAGAGTGGTTCGCGCCCCGGGGTTGACGAGGTCTGGACGCTCCCCGAGCGTCCGTCCCGGCGCCGACCGATCGGGAAGACCCAAGGCGTGATCCGCCAGGATGAGGGCCGGGACCCCGGAGAGCCTCCCGCCGACGAGGGCGAGCCGGCACTCGATCCCCTCCGCCGTCCCGACCTCAAGGATGCCGGCGGGACGCAGGAGAATCCGGTCCACCGCGTTGGGCGAACCGCCGGGAAGGACTCCACCGAGCTCCGGGATCAGGATCGCCCCGTCCGGGGCGAGAGAGGGCCACCGGAAGCGGAGGATCGCGGGCCGTCCGGCCTCGGCGTCCCGGGCCCCCAGGAGGAGCCGGGCCTCCCCCGCCCCGCCCAGGACGCGGGCCCCCTCCTCCCGGAGCTGTGAGATGACGACGCCGGGGAGCCGTCCCACCGCCGCGACCCGGCCGTCCGCCGGGCGGAGGGCGAGGAGGTTCGCTTCGCCCTCCCCGGCCGCCACCACCAGGATCTCCTCGGGGGAGGAACTGCCGGAGAGGTGCGGCAGGACGGCGACGAGGCTCCCGCGGCGGGCGACCTCCGCGGCTTCCTGGGTCTCCGGCCCGTCCGGGAAGGTCCACCCTTCCCTTCCGGCCTCGTCCCTGGCGGCAATCCGGAAACCGGGCCCGTTCGAGGGAACGAGGGCCACGAGGACGTCGTCGGTGTCTCCGGAGCCGAGTCCGAGATTCACGATGCCGAAGGACTTGAGCGTGGTCCCTGTCGGAGTCCGCTCCTCCCAGCCGCCGAGAGCGTCGTCCCCCTCGTCCAGGATCCGCAGGCGGAGGCCGTAGGCGGTGGGTTCCGCCACCACCTTCGCGGGGCGGCCCGCGCGCGCGGGGGTAAGGACGAAGAGGACCACGACCGCCGCGACCAGGGCGGTGCCGGCGAGGGCGTAGGAGAGGGGGCTGGCGGACCTTGGGGCCGCGGCGCGAGGAGTCGTCCCGCGGGCGAGCACCCCCTCCGCGAGGCGGGCGTACTCCCCGTAGGCGATGCGACAGGGGGTGCAGCCCTCCAGGTGCCGGAGGGTCGTCTCCCGTTCCTCCGGGTCCGCCAGGGCCGCTGCCGCCCGGGCCACCGCGTCTTCCGGGAAGCCGGACGGGCAGGGGGCGGGGAGGGGAGCCGTCACTCCTCTCCCTCCCCCCAGTGGCGCTGCGCCCGGGCGCGGAGCTCCCGGAAGGCCCGGGTGACGTTCACGAAGAACGACTCGGGGTTCCGGTCCATCCGGCGGAGCTGCTCGCGCATCGCGTTCCTGTCCATTCGCTCGAGCGTCCACTGCCTCCACAGGAGTATGTCACGCCGGAGGGCGTCGGTCAGGGCAGGGATCTCCCTCTCCAGCCACTCCTCCCTTTCGTTCTCCTCCGCCGCCACGGCTGGGTCGTCGCCAGGGTCCGTCGAGGGGGGATCCGCCTCGAGCCCGACGGCCGCCACGGACCGGTGCGTAGGCTTCCTCGCCCTTTCCCACTCCCACCGGAGGAGCTTCCGCAGGATCACCTCGAAGGGGTGCGCGCGGAGGGACTCCCGTCGTCCGGGGACCCGGGAGTCCCGATCCACCCTCTCGAGCACGCGGTTCTCGAGGTCCGCCGCCAGGCTAACGGGGATGTGGTTCCACCGGAGGAACCCCGGGAGGAGGAGCCGGAGCACCCGGGTCGCCTCCCGGGCCACCTCTTCCCGCGAGCCGCAGGGGTAGCCCCTGCCGTCCCAGGCCACCGTCCCTCCCTGGCGACAGAGCGTGTTCTGCCGCCACCCTCTGCCGGTGATTGTAGGACGAGGGCACGCGGCCGGTGAAGGGTCACCGGGCGGCCCGCTCGAGGTGAGAGGGGAGGGGTCCATGCCGCAGCACACGCTTCCGGGACGGGTCTTCGGGATTCTCGGTCTGGCGGTCCTCGTCGGGCTCGGGGGCGGCCTCGGCTCCCCGGCGCCGCGGGCGGAGGCGAGTGGCTGCGGTCCGGGCGAGACGGTCGTGTTCGAGGACTCCTTCGACGCGGCCACGCCCGGCGCCTTCCCGACCGGGTGGACGCAGGTCTATCCCCTTGGGGGCGGGAGCGCGATCTTCGTCGACTCATCGATCCACGACGGCTCCGGCGGGAACTCCGTCCGCATGGTGGACGTCTCGGGGAACGTCTTCATGACGCACACCTTCCCCGCGCAGACCGGGCGGTTCGCCGTCGAGTGGACGATGTTCAGCGCGTCGGGCTTCGGCGAGATCTTCCTCAGGCTCGGGAAGTCGGATGCCCCGGGGTTCGGCGAGGCCACGGGTCTCGGGAACGGCTTCGGCTTCTACAGCAACGGGATCATCGGGTTCAACATGGGCGACGCCGTCATCCCGTACACCGTGAGCACCCGGTACGGGATGCGCCTCGACTTCGACATCCCGGCGAACACCTTCGGCGTGACGATCGACGGGGTCACCCGCGTCACGGGGAGGCCGCTCGGCCTCGCGACCACCGCGCTCGACCTGCTCGAGTTCGGCTCCTCCGACTCCCTCAACGGGACCGCGAACATCGACACGGTCCAGGTCCTCGTGCCCGGGACGGCGGACACCACTCCGCCCTCCATCACGGTCTCAGGCCTCCCGGCGGAGATCTGGTCGCCGAACCACCAGATGGTCTCGCTCACGCCCGTGGTGGCGGTGCAGGACACCTGCGACTCGTCTCCCAGGGTGACGCTGACCGTCACCTCGAGTGAGCCCGACAACGGGCTGGGCGACGGCGACACGGCGGGAGACGTGGTCGTGCGCGGGCCCACGGACGTGGACGTTCGCGCCGAGCGGTCGGGAAAGGGGAGCGGACGGACCTACACGCTCACCTGGACGGCGCGAGACGCGAGCGAGAACGAGGCGACCTTCACCGCTACGGTGACCGTGCCGAAGTCCCAGGGCAAGTAGGAGAGCGCTTGGCGCCGCGTGGGCGGGGCGGGGCCGTCCCATCCCCCGCTCTCGCGGTGTGGGGGCTACTGGGCCGCGGGGCCGGCCCGGGTGGGGCACTGCTTGTGGGCCCAGCGGTAGCGGGCGAGGAGATCGGAGACGAGTTGCTTATCCTCGGCAGCCACGACGAACAGAGGGCCCCCGCATTCGAGGCACGGGGTCGATACCCCGTACCTGTCCGCGGCCTTCCGGGAGCCATCGTTCCAGCCCTTGGTGTAGTCGGCCCGACGATCGCGCAGCGCCGGGTCGAGGGCCTCGCGGACGAGCTGGCCCATCGACTTCCCGGTCGCCTTCATCTGGGCCTCGAATCGCTGGAACAAGGGGAGGGGCAGGCGCGCGACAACGTTCCGGTGCTTGCTCTCATAGCGCACGCGCGATGGGGACTTCGGTCTTGGGGTACGGCGCGGCTGGTTCACGGCTGCCACGGGGTGTCCTCCACGGGGGTTGTTCTCGCTGCAGTTAGGGGTGTAGTCCGGGGGGGGTAAGCGGCGGGGAAAACCACGGCCTGACAACTGGGGTAAGCCACGATCGTGGGGGTAGGGCAAACCTGCACGGCTACACCTCCTCCTCTGAGATGGGGACCCCGCCTGCCCCCTTGGCCGGAGTGCGTGTGCCGATGGCGCGCTCGGGGCGGAGGAGGCGAAGGAGGGTCTCGCGCAGAACTAGCCGGCGACGACCGATCCGGCAGCTGGGGATAGTCCCTCTGGCGAGGATGCGACGGCAGTGGATGACGGAGATGTGCAGGACCCGCGCGAGCTCTTCCGTGTCGAGCACGGCCGGAAGGTCCAGGAGCGGCGGGAGGTCAGAGGCCCTCTGGCGGGAGCGCTCGCCCGAGGCGGACCTGCGGTCGTCCGCGGCAGTCTCCCCACCTGAGGCGGCACCCATGAGGAGGAAGCGGTCCGGCCCCACCACCGCCGTTGAGGCAGGGCGGTGGTCGCGGAGCAAGCCGCGCCCCGTCTCCCTGCGAGCCTTGTCGCGCATTCGTGCTCCGGCCTGGCCAGCGTCCGCGGCTCTCCGCCACGCTTCCCGCGAAGATGTCCACGCGGTTGTTCTCATGGTGCCGCTTCCCGAACAGCGCGGGACATTCATCCCCGAGAATTCGGGCGTTTGAACGTGGTCCGAACGTGGTTTGAACATGGCCTCGATGGCCCGCGTCGCATCCGCGCGAGCCCGTTCATGGCCCTGAGCCGGTTCTCCACAGCCGGAGCCGCGTCGAGGAGTGGACCTTGGAGTGGACCGTTTTCCCCAACGTGGGCAGAACGCTCCCAAGCCCCTGTCCCCGCGCGTGATGTGGAGAGTGAAACCGGGCTACGCCGGTTGGGCCGAACGGTCGCCAGTGGGACGTCAGCGACGGCGTACGACGGCGAGGCGCTCCCCGCGGCCGGCGTCGTCGTTCCAGCGTTCGAGCACGCCGGGCTTCAAGGCCCCGCCCGTGCCCGATCGCAGATGGAGGAACGTGTAGCAGCGATCCTCGCGCAACTCTCCCACGGTGGTCTCGACGATCGGGACCCACGTGCCCGTGTTGTAGAACCAGCGTCCCTGCCACTCGAGTTGGTCAGGGTTGTGCGTGTGGCCGAACACGACGACCCGATACTCCGGATGAGCGTGTAGCAGAGCGAGTCCGGCGTCGTTGAGCGAGTTGGCTTCGTCGAGATGGAAGTAGGCCACGAGTCGCGCGAGGAAGTACGACAGCACGAGCCAGGCGAGGTTCTTGACCCCGTCGAGGAAGAAACCCGTGAGGGTCCCTCCGGTCGCGCTGTCTCGAGGGGGCTGCGTAGAGGCTATCCACTGGGATACAGCCGCTCCCTCCTGCCAGAGGAACAGACCGACAGGGATCAGGGCCGCAACGGCCACCGTGAGGAACCGGCGGAGCATGTAGCGGTAGTAGTGTTTGGGGATCATGAGGAACATGAACGGGATGTGCCGGAACAGCACGTTCAGCGCCAGCGGGAAGCGTTCGCGGATCAGCAGCGGGAGGAGGTTCTCGCGGGGACGGATGTTGTCCAGGTAGGGATAGACCCTCTCGAGCGGGTTGAGGAGGTAGCGATTGAAGAACGAACCGAAGGGGAGGTTCAGTTCGGCCCCACCCGGGCGCAGGGCCCCGCCGACGACGTGCGAGAACTTGTCGTAGGGGTGGCCATGTTCAATTGCGACCGCCCCATCGATTACGAGCCTTTTATCGACGAAGACCATGAGCGGGAGGACGTGTCGCAATGCGTCCTCCGTCTTCATCTGACGTGCGCGCCCGAGGTGCTCGGCAACCCGCAGACGCAGCAGATCCCGGACCGGGCGCCAGAAGAGATCAAGGTCGTGGTTCCCCTTCACGAATGCGACCATGTGCCCGGCAGAGACCCAGGACGCGAGCGCGTCGAACGCCTCGACGTGGCCCGCGACGATCCGGTCGAGCTTCCAGACGGACTTGAAATCGTGCGTCTTCAGTCCGTAGAGCTTCTCCTTCTTGTCGATGGAGGCCCGCAGCTCGTCGATGGTCTTCGCGATCCCGAGGGACGCAAGCGTGGCCTGCCACTGGTGAAGTTCACTCTGCGTCGCCGGGACAGTGTCCACGCGGAAGAAGTCGAGCACGTCGCCGTTCAACACCAGGATCGCCTTGTGGGCCTGCGTCCGCGAGGACGCGTGCGCTATGAACCGGGCGAATGCCGCGTCGGCGAAGAAGTTCTCGGTCCCCGGGTACGTCCCGTCGGGACCGCGTCCCGGGCCGAGGTGGAGGTCGCTCACGACGAGAACGTCGCGTCCTTGCGACTGCAGGTGGACCTGTTTCGTCTCGTACAGCGCAGGCGGCTCCGCGTCCTGCAGCAACTCGGCGGTACCGGAGGCTTCGCCCATCACCTGCCTCCCACGCGACCACCCCACGCCTCGGCGGGTGCGTCCGTCTCCGGCGTGGTCGTCATCGGGCGACGAACGCCGAGGCGCAGAAGGACATCGCCATCACGGTCGCCTGACAGTTGGCCCAGATGTTGGTCGGGAAGACGCTCGCGTCGGCAACGTAGAGGTTGTCATAGCCATGCACCTTGAAGTCAGGCCCGACGACGCCACGCGACGGATCCTCGTGCATTGGGTTTCCTCCCTGAGGGTGGGCGGACCCGAGGAGCAGATCGTCGGGGCGCCGGACGAAGGCCTCGAGGTCGTCGAGGTCGGCTTCGCTCGTGAACTCCAGCAGCTTGAAGGTCGCCGGCAGGACGCGGAGCGCCCCGGCGTGGAGGTACATGCGGGCGAGCGTGCGCAGGCCGTCTCGGAGGCGCCGGAGGTCCAGGTCGTCGAAGACGAGGTGCACGCGCGGCGCGCCCTTCCGGTCGAGATAGACGCGGCCGGTGGGTCGCGTGCCGACCATGACGCCCGCCTGCGCGAAGCGACGGTACGCACGCATCCGCTCGAAGTGCGAACCGAACCAGCCGCCGACGCTCAGCGAGAACATCGCCGGCGGGCCGAAGAAGCTCTCGATCACGGCGTCCTTGCCGGCCTCCGCAACGCAGGTGAGCCCGATTCCGTCGAAGCCGTCGAGCTCCTCCTCCATCTCGGCGCACACGAGCACGCCTCCCAGCACGTGCAACCCCCGTCCGACGCGCCCCCCCACGGAGATTCCGCTCTCGAGGAGCACCGCGCTCGAGCCGATGGCACCGGCGCAGACCACGACCCGGCCGGCTTCGATGGTCACGTCCTCGTCGTGGCGGCGGTAGCGGACGCCCGTGATGGCCCGGCCGCGGGAGACCAGCCGGACGTTGCGGCACTCATCGACGATACGCGCGCCGTGGGACTCTGCCCACGGGAGGTAGGTCACGAGCATGGACGCCTTGCGGTTGTACCGGCAGCCGAAGTTGCACCAGCCGCAGCCGATGCACTCATCGCGGTTGTGCCTGAGATACCGCGCGGGGATGCCAAGGCTCTCAGCGCCGCGGAGGAAGACCTTCGAGCTCCGGTTTGCGAGCGCGGGGGGCAGATCGCTCACGTGCAGGTCTTGCTCCAGGTCGGTGTAGGCGTCCTCGAGGGCCTGCCGATCGACAGGGGCGCCGTGGGACTTCCAGTCGGGGAGCACGCGGTCGAGGTCGCAGCGCAGCCAGATGGCGTTGTTGATTACCGTGGAGCCCCCGACGGTTGCGCCCTGCGCGATCACGAGGTCGTTGTCGTCGGTCGTCTGGAGCCCGCCGTTCTTGTAGACACGGGCGTACATCTCGGTCTCGATGTGCTCGAACGTGGTCGGGTCGTAGCGCCTGCCGCGCTCGAGCACGACAACCTTCGCGCCCCGCTTCGCGAGTTGGTAGGCCATCACCGCGCCCGCAGCGCCGGAGCCGATCACGACCATGTCGGCGTGATCCGTCACGGACGTGTGGCCTTCAGGGGCGGCGGGTAGTGCTTCGGGGCCTGATCGACGTGGGAGCGGGCCCGGCGGTCGAAGTCGATGAACCCGACGCTCGCCATGCCCTCCGGGCTCCCGTAGTAGCCAATACAGGCGAGGCTCTTCAGCGCCCGCGCCAAGTCTCTGAACGGCCCCCTCATTCCAATGACGCGATCGACGACTTTGCGCCGCTCAAACGTACCCAGCGCGCTGAAGCAGAGCGGCCATCCGAGGAGCAGGGGTGTGACCCACTCCACGAGGAAGAGCGCCATGCGCAGGTCGGCCAGCGCAGGAGAGCTGATGCGCGCGAGGAAGTGGTCGATGCGCACCGCGACCTCGATGGGGTGAAGAGCTTCGCGGCCGTCCCCTTCGATGAGGACGTCGGCGACCTGCACCATCGTCTCGAATTGCCGCGGGGTGAAGAAGCGGGGCTTGAACCTCGCCTTCACCGCCTCGCGGCGCATCACGGCCGCAACGATCCAGAGCAGCGCGAGCACCACCCCGACGACCAGGACGGCAACGTGCCAGTGCATCGCGCCTCGGGCGATCCAGCCCAGGGCGACCAGCGTGAGAAAGCGGAGTCCGAGGTCCAGCGCCGGGCGGTTCTGGCGTAGCCCGGCGCTCCCCAGCAGGAGAAGGAGCCCCGTCATCCCGGTGACGCCTACCAGGAGTGCGCTGCGAGGGCCGCCTACGTCGAAGAGGCCGGTGAACAAGAGAGCCGTGGCAGCCAGGAGCACCAGCAACCACCCGGCGACCTTCGCAAAGGTGGCGAGGCAGACCTCCACGACGTTCATCCCGTAGACGCGCATGGGCCGGCTCATGCGACACTCCTGCGCTGTGCCCTGGCGGGCGGCGCCTTGCGGGTGAGGAGTCCCTCTACTAGGCGCGTCAGGCGTTGCAGTGCTCCGAACAGCCACTGCATGCGCGAGACCGGGGGGAAGCGCGGATCCTGGACCGAGGCCATCGCGCGCGAGGAGTAGCGGGAGACCCAGTACATCTCTTCCAGGACGTCCAGGGCCACGACGACGAAAGGCCGGATGTTCCTCCACGGCTCCCACGGCGCCAGGTTGCCCCGCCGCCGGATGTGGATCCGGCCCCAGCGGTGCAGGGCCTCCTGCATGACGGAGTTGAGCGAGGGGTCGAGGCCCATCTTCTCCCCGGCGACCCAGTCCAGAGCGAAGATGTTGTCGCTCGCGAAGATCGTCCTCGTCAGGTTCGGATTCGCGTCGCGCACGTGACCGGTGAAGCCGTCGCCGCTCACCCACGCATCGAGCAGGCCGAAGTGGACCGGGAAGCGGTCGGCGATGAGGACCGCCGCCTCGTAGAATTCGATGCCGTGCCCGTGGTAGTGCTTCATCTTGTCCCACTTCGGCAGGCAGCCGTAGACGTTCTTGATGCACGCCGTGTAGAAGCACTGCCAGTGGGTCTTGTTCTTCGCGAAGGAGATCCGGTAGTCGGCGTCATGCCACGTGCGGCCGACGACGTGCCTCCCGAGCGCACCGCCGTAGTCGAAGGGAACCTCCTGGTCGCTGAGGTTCTCGATCCGGTAGCCCTTCTGCACGTAGCCCACCATCTCGGCCACGGCTTGGACCGAGCGTCCCTGGTACGAGTAGTCGTACACGTTGCGGGACTCAACGACGGCGACGTTCGTGAACCCCTGCCCGCGGATCCGCTGCATGAGCGCCTCGACGAGCATCGGATCCGTGTAGACAGGCGAGTCCGGCTCCCGCACGGATGCCGTCATGATGTTGGGCTTGATGGCGACGAGGAACCGTGCGCGCGTCTTGCCCGAGGCCTGCCAGCGCTGTTCGATGTTCTCGTCGAACCCGGACTCATCAAGCGCCGCGCGGAGCGTATCGACCTTCGACGATCCGGTCACGACGTGGACTGTGGCATCCCTTGAGTAGATGGGGTGCGGTGAGGTCACCGGATTCCCTCCCCCGTTTCCAAGGCGGGGTACGCCAAGGTCTTACTTCGGAGAGCAGGCTACAGGACCGTCTGAGGGCGCGTCAAGAGCCAGTGCTCCGACAGCAAGAGGGATCCAGAGAACACGCGGGGGACACACGAGGTGGCCGAACATGCGACCGGCCAGGATCGGGATCGCACCTGTGGACGGCGCCTTCTCAGGTTGCTACGCTACTTCTGGTCCGAGGGTGTTCCGTGCGGCGAGCTTGGAGACTGCACGGAGGGGACCACCGCTCCGGGTCGCGGGTCAGACTCCAGACCTCCTGACATAGGGGGTGGAGTCTCATAGGGAGGGACGTCGGAGG
>CAZKTF010000091.1:0-13609 GCA_964555565.1 uncultured Planctomycetota bacterium | reverse complement strand
CCCGGGGGACGCGGCGGCCGCCGCCGAGGCGGCGGAGGCCGCCCGCGTCCTTCTCTTCCTGGCCGACCTCCGGGCCCACTGGAGGGCCCTCTACCGGACCTACGAGGAGGGGGACGCCGGCCCCGGCGTGGACGGGGCGCTCGCGGGCCTCGGCGCGATCGCGCGGAGGCGGCTGGGGCTCGACGTCACGGAGGGGATCGCGCGCCGCTCCTTCGCCTTCCTCGGCTCGCTGGCCGAGACCGTGCGGGCGGAGGGGGCGTGCGGGGAGTGGTTCCGCGACCACGGGCTCGCCCTCGTCGTCGGGGCGCCCCGGGGCGGCCACGCGGAGGCGCGCCTCCTCCGCGTCGTCGCGCTCCGGCGCGACCACGAGGAGACCCTCCTCGGGCGGAGGTTCCGCGCGACCACGGTGGTGGGCGAGGGCCTGCTCGTCCCCTCGCTCCGCGAAGCGCGGGGCGGCGTGCTCGGCGGGACCACGATGGGGGACCTGGTCTTCCTCGACCTCGAGGGGGTCGCCCTCTGGAGCGGGTCCGCCTCGCGGGCCGCGCGGGCGGGGCCGCTCCGGGACCTCCTCCTCGCGGTGGGGGACGCCCCGGGCACGGGGAAGGACGACCTCCGCTTCCCGGGCCGCCTCCCTGAGCGCGTCGCCGCGCGCATGGATCGATGGGCCGACCCGCGGGAGGCGCTCGCGGACTTCCTCGACGCCGCCCTGGCCCACGAGCACGCCCACGCGGCGGACGCGGCCCGCTACCTCCCCGTCACGGCGCACCCCGGGCGGGCGCTCGTGCTCCTCCTCCGGGGGAGGCTCTCGGGGGAGGGGGTGGCCGCCCTCCTCGAGGGGGACGCCCAGATCGTGGCCCTGGCCGCGGCGCGGGAGCCGCGGGCCGCGCTCGCCACGCTGGCGTCCTTCCTCCCGTCCCGCGAGGCGAGCCCGCCCCACAGCCGCGGGTACTTCGACGCGCTGGCGGACCTGGCGGCCGTGCTGCGGGAGCGGCGCGCGGACCTCGCGGGCATCCCCGAGGGGGCGAACCTCGTCCGCGCCCTCGACCGGGTGCCCCCGGAGGAGCTGCGCGCGGCGGCCCTGGAGGTCTGCCGGAGGAGGGGGCTTCTGGGGCCGGCCGCGGCGGGCGACGCGGGCAGTCGCTAGCGCGGTCCGGCGGGAGGCGAGGAGGGAGCCGAGACCGGCGTCGCCGGTGGGGGAGAGGGCACCGCCGCGAGCGCCGCCGCGCGCAGGGCCTCGATCTCCGCCCGGGCCTTCGGGGCCGCGGCGGAGAGGCACTCGAGCGTCCCGTCCTCGCGCATCGAGAAGGTGTCCTCGATCCGGATCCCCCAGCCCTTCTCGGGGAAGTAGACCCCCGGCTCGACGACGAACACGACGCCGGGCTCGAGGGGGGCGCTCCCGTTCGGGTCGTGCACGTTCAGGCCGACCCAGTGGCAGGGCCCGTGCCGCCAGCCGTCCTCCAGGCCCGCTTCCTTCAGGACCTTCCGGCAGGCCGTCTCGATGTCGCGGAAGGTCGCCCCCGGCTTCGCCGCGGCCATCCCGGCGGCCTGGGCGGCCAGCACGGCGTCGTAGGCCCGCCCCTGCTCCTCGGAGAAGCGCGGGCCCACGGGCCAGGTGCGCGTCACGTCGGAGGCGTAGTTCAGGAACTCGCCGCCGGCATCCACGAGGACCAGGTCGCCGTCCTCGAGGAGGCGGCGGTTGCGGCCGTAGTGGAGGACGCAGGAGTTGGGCCCGCTCCCCACGATGCTGTCGTAGGCTTGGCGGCGGCAGCCCCCGGTGCGGCAGGCCCCCTCGAGGACCGCCTGGATCTCGTACTCGGCCATGCCCGCGCGGGCCGTCGCCATCGCGCGGCGGTGGCCCTCGGCCGAGAGCTCGGAGGCGCGCCGCACCCGCGCCGTCTCCTCCTTCGACTTCCGCAGGCGCAGCCGCGCCGTGAGCCCGCCCAGGTCCGCGAGGTCGGGGCGGTCCCGGCCCGGCGTCCCCTCCACCCGCACGGGGGTCCCCGGGTCGGCGTCCTTCTCCCCCTTGTCCTCTTTCGAGGGCTTTCCGGGCTTCCGGATCCCGAGCCCGAGGAGGTCGCCGAGGAGGTCGGTGGCGTGCCGCCCCGAGGGGCCTCCCCGCGTGAGGAACACCTTCTCCACTCCCTTCAGGCGCTTCTCGACCTCCTTGCGGGCCTCGCGCAGGTCGGCGGTCGCGGCGATCCCGGTCCGCGCCTCCGCCTCGGGACCCGGGTAGAGACGGGGGCCGATCCACCCCTCGGCGCGGGCGTCCCGCGGCGGGAGGAGGAGGGTCTCGCGGTGGGGCGCCCCCTCCTTCGGCGGGGGCTCGAGGAGGAGGATCCCGCTCGGCTCGTCGCTCCCGGTGAGCCAGAAGTAGTCCTCGTTCGGGCGGGGCGCGTAGAGGGCGCCCGGGTCGCCCGGGTCGGCGAGGACGAGCGCGAGGGACTTCGGGGGGAGGAGCGCCGCCAGGGACGCGCGCCGGGCCCGGTGCTCCTCCCGCATGTCCGCGCCCGTGGCCGAGCCCGGGACGTCGGCCGCCCGCAGCGCGCCGGCCAGCAGGAGGACGAGCGGGAACGCGGGGAGGACCCTCATGCCCGAAATCTACCTCCGGAGCAGTTCCACGACCGCCTTCCCGTCGGCCGCGTCGAGGAGCGCGCGGCGGAGTTCCGGGCCCTTCAGGCGCAGCGTGATCGAGGCGAGGATCTGGAGGTAGCGGGACTGGCGGTCCTCGGGCCCCGCGATGAGGACCGCGACGTGGACCGGGGCCCCGTCCAGGGAGTCGAAGGGCACCCCGGCGCGCGAGCGGCCGAGGGCGAGGACGAAGTCGCGGACCGAGGGGATCTTGGCGTGGGGGACGGCGATCCCCAGGCCGATCCCGGTGGACATGACCTCCTCGCGCCCGACGACGGCCGCGCGCAGCGCCGCAGGGTCCCCGACCTCGGGGGCCCTCGAGACGGCGTCGCAGAGCTCGAGGATCGCCTCCGCCTTCGTGCGGGCGCGCAGGTCCACCACGCGCCGGGGGTCCAGGTACTCCGCGATCGAGACGACGGGCATCAGCCCTCCAGGGGGACGACCCGCACGGCGCGCGGCGTGCCGTCGGGCGCCAGGTCCACGGCGGCCAGCAGCAGGACGCGGGGGGCCGCGGAAAGCCCGCGCCGGGCCAGGTACTCCTCGGCGGCGCGCGCCACCCGCGCGGCCTTCCGCTCGTCCACGGCCTCCTCGGGGGATCCGGCCGTGACGGAGCGGCGGGACTTCACCTCGACGAAGCCGATCACCCCGCGGCGCTCGAGCACGAGGTCGATCTCCCCCTCGCGGACCCGCGCGTTGCGGTCGAGGAGCGTCCAGCCCGCGCGTTGCAGCTCCCGGGCCGCGGCCTCCTCGCCGACGGCGCCCGGACGTGCGCGGCCGGCCATCGCCCGCTACTTCGCCGCGGGGGCGGGCCCGGGGGACGGGGCCCCGGCGCCCCTGCCCTCCTCGCCCATGCGCTCCTCGATGCGGGTGGCCTTGCCCGTGCGATCGCGCAGGTAGTAGAGCCGGGCGCGGCGCACGCGCCCGTGGCGCTTGACCTCCACGTGGGCGACGCGGGGGGAGTGCAGCGGGAAGGTCCGCTCGACCCCCTCGCCGGCCACGATCCGCCGCACCGTGAACGTGGTGCGGTGGCCGCTCCCCTGGCGCCGGATGACGACCCCGTTGAAGATCTGCACCCGCTCCTTCTCCTCGAGCGCGCCGCCCTTGCCGGCCTTCTCCGAGAGTTCGCGGATCTTGACCCCCACGTCCACGGTGTCCCCGACCTCGAAGGGGGGGATGTCCGACCGGAGGAACTCCTTCTCGACGTCCATCAGCCGCCTCATGCCCCACCTTCCTTCCCGGGTTCCGGTCCCGACTTCGTCGCCTGCGCCCGCGTCCGCGCCTCCGCCTGCCCCCGGCGCCACGCGCGGATCCGCCCGTGGTCGCCCGAAAGGAGCACCTCCGGCACCGCCCGCCCGCGGAACTCCGCGGGCCGCGTGTACTGCGGGTACTCCAGCAGGCCGTCCTCGAAGGACTCCTCCTTCGCCGACTCCTCGTCGCCGAGGACGCCCGGCAGGAGCCGCGCCACGGCCTCCACGACGGCCATCGCCGCGATCTCCCCGCCCGAGAGCACGAAGTCCCCGACCGACAGCTCCTCCGCCCCGAGGACCTCGATCACCCGGTGGTCGATCCCCTCGTAGCGGCCGCAGACGAGCAGGAGGTGCTCCTCGCGGGCGAACTCCCGCGCCACCTCCTGCGTGAACCGGCGCCCGGCGGGGGAGAGGACGACCACCCGCCCCGGGCCCCGCTCGGCCAGCGCCCTCTCGGCGCAGAGGACGAGCGGCTCCGGCTTCATCACCATCCCGGGACCGCCCCCGTAGGGCCGGTCGTCCGCCGACCGGTGGCGGTCCGAGGTGAACTCCCTCGGGTCGTGGAGCCGGACGTCAAGCGCGCCCTTCTCGCGGGCGATCCGCAGGATGCTCTCCTCGAGCACCCCCGCGAACGTCCCGGGGAAGAGCGTCAGGATGTCCACCTTCACGGCAGCCTCCGGCCTCCCGCGGACGCTCTGGACGCCGGGAGCAGGCCCGAAACGGACCATGCTAGCGGGGGGGCGGGGGGCGACAAGGAAAAGGTCGTCGTAAGGGTCTGACCTCATTCTCCTGGCCCAGGCCAGGAGAATGGGGTCTGACCCCTTGCTCCGCCCGCCCGCCGGCTTCCTAGGCGTCTGACCCCTTGGTGCGCCGCTACGATACCCGCCATGTTCACCGGCATCGTCGAGGCGGTCGGCACGGTCCGGGCGGTGGAGCGGCGGGCGGACCACGTCCGGCTCCGCGTGGACCTGGGACCGGTGGCCGCCGGCGCCCGGGCAGGGGACTCGGTCGCGGTGGCCGGCGTGTGCCTCACGCTCGCCAAGGGGCCCGCCGGGACCGAGGGGGCTTTCGACGCCGTGGCCGAGACCCTATCCCGCACGACCCTCGGCACGCTCGCCCCGGGCTCCCGCGTGAACCTGGAGGGGGCGCTGCGGGTGGGGGACCGCCTCGGGGGCCACTTCGTCCAGGGGCACGTGGACGGGGTCGGGACGGTGCGTTCGATGGAGGGGTCCCCGGGGACCCCGGGGGAGGGGGCCGTCGTGCTCTCGGTCGCCGCCCCCCCGGTCGTGGTCGAGCACCTCATCGAGAAGGGCTCCGTGGCCGTGGACGGGGTCTCCCTCACGGTCGTCGCGTTGGACGCCGAAGGGTTCACCGTCGCGCTCGTCCCCCACACCCTGGGCGTGACCACGCTGGCGGCGCTCCGTCCCGGGGACCGGGTGAACCTCGAGGCCGACCTCCTCGGCAAGTGGGTGCGCCGCATCCTCGGCCGCGCGTCCGCGGGCGAGGCCCCCGCCGAGGTCTCGCGCGTCACCCGCGCCCTGCTCGAGGAGGAAGGGTTCCGGTAGGCCGCCCCTGCGGCGGCAACGGCGGGCGGGCTGAAGCCCGCCCGTACAACGGCGAAGGCGGGCGCGGAGCCCCGCCCGTACTAGCCCGACCTATTCATGAGGGTGCGCGCGACGAAGACGGAAGGCAGGTTGCGGGGAGGGGTTCGGCAGTCATGGAACGACAGGCCGGACGGACAGGCTGTTCCGCGAGCGGCATCGCGCCGAGGCCAAGGAGGGCCGCCGAAGACATACCCGATGAGGGTAGGCGAGGCGGAGCGCGGGAAGCGGCCGAAGGCCGCTCCCCGCGCGCCCCGACGCAGGGATCGGCGCGAGGACGCCGCGGAACCGCGTGCTCTCATGAATAGGTCGGGCTAGAACGACTTGAACAGGAACCCGGCGAAGGTGAGGATGGGAGCGTTCTCGCGGGCCTCCTCGCTGGAGCGCGTGATGGAGCGGATCGCGTCGCGGAGGTCCCCGTAGAGCGAGTCGTCCTTGGAGAGCAGCTTCCCGAGCGTGCCCTGCCCGGAGTCGAGGCGGTCCGCGATGGAGCCGAGCTTCGCTACGATGCCCTCCAGGTCCTTCCCCGTTTTCTCCCCCCAGAGCATCCGCCCGAGGGCCCCGTCCCCCCGGGCCAGGTCCTCGGACAGGCTCCGCAGGTTCTCGGCGGACTTCCTCACGGACTCGAGGGTCTCGTTCCCGAAGAACATGCGTCCGAGGGCGCCGTCCTCCTTGTCCAGGCGGTCGGCCACCGAGGAGAGCCTCGCCATCGCCTTCTCCAGGTCCGCCGCGGTCTTCGCTCCCCAGAGCAGCTTCCCGAGGGCCGCCTCCCCCTGGTCCAGCCGCTCGGAGAAGTCGGCGATCTTCGCGAGCGCGCGGTCGAGGTCTTCGACGCCCTTCTCCCCCAGGAGCTGCCGCCCGAGGTACCCGTCCCCCCGGGCGAGGTCGTCGGACACCTTCAGGATGTTGTCGAGGGCCTTCCGCACCTTCTCCCGCTCCACGTCGTCGCGCAGGAACATCCCGACCGTTCCCCGGCCCTCCTTCGCGTCGTGGACGATCACGTCGAGGTTGGCGAGGATCGACTTGATCTGCGGCTTCACGTCCTTCAGGGCCTCCTGGAGGCCGATGGGGTCGGAGACGGTGTCCCAGACCCGCTCCCGGATCCGCTTCAGGCCCGCCTCGCCGGTCTTCGCCGCCTTCTTCCCGGTCTCGATCGCGACCACCGCGCCGCCCAGCGCCGACTTGGGGCGCACGGAGACTTCGGCGTCCTCCCGGAATTCCATCTTGCCGAGGTCGCTCTTGAGCACCGCCTTTGCCGCGACCACCCCGTCGGGGCCGATGGAGACCTCGCTGACAGTCCCGGAGGGGAACCCGTTCACCCAGACGTCGTCCCCCTTCTTCAGGCCCGAAACCCCGGAGAAGCGGAACGTCTCCGGGTAGTTCTCCCCGAGGCGGACCTCGGCGGCCGTGATGGTGAGGACCCCCAGGACGGCGAGGAGGCCGAAGAAGACGATCCCGACGAAGAACTCCCGGTGTCCGCCGCGCATGGCTTCCTCCTTTAGTCGGGTTCCGCGTCCAGGAAACGGCGCACCGCCGGGATCGTCGTGGCCCGGAACTCCGCCGGCGGGGCGCACAGGGCGATCCGGCCCTCGTGCAGCATCGCGATCCGATCCGCCATCCGGAACGCGCTGGTGATGTCGTGCGTGATGACCACCGAGGTGATCCCCGCGCGCTGGCGCGCGGCGAGGATGAGGCGGTCGATGTTGGCCTTGGTCACGGGGTCGAGCCCCGTGGTGGGCTCGTCGTAGAGGATGACCTGGGGGTCCCGGGCGAGGCAGCGCGCGAGCGCCACGCGCTTCCGCATCCCGCCGGAGAGCTGCTCCGGGTAGAGCGCCCCCGCGTCCGGGAGGTCCACCATCGCCAGGGCCTCCCGGACCCTGCCCTCGACCTCCCCGGGCGGGCAGAGGTCGTTCTCCACGAGCGGCAGGGCCACGTTCTCGGCCGACGTGAGCCAGTTGATGAGGGCCCCGGACTGGAAGAGGTAGGCGAACCGGCGGCGGATCCGGCGGAGCTCCCGCTCCTCGAGGGCGAGGACATCCTCCTGGAAGGCGGTCACGCGCCCGGCGTCGGGGCGTTCCAGCGCCACGATGGTCTTCAGCGTGATGGACTTCCCGCCGCCGGAGCGGCCGAGGATGACCAGGATCTCCCCCTTGTGGATCTCCAGGTCGAGGCCGTCCAGGACGACCTTCTCCCCGAAGGTCTTCCGGATCCCCTCCAGCCGGACGACGACGCGGGGCTCAGGCACCGTAGAAGGCCCAGGTCACGAAGTAGCCGAGGATGAGGATGAAGAGGATCGAGGAGACGACCGCCCGGCGCACCGCGCGGCCCACCCCGAGCGCCCCGCCGGTGGCCCGGAGCCCCTGCGAGCAGCCCACGATGCCGACCACGATCCCGAAGAGGAACGCCTTGACCAGGCCGGAGTAGATGTCCTTGGAGAGGAGCCCGAGGACATACTCCCCCTCGACGGCCTCCTTGGCCCCGCGGAAGTAGACGTCGTAGGAGACCCCGAGCTCGTTCCGCGCGATGACCGCGCCCCCCGCGGTCCCGAAGACGTCCGTGAGGATCGTCAGGGCGAAGCACATGAGCCCGAGCGCGAGCACCCGCGGGACCACCAGATAGCGGACCGGGTCGATGGACATCATCTCCAGGGCATCCAGCTCCTCGGACACCTTCATGGTCCCGATCTCGGCGGCGCAGGCGGCCCCGGCGGTGGCCGTGAGGATGATCGCCGTGATGAAGGGCCCCATCTCGCGGAACATGGACGCGGAGACGATGAGGCCGATCATGTCCTCCTGGCCGAAGGTCTTGATCTCGATCCCGGTCTGGAGCGAGACGATCATCCCGGTGAAGATCGCCACCAGGATCACCACCGGGATCGCCTTCACCCCGTGCTCGTACATCTGGATGACCATGGCCCGGAGCTCGCGGCCCGGGTGGCTCGGGTGGACGACCCTCCGCAGCGTCTTCCAGAGCAGGGCGAGGACGTCCCCGGCCCCGATCACGAGCTCCGCGAGCGGCGCGCCCACGGCCCGGAACGGGTCCCTCATCGGCGGTCGCCCCCTCCGAGGGGGATCCTAAGGAACCAGAGGAGCCGCAGCGAACTCCCCTCCTTGCCCCCGTAGGACCCGCCGAGGAGGCCCTCCAGGAGCCGCCACTCGCTCCCCCCGGCGCCCCGCTCGGTGCGGAAGAGCCCGGGGACGCGGCTCGACTCCCCGGCGGGTCCCCGCCGGACCCGCACGAGGGAGAACAGGGCGTCGTCCGCGGTGGACCCGTCGGCGTCGCGCCGGTGGCGGAGGACCTCGAAGAACACGCCCCAGTTCGCCTCGAACTCGGGCCACCGGACGATCGGGATGATCGAGAGCGCCGACCACTGCGAGGCCCCGTCGGCCGCCGTGGCCCCCTGGGCGAGCGGCCAGAGCTTCCACCAGGTCTCCGCGGGCGTCCCGACCGGGCACTTCACGGTCCCGGCCGGGACCCTCCGGTGGTGCGTGTAGAGGGGGGCGAGGGTCCACGCGGTCTCGAGCATCCCCCCCTCCTCGAGCTCGGTGCGCCACAGCAGCGGCCAGGCGTAGAACCGGCTCCGGTCGGAGGCCGAGTCGTAGCGCCCGTAGAAGGGCCAGAGCCAGAACAGGTCGGTCTCCACGGCCCCCTTCTCGTCGCGGGTCGTGCGGCGGCGCCAGAAGGGGAAGGGGAGGTCCCGCGCCGTCGCGCGGGGGCCGTCGGCCCAGGAGAAGAAGGGCCACAGGAGCGTCGTCGCGGAGGAGACGTCCGAGGTCTCGCGCCCGAGGAGCGGCCAGACCAGCCACCCCGAGCGCGGGTGGGGGGTGTCCATGTCCTCGGTGCCCCAGTGGACGACGGGCCAGAGGACGGAGCGGCGGCGGTAGACGCCGTCCTTCCCGCTCACGGAGAAGAACGGGAGGACGCGCGCCGCGGAGCGTCCGCCGCCCGAGCCCCAGTGGACGAGCGGCCAGAGGAGGTGCGTCCCCCGGTACTCCCCGTTGCGCGAGCCGAGGTAGAGAGGGAAGAGGACGAAGGTGCCCTCATCCAGGAGGAACTTCTGCTTCACCGTCCCGCCGAAGGGGAGGAACAGGAACCAGGACCCCTCGCCGGGCTCCTCGCCCCACCAGAGGAAGGGGACCACCGCGGTGTCGGTGTCGGTCCCGCGCGAGGTGGGGAGGACGTCCCGCCAGTAGAAGGGGAAGAGCACCGCGTGGAACTCCTCCCCCTCGCCCCACTGCCGGTAGAGCGGATAGAGGACCTCCAGGCGCCCCCGCGTCTCCGTCGCGACGTCCCGCCAGAGCGGGCGCACGCCCGAGGCGCGGCGCCCCGGGGACTCGGCCACGAGCCCGAAGGGGCAGAGGAGGTCCGTCGTGCGGGGCGCGGAGGGGAGCGCCCGCTCCCGCTCGAGGAACGGGAGCGCGGCCACCTCCGGCCCCTCGGCCACCGCGGCGCCGCCGGCGGCCGCCGCGGCGGCGGCGAGGAGGAGCGCGGCGACGCGGGTGGGGTGCCGGCGCGGGGGCGGGGCCATGGGGATGCCGGATTGTAGCGGCGTGGCGATGCGACCCGCCGCTCCCGATGGGACCCGACCCGCGATGCCCGGGCGGAAGGCCGGGGAGCGGGGCCGGAGGCCGCCGGGAACAGGTACGATGGAGGCGTGCGGGGACACCGATCGGTCCGGCGGGCGGCGGTCGCGACGCTCGCCCTGGCGGCGCTTCTCGGGGGGAGCCCCGCGCGGGCGGGAGGGGAGGAGGACTTCACCCAGGCCGCGAGGCGCCTCTCGAAGGCGCTGCCGACGAAGGACGAGAAGGAGATCGCCGACGCGGTCTTCGGGCTGCGCTTCTTCGACACCCCGCTGGCGGCCCGCCTCGCGCTGCGCACGGCGGGGAGGGAGGCCCCCGACCTCGTCCTCGACGCGGCCCGGGACTGCCTCCGGCGCTTCTCCTCGAAGGAGGCCACGGACGTGGTCCTCCAGGAGTGGCGGTCGGCGCCCACGGACCGACGTCCCTACCTCGTCGAGGTCCTCGGCGCGATGCCGGACCGCCGCGTCGAGGAGGTCCTCGCCGCCGCGGCCGAGGAGAAGGACCCCCAGCGCCGCACGGCCGTGGTGCGGGCGCTGGCGGGGCGGCCGAAGCCCGGGGCGGCGGCGCGCGGCGCCCTCCTGGACGCGGCGGGCGACCCGGACCCCCGCGTGCGCTCCGCCGCGCTCCACGGGCTCTCCCTGCTCCCCGGCGTGGACGCGGCCCCCGCCCTCCTCGGCCGGATGCGCGCGGAGACGGGCCGGCTCTTCGGGGACGCCTGGCTCGGGCTGCGGCGGATCTCGGGGGAGCCGCTGGCCCCCTCGCTCGAGCGGTGCGAGGCGTGGTGGAAGACGCAGCCGGGGACGGACGTCTTCAAGCCCACGGACGCGGGGCGTCCCGCCCTGGAGCCCTCGCTCCGTCTCGCGGGGCTCCTCTCCTGGTCGCGGCGGATCGTGTTCGTCCTCGACCTCTCGGAGGGGATGGCGGACAAGCCCGGCTATCGCCCGGAGGACCTCATGCCCCCGGCGGCGCGCGAACTCCGCGGGAGGGCCCGTGAGGACTGGGCGACGATGGCGACCCGCCTGGACCACGCCCGCAACCTCCTCTCGCTCGCGATCGAGACGCTGCCCGCGGACTGCGCCTTCGACGTGGTCTTCGGGGCCGAGTCCGTGAACGCCGTGTTCCGCCGCCCGGAGCGCGCCACTCCCGAGGCGAAGGGCCGGGCGCTGGGGAGGCTCCGGGGCCTCGGGGCCCGGGGGCGCCAGGACCTCCACGCGCTGCTGCGCACGGCCATGGCCGAGCCGGCCCTGGACCCGCTCGACCCGGAGGCCTTCCTCGAGGGGGCGGACACGGTGGTGTACCTGGGGACGGCGCTTCCTTCCTTCGGGACCGTGGCCGACACCGGGAGGATCCTCTCGGCGCTGCACCGCGCGGACAGGACGAGGCAGGTGTCCTTCCTCTCCGTCGGGGTCGGGAACCACGGGGGGGACTTCCTCGAGAACCTCGCCCAGATCCCGCCCGGCGGGGCGCACGCGGCGGTCCCGTAGCGGCGGCAGGACGCGGCGGCAGGGAGGCGCTGGGATGGAACGGCTCTTCAGCGGCATGCAGCCCACCGCGGACGCCCACATCGGGAACTGGCTCGGGGCGATCCGGAACTGGGTCCCGCTCCAGGACCGCTACGAGTGCCTGTTCTGCGTCGTGGACCTCCACGCCCTCACGGCGCCCTACGAGCCGCGCGAGATGCCCCGTCGGGTCCTCGACCTGGCGGCGGCCTTCCTGGCCTGCGGGCTCGACCCGCGGCGCTCCGCGGTCTTCGTCCAGTCGGCCGTGCCGGAACACACGGAACTGACCTGGCTGCTTTCCTGCCAGACCGGGATCGGGGCGCTGGAGCGGATGACGCAGTTCAAGGACAAGTCCGAGCAGCACGCGGACTCCGTGAGCGCCGGGCTGCTCTTCTACCCCGTCCTCATGGCGGCGGACATCCTCGCCTACCGCGCCGGCGCGGTGCCCGTGGGGGAGGACCAGGTCCAGCACCTCGAACTCGCGCGGGAGATCGCCCGGAAGTTCAACGCCCGCTACGGCGAGACCTTCCCGGAGCCGAAGGCGATCGTGCCCGAGGGGGCCGCCCGGCGCATCCGCGGGCTGGACGGGCAGGCCAAGATGTCCAAGTCGAGGGGGAACGCCATCGCGCTCGTCGAGGAGCCGGACCAGGTCCGGCGGCTCCTCCGGGGCGCCTACACCGACCCGCAGAAGCTCCGCAGGAACGACCCGGGGCGCCCGGAGGTCTGCAACGTCTTCACACTGCACGGCTTCTTCACGGCCGACGCCCGGCGGGCGGACATCGAGCGGGACTGCCGCTCGGGCGCGCTCGGCTGCGTGGACTGCAAGGGGGAGCTCGCCGAGAACCTGGTCGCCGCGCTGGCGCCCGTCCGGGAGGCCTACCTCGGCCTCCGGGCGGACGAGGCGGGGCTCCGGCGCGTCCTCGGCGAAGGCGCCGCCCGGGCGCGGACCGTCGCACGGGAGACCCTCTCGATCGTCCGGGAGAGGATGGGGATCGTCGAGGGAGGGCGGGTGCCATGAGGAAGGGACTCGGCGCGGCGCTCGCGGCCGCCCTGGCCGCGGGGTGCCAGGCGGAGAGGACCTCCGGGGGCGGGCGGGACGCCTTCGACGCGGCCGGCGGGGGCGGGAGGCGGGAGGCCGTGGGGGACGTCGGGATCCCGGTCCCGCCGCGGGCGCGGCCCGAGGACGTGGTCGTGGTTCCGGAGGGCGTCTTCGCCCCGGTGGGGGACTTCCTCGACGGGGAGGGGATGTTCCTCGGCGACCGGGTCGAGATCGACGCCTCCTACGAGCCCTTCATGGGGCGCTTCGTGTCCCTCTGCAAGTACGGCGAGGGGAAGTCCTACGTCCGCTGGGAGGAGAGCGACGACGCGGCGACGGGCGTGAAGACGATCCGCCTCCTCGCCAGCGAAGGCCCGAAGCACCTCGCGACCTTCGTCCCGCGCGTGACCTTCCCGAGCCCCCGCGAGATCCCGAAGGGGGAGGGCCTGGTCCCGGAGGGGAAGGACCCGGTCCGAACCTTCCAGGAACTCTCCCCCGAGGAGCGGGCCCGGCTGGAGGCCGTCATGAGGCCGGCGACGCGTCCGACCTTCGAGTTCGTGGGGACGGAGGAGCTCACGATCCGGTTCCACATGCGTCCGGACCCCCGGGTGCCCGTCTTCTTCCGCGCCCGCGCCCTGGGGACCCCGCCCCCGCAGGACCCCCGGGGCGCCCCCCGGGAGTGCACCTACGCGATGGTCCGCGAGGGCCGGGCGGCCTACCGGCACCGGGCGCCCGTGCTGGAGCTGGGCCTGGAGATCCGGATGTCCCCCGACGGGACCTGGAAGTCGGTGGTGAGGGAGCCCGGCCGCGGCGGGGGGGCGGGCGAGGGGGCCGCAGCCCGTTGACGGGCGGCGAGCCCGCCGGAGTCCCTACGGCGCCGAGGCCGGACGCGCTCCTGTTCTGCGCGCGCTGCGGGGAGAGCGTCCCGCGGCCCGCGCTGGCGGGCGGAGGCGCCGCCGTCCTCGACGGGCGGGCCTACTGTCCCCGCTGCCTCCCCGCGGCCGTGCGGGCGCGCGCC
>CAZKTF010000090.1:0-13650 GCA_964555565.1 uncultured Planctomycetota bacterium | reverse complement strand
TCGACCACGACGACCCCGTGAACCCCGTCTCCACGGGGTGCCTCGTGCTGGCGACCCTCTGGCGGAAGACGGTCGGGGGGGCGGGGAAGGCCGGCGGGACGGTGGTCTTCCGGGTGGAACTGGCCTACGCCCAACGCGCGAGGCACGAGAGGGCATGAGCCATGGAACAGCTCCTCCTCGAGGTCGCCAAGCAGGTGCCGGCGCTCCTCGTCCTGGTTCTCCTTGTGAACCGGTTCCTCACGGCCCTGAAGGAACGGGACGAGGAGTTCCGTGCCCTCCTCACCGAGACCAACCGCACCCTTGGCCGCGTCGGCCAGGCCCTCGACCAGCAGACCGAGGACGCCGCCCGCACGCGGAAGGTCCTTCACGACACCCAGGAGGCCCTCGCCTCCGCCAACCGGGGCTGAGCCCCAGGAGAAGTCCATGCGTTCCATCGTCCTCGCCGTCCTGATGCTGTCCGTCCTCACCACCGGGTGCGCCACCGGGCGCGCCGATGCCGGGGCTGCGAACCCCACGCTCTCCTGGTCCGCCGGCGTGCTGGCCGTCGAGCGCGCCGAGACCGTCCGCACCGAGGTCCAGGTCTCCGGCTGGCCCCTCGGCATGGACCGCTGGACCCCGGAGCAGATCGCCGCCTTCGTCCAGGCCCGGGGCGCCGCCGGGAACCCCGGGGGCGTCGGGGATGTCTTCTACTCCCGCCAGGACGTGAAGGTCGGGACCGACCAGCGAGGCGGGAGCGGGTCAGCCACGAACGAGGTCCCCGTCTCGGCCAACGCCGACCTCTCGGGCGCGGGCGGGGCCGCCCGGGCAGCGGGGCGGGCCCTGGGCCTCGGCGGTGGAGAGGTGACCGAGAAGTCCGCCCGTGGCCCCGGGGAAACCCCACCTCCCGAGGGGGGCGGGAAGTAGCCCGTGCCCGGCCGATTCCCCGGCACTCTCCTTCTCGCCCAGGACCTCGGGCTCTCCCCGACTGGGAAGCGGCGGTTCTCCGTCGCGGGGGAGGTCGTGGACATCCCCGTCGAGGCCCTGGAGGATGCCGTCGTCGGGACCTACCCCGACCTCCTCCGGGAGCGGCAGCATCACGAGGACCTCTGGGCATGGTGTATCGAGCGGGGCCTGACGCCTCCGGTCAATCTGGAGCCGGCAAGCGTCTGAGTCCGGCCCGCGGGCGGCCGCCATTCACGCGGCCGGTGCGGGTCTGCCTCTGGATCTTGACTGCCGAGCCGGGCCGACGGAGGATCCAACTGTTCTTCGGACTTCGTAGGATCACTGTCCAATGCCCAGGAGATAGCCCGTGAGCGGACTCAGCCAGGCCCAGCAGCAAGAGATCATCGCGGCTCTACAGTCGCGCGGGGTGCGGCTTCCCTGCCCGCGATGTGGCAGCAGTCAGTTCGAGGTTCTCGACGGTTACTTCAACCAGACGGCTCAGCCGCACCTGCAGGGTTTGGTAATCGGTGGGCCGAGCGTTCCCTCTGCAGTCGTTGTCTGCAACCACTGCGGATTCATGTCCCAGCATGCGCTTGGAGTCCTCGGCCTCCTCCCGAAGCAACTCGTTGCCAAGTAGGGAGCGCGGGTAATGAACAAGGTGCCCACGCAAGGAGAGGAACCACAAATCGTCATCGGGGTGTCGGACCACCTCGACCGAATCGCGAAGCTCCACGAGAGCTTGTCTCACGACACCATTACCGTCTCGGGTGACCGCGCGCGGCTGATCCTCAGAGAGTACCTTGAGAAGATCGCGTCCGGCGACAGCTGGATCGCACCCCTGGGGATCTTCCTGACCCTCATTGTGACACTCGTTACCACGACGTTCCGCGATGTGGTTCTGTCCGCAGACGCTTGGAAGGCCCTCTTCACTTGGGCCCTGGTGTTCGACTGTGTATGGCTCCTGAGGTCCGTCCTCCGCGCGAAACGGGCCCCGACAATCGACCGGACGATCGAGGCCTTGAAGGGAGGGTCGCCCCCGAGCAGCCCCCAGGGGCAGTCTCTTCCTGCCGGGACTCTTGCTGGAGTTCATGCAGCCGAAGGTGGGCATTCCGCCTCTATCACGATCCTCTCCGCGGTCTATGGAGCCGACGGGAGGATCCTGGACCTGACCGATACCGTCGCCAACCTGGTCATTGCCGGCAGAGCCGAGATCATCGTCGGAAATCAACTCGGAGGCGACCCGTGCCCGGGAGTCGTGAAGCACCTTGTGGTTGCCTTTCTCTTTGACGGAAGACGTCACGTCAAGACAGCGAAGGAAGGAGAGACCCTGATTCTCCCTTAGGGTAGGTCGCATTCTCGCCTCCCCGGCCGGCCAGAGCTGCGCCAACGTGCGGCGGCCGAGTGCCTCGCGCTTCCCCACGGGCGTTTCCCTGGCACCCTCCTCCTCGCCCAGGACCTCGGGCTCTCCCCCACGGGGAAGCGGCGGTTCTCCGTCGCGGGGAGATCGTGGGCCTCCCCGTCGAGGCCCTCAGGGACGCCCGGTCGTCGGGGCCTACCCGCCTCCTGCGGGAGAGGCAGCACCACCACGACTTGTGGGAGTGGTGCCTCATGGGAGGTATGAGGGCTCCGGGAGAACTCTGCCCGACCTGATCGCACACGCTCGGAGAGCCGACCTTCGTCAATCGTCGCGGATCTCGTCCGTGCCGTACTCCGCAGAGTTGCCGCACTCCGAGCAGCTGAATGCGGAACTCCTGGGGGGGCCGAACCCCACCGACCCACCCGGGCCAAAGAGGATGGCTCCACCTTCCCCAAGCCCGATGCCGCCCCCCTGAACAGACACCCGTCCTCGCAGGGCGACCCCGGAGAGGGACGTGGATCCCGAAGGCCGGTCCGCGACTGGGATCTTCGTCCCGCACTTCTTGCAGATCACGTGCATGGCAACCTCCCTAGACCATCGAGGACTCGCGGAGATACTTTACCGGAACTGCCCAGCCCGTCCCCACTTGAACCAGCCGGAGGACGGACGCGAGCTGCGTCAGCGCAGCCACGTTGGAGTTGACAAACCTGGAGAAGTCGATGCCCCCCACGTCCACGCTGCTGGGAAACTGGGGAACGGACTTCAAGGTGGTCCTCATCTCCTCGATCTCTTGCAGGAGAGGAACGTACTTGGCGGTCACGACTCCGAGGACCTCGCAGGTGTCGGCGCGGAGCAGCGGCCCGCCGCTGTTCCCGTTGTTGATCATCCCTGCGATCTGGATGTGGTCGCATCGGCCCCGAGGACCTAGTTCTGGCCCGCTCTGGGAGACCATTCCAGGGAAAGCCGACAGCCGCCTGACACCGTCGGGCTGGCCTGCGAAGACCAGAGCCTCCCCGGGAACTGGGAGCTCGTCTCCACCGAGCCTGGGGGCATCAGTGTCGTCGGGGCAATTGAGGGCGGCGAGGTCGTGGCGTTCATCGAGAAGCGCGATTGTCGCGTCGTGGCGCCTCCCCGCGCTGTCGAGGACGCGGATTGTCCTGGCTCGCTGCCCTTGCTCGTTCACCACCACATGGTGGCAGGTGATGATCCGCCCTCGGGGCCCAGCCCGGAACCCGGAGCCGGACCCCGCAGGTCCTCCTGGGAACTCGACCTCCAGGCGCCTTGCGATGCGCAGCGCCTCCTGTGCCGCATCGACGCTCATGACGACCTCCCCCGCGCGACGGAGTGGGCTCGCCAGACCATGTGCCGGATCGGACAAACAGCCCGGGTAGGAGTCGCCCCTTCGCCATCGTCCTCTTCCCCGAGGTTCGAGGCTGTTCTAGCCCCCGGGGACCGGAGAAGCAAGGGGTCAGCGGCGGCGTCGGCGCGGCGGGAACGCCTGGACCAGTCGCGTGGCAGCCTCCCTCTCCTCCTCCGACCCCCCGCACCCATGGACGAGAAGCAAGAGGGCAACCAGGTCCCGCCACCCCGGGACCCGGGCCCGGACCGCGGCTTGCGCCTCCCGGACGGCCCCCAAGGTCTGTCCCTTCAAGGCTCCGCACCTCCAGGCCTCCGAGCCACTCGACGGACCCCGCCCCCTACTCCCCCAACACCGCCTTCACACGTTCGAGGAGTTCTCTGGTGGCCGGCCTCGCGAAGGCAAGGGCTGCTCTGGCCGCAAAGAGGAAGGCTGCGATGGCTCATGTTTGGCTCATGTTGAAGGTCGGCGGGCAGGAACGCCGACCCAAGCCGCAACCCAGGGGGCGTGCGGGCCTGCCCGCGTTGCAGGAACGCCCCCGGGCGCCGATCCCGCCGGCCGATGCTGTCTCCAGGCCGCCCACTGCTTCGGATGCAAGTCAGCCGTCTACGGTTGCGCAGCGACGCAGATCGAGGTGGTACATGGCAGGCCGGAGTGCCGCCTCCGGAAGCGCGGCGAACCTCATGATTGTGATCGCCTCGCCTGAACCGGCGCCAAGGTACTCGATGTTCCAGAGTTCCCACCGGGTCGTCCCGCCGCTCTCAATACAGTACTGGTACTCCTTGTACTCCCTCGCGGTGAGCGTCACGACCTGCTCGCTGCCGCGGTGAGCCTTCACCTCGACCAACAGTACATCGCTTCCCCGAGTGGCACGGATGTCGAAGCCCGGATTCCGCTGCGGCATCGACTCGACCTTCTCGTATCCCATCTCCCTCAATGCCTGCATTGCGACGTCCTTGCCTCGAGCCTCGATTTCGAGTGCCTCGGACTCAGTCATGCGGGGCTCGAAGGGGCCCTCCCGCTCTCCTTCCTGTCGCTCGGCCGAGGAGGTTCTCCGTCGTGCCTGCCGCTCCGACATCAGGAGCTTCCCTCGCTTCACGATCCGCGCAGGCGCGGAAGAGTCCTTGAGCTCCCGGGGCGGTCCTGGCTCCTGACTCGACCCAACCGGATCCGTGGCCCTCTGCCGTTCAGGCGCGATCGAGGGCGAGGATGCCGGTGTGGTGCCTTCAGGGACCCCCTGCACCGAGACCGCCTCAAGGCTGACACGTCCACCACCCTCCTGGCCTCCGTTCGAAGGTGCGGGGGCCGAGGGACCAACCGCCTCGGGGCCGGCGGTCACCGCAGCCGAATCGGCAGCCGGGCGATGGTCAGGCGGCGCGTGCTCGTCTTCAGCGTCTCCCTTCGCGTACTCGTGGAGCGCGGTGGCAATGTCATCGGCGGTCATCCCCACTCGCCGGAGCTTCTCGCGTCGCTCATCGTCCGAGTCGCAACGGAGGAGGTTCTCGACGAAGTGGGCATCCTCGCGCCTGCCGTCCGCCCACGTGGCCACGGCTTCAGCAAGGGTCGTGACCGACGCGTCCTCAGCATCAAGCCATAGGATGGCCTTCTCCTCCTCGATGTCGTACCCGCAGGACACTTGCTGGGCATGTTCCACGCCTTCAACGGTGAGGCGCGCGGTGATGCCCTGCGCGAGGCGGGCACGCAGGTCCTTGAGTCTGCGGGCCAGGTCCGCGGCTTCGTTCTTTCCGTCCGCGAGCCACGCGTACAGGAAGGGCTTCGCCGCCTCCATCTGCGCATTGAGTTCGTCCCCTCCGCCAACCGGTGCCCCGCGCACCGCAACGCGCGTCACCGCACCCGAGAGCGGACGGATTTCGAGCAGGCGTTTCGCAGTCGCACGATGCCCCTTCTTCACCTGGAACAGCCACACCACTCCGCCAAGGGCATCGCCTGCCTCAGGATCGTCATTGAGGAACCGCGGCTCATCAGCACCGACGACCCTCCACTCCGCCGCGCGCCGACAGAGAAGCGGCACATTCGCGATGCTGTTGACATCGGTTCGGTCTGCGAGGGCCTCGAGAGCGGCCTCGGTCCACTTCCGCACCCGCTTCTGAACCGTCTCTGAGGCAACGTCGGTCCCGACCACGCCGGCGGGAATCCACTCGCGGAAGAGGTCCACCCATTCGCCCGGCGTCACCTGGTCTGCCCGGGCCCGGATGCCCGCATGCGTGCGGCACCACTCCTCGACGCCGGGACGCTCCGCTTCAGACACTGCACCCAGGTCGAGGACAGGAAGCAGCGGTTTCAACGCCTCGATTGCGCGGTCCTTCGGAAGCCAGCACCGTGCGAACGGTGTCGCCGGTCGAGGGCTCTTCTGTGACGGCGTCCACTCGGTGCTCAACTGGTCCCACCACAGCGCCGGCACGGTGGCCTGGCGCCACGAGTAGTAGTAATACTCCACCAGGACCCTTGCTGCTCGCAAGTAGTACTCGCCCCAGTTCCTCGCCAGGAGCGTCAGCAGCGCTGCCTGCCGCTCCGGAGCCAGCGTGTCTACCTTCACTCGATCGAGGACTTGGGCCCGAGGGACCTCGCCAAGCATCGAGTACGCCCGACTCATCCGTCGTCGCACGCGGGAGGCTTCCGCGTTCGCACTGGCATCATCGTCTGCGGGGACAACCCGCGGGAACGCGCGAACGCCCAACCACTCCAAGAGCCGCCGCTCTGCGTCCTTGCCTCCGGCCTGCGGGAGCACCCATGGCACGCCAGAGACCCCTTCATACAAGCGCGCGAGTTCGGTCTCTCCCCACTCAGGCCCGAAGTAGCAGCTCCCCGCGGTCATCCAGACTTTGCTGGTGTCACCCTCCTTGCGCACGAGAAGCGGACAGCGCTGCGGTGCGTGCTCAGGGCGGAACCGGGACTCCCAGTCTCGGGTACGAAGGAATTCGATGAACTTCCCCGGGTCGCCGCTCTCGTCCTCCCAGAATCGCGCGGTTGCCTCCGAGAACGACTTCAGAAGTGCCTCGTCGTCAAGCTCCTTGATTCCGAGCTCCGTGACGAAGGTACGAACGGGATCGGTACCTCGCAAGCCCAACACCCAGTCGCGAAACCAGTCCTCCACGAGCCGCACGTGGAACCAATCTGGAAGGGGTGGCCCACCGCCAGCCGGCCGCCACGCGGCGATGTTCTTGCCAAGGGCACCGCACTTCGCATCGCTTGTCGGGAGGATCGGCAGAGCCCTGATGCGGCCCAGCCACAGGGCGTCCTGGCCGAGCAACTTGTCCTGCTGCGCTCGAAGACAGAGCCATGCCCAGCAGTGCTTCAGCCACTCTTGGCCGGAGGCACTCTCCGGCGCACCCGCGGCGATTGCTCCGAGGACCTCCTCGTCTGATACCTCACGCGCCCCGAGCCAGCGCAGGACCTCTCGCGTCGCAGCGGTTGCTTCCAGGTCCGCGTGGACCAGGGTGGCACCCAGCGGACTGCCTGCGATGATGGCGCGCGCTTGGGATGCGCCCTCCTTGCTGCCGAAGAACCGCGCCTCGTCAACGCGTAGCACTGCACTGCCTTCCATATTCGGCAGGCGAAGGCGCTCAACCGCCTTCTGATGGACGTGGTCCCGAACAAGAGATGCGGTGGGTCCAGTGATGGCAGCCGGCACGGGACGCAGCAGGCCGAGACCGCGAGCAGGAGACCTAGAATCCCTGGCCCCCTCGACGAAGTCGAGCGTGAGGTCGGCAAGCCGCTCAGCCAGCCATCGATTGAATGCGCTACTTTCGGGAGAGAGGATTGACTGGCGGTCCGACGACACCACGAAGTCGCCATGGAGAAGCAGGCTGAAGGGCGCCGCCTCCTTCGTCGGGTAGTAGACGGCGATGGGCAGGACAGAATCCAACGGCACGGGGCCATCGGTCCCGTGCTCGACCGTTGCCACGAGGCCGGTCGCCGTTCGAGCCCTCTGCCGCTCTGCCGGCTCGAGCTCGGCGAGAGCGGACTCAGGCACGTCCCACTTTCTGCGGAGAACGCGCCACGTGCCTCGCGAACCATCTCGCGTGTCCAAAACTTCCCAGAAGCCATCGGCATCGACGGATGGAGCGACTTCCAGTCGGAAGCTCCGACTCCCCGTGTCCACATGAAGGGACCGGAGGTGCGGGAACGCCAGCAGCGCGTGCGCATTCAGGGTCATCAGGGCGGCGACTGCGAGCTCGGGCTTGGTGGCATCGCGGAGCGGCAGCTTGACTACCGTCGGAAGGGCGCGCCATTCCGACAACACCGGGTCGTTGGAGGCAGCGTCGCGGGGTTCCCAGAACGGGAGCCATTCGTACGGAGGGCGCTCGGGCGGCGAGAGCCCCTTGCCGCGCAGCCACTCAGCTGCGCGCGTGGGAGAAAAGACGATGCCATCCTCTCCACTGTAGACCTCGGGGGACGCGGTGATCTCGTAGACAGCCTTGAACCCGAGCCCCTTGGAGCCGATGGTCCCGACAGGCTTCAAGGAGAGGTGGGTCCCCGCGAGCGACCGCACCGCAGCTGCATCCAGCCCCCGGCCGTTGTCAGCCACGTACACCGCGCTCTCGGCAACCCTGAACCTGACCTCGGTAGCACCGGCGTCGTCACTGTTCTGAATCAACTCGAGTGGCCACCGACCCAAGTGGCTCTGCTCCGTCTCGCGCGCACTCCGGGCGTCGCGGACGAGCCGCTCCTGGTCGGCCTCGTAGACTTTCCTCTGCTTCTCGAGGAACTCCTCGACGGCAAGCTTGATGTCTGACATGCTCAGGCGGGAGCGGCTGACCTCTCGATGGTCGCGAGTGCCTCATCTAGGCGCTGCTTGACCTCCTCCGGCTTCCGCGCGACGGCGTACTGCCACTGCCCGTACTTCCCGTCCGCGTTGACCGCATCGACCCAGCGCTGCGCTGCCTTGGCCTTCGTGTCAGCGAGCTCGTCGTAGCCCTTGGTCTCCAGGATGAGGTAGCAGCCGGGCGCGCCTTTGAACCGGATGATGAAGTCGGGGATGTAGTCGTGCGATTGGCCGTTGTGGAAGTACGGGACAGCGAAGCCGAGGCCCGCGTTCTTGACGAAGGCCTCCACCGCGGGGTGCCGATCGATGGTGTAGGCCGCGGACTGCTCCCACTTCTTCGTGTCGGCCACGACGAAGTTGAGGTGGCTCTTGCCGACCTCGCGCACGTCCTTGCTCGTCCAGTAGTCCACCTCGCCCGTGGTCCCTGGCCCGCGCCGCGTCTCGTAGCGGGGGACCTCGGGCACGCCGCCGGCAGCGGCATCCGCCCGGATAGCCTGGGCAAGCGCCTCGATGGCAAGGCCGTAGTACGGCGAGAGGTACACGTCCACCCGCTCGAACGGAGCCAGAGGCTCGACCTTCTCCTGGACGTAGCGGCCGACGATGCGGGCCAGCTGCGGGAAAAGCACGTGGGCCGGGACCTCGCAGCCGGGCTGCTTCGAGTAGACCTCGGTGAGGCCGGCGGCGATGTCGAACACGAGCTCCTGGATGCGGCTCCCCTTGCGGTAGGGGTTCAGGTCCACGGTCTCGAGCTTCCCAGGCCCGTGGAGCGACGGCCGGCCCTGCTTCCCCGGGAGGCCGGCCTTCATCTGGACCTCGGGCGGGATGCGGGTCGGGTCGAGGACGAGCGTGGGGACCGCGGCCCAGTCCACCGTCACGCGGTTGCGGACCGCCTGCCAGTACCCCTCGACCCTTGGGAACTTGATCTCGAAAGCCGCCTTCTCCGGCAGCGCGTGGACGTGGTACTTCTTCGGCTTCGGGACAGACTTGCCCTTGTTCTCTTTGAAAGGGATGACCTCGAACGGAACGCCGAAAACCTTGGCGACTTCCTCGCTGAGCTTCCCGTCATCGTTCACGTCGTAGTTGGTCCGGCGCAGGCCGCGGCCGACCACTTGCTCGCACAACAGCTGGGACATGAACGGCCGCAGCCCGACGATGTGCGTGACCGTGGTGCAGTCCCAGCCCTCGGTGAGCATGCCGACGCTGACGATGCACCGGACATCCCGGCCTGGCGGGTGGACCGGCCGATTAAGCTTCTTCGCGAGCTCCTCGAAGCCCTCGGAGTAGACGGGGCGGCCCTGCCGGTCGCGCGGCCAGTCAGTCTTGCCAACCATGTCCAGCGTGAACCGCATCCAGCGGACCTCGTCGCCCTTGGCACCCTCGACGTCGGTCTCCTGGATGACCTTGGAGTCCACGCGGATAGTGACGGCCGAGCCCTCCCGGTTGCGGAAGCCAGCGATGCGCGCCGGCGGGATGCCGGTAGGGGGCTTGTCCTCGCCCAGCCACTCGTAGATGGTCTGCGCGATCTTCGTGTTCTTGCAGACCAGGATGAACACCGGCGGTCGCTGGTCGCCCTTGCTGCGCTCCCACTCTTGGCGTAGCTCCTCCCAGAGTCCGGCCAGCATCGCGATGGGGGTGTGCGCGAACTTCAGGATGGCCTCCGGCTTCGGGGAGGCCTTCTTGCCGCCCCGCTCGGCCGGGGTGAGCTGCGGAAGGATCCAGCGCCAGATGTTGAAGTAGCCAGGGATCTCCGCGCCGGTCGTGTCCCGGACCGCAAGCTGGGGGATCTTCACGAGCCCGGACTCGATGGCGTCGGTGAGCCCGAAGTCGCTCGCGGTCCACGGGAAGACCTTGTTCGTGTCCACGCCCACGCCGCCGAGGAAGTAGGGCGTCGCGGAGAGGTCCAGGCAGAAGTTGATGCCGCGGTGCTTGTGGATGCGGTCGAGGCCGTCGACCCAGACCGTGGCCTCCTTGAAGTACTCCTCGACCTCCTCCGCATCCCCGAGCGCCTCCTCGGCCTCCTCTTCGGGCTCGGCCTTCCGGATGCGGTACGCGTGGTGCGCCTCGTCGTTGAACACGAGGATGTTCTGCTTCCCTCCGACCTCGCGGCCGAGCACGCGGTTCAGGAGCGCGGTGTCGCTCTCGACGTAGCGGAACGACTCGACCTTCGCCTTGCTCAGGTTGCCCTGGCCGTCCCGGTCCTCCTCGAGCACGGTGAGGATGCCGGCGGCCACTTGGCGCTGGTACTCCTCCGGCGTCAAGTAGCGCTTCCCGCGGGCAGTCGTGGTCTTCGGGCCTATGCGGATGACCTCCACAACACGCAGAGGTACCCCGGCCTTCACGACCTTCGCGCTGACGCCGCCGGTCTGGATGGAGTGCGGTTCGAACGCGTGCCAGTTCGTTACGAGCACCCGGCCGCGCATGAGGTCCGGCATCAGATGCTGGGGGACGAGGTCCCTAGTCCGGTAAAGGCTCGCCGCGTCGCGGTCCGGGTCCAGCTCCTGGAGGCGCTGGCGGATGGTGACGTTCGGGCAGACGACGAGGACCACGTCCGAGAAGCGCGGGTCGCTGCGGTTGTGGACCTTGTTGAGGATGCTCCAGGCGGCGACCATCCCCATGACCGTGGTCTTGCCCGTCCCTGTGGCCATCTTGCAGGCGTACCGGCGGAACGCGCGGTAGCCCGCAGCCTTGCGGTCCTCGCTCGGCTCGTCCGTCGGCACTTCAATGCCCTGCAGGAAGTCGTGTCGAGCCTCGGTCAGGAAGACGACGGTCTCAGCGGCCTCGAGCTGGGCAAAGAAGAGCGTGCTGTTCCCGCGGCCGTCGCGCCGCCAGTACTGGACCAGTTCCAGCGAAGTCCGCGACACGCCCGGGTAGCCGGCCGCGCGCCAGGCCTTGAGCCGCTCCCGGACGCGGTTCGCGAGCTCCAGCGGGACCCATTCGCCCCGGGCTGCGTGCTCGTCTTCACCCTGCTCGGCGCGGGGGTCCCGAAAGTAATAGCCCGCCTTGCGACGGCCGGGGACACGCTCCGGCGGCTCGCCGGCCTGGATGACCCAGTGCTCCTTCGGCTCCTCGAAGGGCGAGTTCAGGATTGGCTCGGCAACCTCGAAGTCGCTCATCCCTCGGCCTCGCTGAGCTTCCTCGTGACGAGGAGCTCGTTCCCCCGGTCATCGACGACCTTGACGGCAATCGTGCCGTGGTTGCCGGCCTCGAAGGGCTCGCTCTTGGTGCCCGCGAGGTGGTCCCAGACGCTCTCGGCGTGGGTGGCCTTGAGCGCCCTCCTGAGATTGTCCCAAGCATTCGTGCGCGGGAAGAAGGCCTGGTTTACGTGGAAGCACAGGCCGTTGTAGTCGGTATCAAGAAACCACGCCGGGACGTTGTCGCCCTTCTCGTGCTCGGCCTTCATCTCCACGGGATCGAAGATGTCGAGCCCGAGCAGCTCGACCTGGTACCTGGCCGGGTCGTCGTACTTCTTCGGCGCGACCTTCTTGAGCCGAACCTCGGGAAGACCGCACACGCTGAAGATCTGGCTGGCGCGCGTGTTCTTGAGTAGGTCGCCCATCATCACGTCGGGCGTCATCTGCACGTAGGTCGCGGACACGCCCATTGCTGCATCGCAGGTCTCCACGAGCTGCCGGGCGTTCGGCTGGATCTGGAATCCGATGACGTAGAGGTGTGCGTAGCCCTTCCCGGCAGCCTCCTTTGCCGCCTCGTAAACGAGCTTCTCGCTCACGGCGCCGTTCTCGGGGCCGAACACGACGGCCACGGGCTTGTCCTTCCCGTTGGCAACAACGGCTTCCGCGGAGAGCGAGAGCGTCTTGGCCGGCTGGCGGACATTCTTGAACTCCACCGTCTTCCCCGCGGCCACCTGGATCACCGGACTCTTGCGGAGCACCTCGAGCATCCGGTCCACGAAGGTCCCGTAGCTCTCGGCCACGGCGCCGACGCCGGAGTCCTCCTTGTTGTCGCCGTCCCAATCGATGGGGGTGGGGATGGTGGCCTCGACGACGAACGGACCGCTGACGCGCGTGACCTTGCTGTCCAGCTCCGGGCGGTCGACGAGGACCTCCTGCTGAGGCGGCTCGTCGTTGGCTACGCTCCGGAGCGTCACGTGGGGGACGATGCCGGGCCCGATGCTCTTGGGGTTCATGCTCTCACGCTCCGGCTTGTAGACGAACCCGGCGACCGGGCCGCGCTTCTCGTCGGCCAGCTCGTACCAAGAGAACGTCGCGGTCAGCAGCCGCTGCCTAGCGAGTGCGAGCGGGACGCGGCTCGTGTCGATGGTGATCCAGCGACGACCCCACTGTTCGGCGACATAGGCAGTAGTGCCGCCTCCGCAGGTGGGGTCGAGAACGAGATCGCCTGGGCAACTGGTCATGAGCATGCACCGTTCGATGACCTTGGGTAGAGTCTGCACGACGTAGAGCTTGTCGGAAGCAAAGCCTGAGGTCCCGGTATCGGTCCACAAATTCGCAAGAGGGAAAACAGGGAAATCCTCAAGGTAGCGCACATACCGCAGCGTATTGCCGACGACCATCAGCCTCTTTGTCGCCGCCAAGCGCCTGAGCCCTTCGATGTCCGTCTTGAACACGCCAGTCCCAGGCGTGAATCTGCGCCCCTCGAACTCGAACTCCGCAACATCGGTCGGGTTCCGCGGACGCTGACTAGTAATGTTGTCGTGAACGAAAATGCGGCTTCCCGGCGGGGCTTCAAGGGGTCCTTCTTGACCGGAGGCGAGGTTGAGCCTTCTGCCATTGGGGAGCTCGGCCCATGTGTACTGAGAGCCTCCAGCTTCACCCGGCACTTTGTGCAAATATAGGGGCTGATACCGAATCTGCGCGAGGTCGCGGCCGTACCAGAGAAGGTAATCAGCAACGGTCGACAACCGACTGCTCCCAAGGCCTGCGGTCTTCGCAAACTGGATGATGCCAGCGAAGTTATCTTGGCCAAAGACCTCATCCATTAGCTCGCGTACATGGTGAACATTCTCATCGCTAATCTGCACGAAAACGCTTCCGGTCGGGGACAGCAGATCCCGTGCGAGCATCAGTCGCTCCCGCAGGTATGTGAGGTACGAATGAATCCCGAGCGTCCAGGTATCCCGGTACGCCTGGACCATCTCGGGTTCGCGAGTCATGTCTTCGTCGTCACCATGTCTTACCCCTCGCTTCCGTACGAAGGGCTGGAAGTTGGACCCGAACTTCACCCCGTAAGGCGGGTCCATGTAGATCATCT
>CAZKTF010000089.1:0-13761 GCA_964555565.1 uncultured Planctomycetota bacterium | reverse complement strand
GACCGCGGCCACGGCGACGAGGAGGGCCACCCGCCGCCCGCCCCACGGGGCACGCGCGCGCGCCCGCCGGGCCGCGGGCAGCGCGAGGAACAGGCCCGAGGCGAGGTAGACGAGCCCGGCCAGCGCGGGCGGCGGGACCTCCTCCAGCAGGACCTTCGCGAAGGGCGTGGAGAGGCCGAAGAGCGCCGCGGCGGCGAGGGCCTCGAGGACGGCGCGGCGCTGTGTGGGACCCATCGGGATGGTGGGTGAGGGCGTGGCGGAAGTGTAGCCGGGGCGGGGTGTCGAGGGGCGGAACCCGGTGCGTGTCCAATCTCCCCGAGAGGTCAGACCCCGGGCGCCTCGCGTGACGCGCTGCGCCACCTTATGGGCGCCCAAGGTCTGACCCCAGGTGACGGCATCCCGGAACCTGCGTATCGGCCTGTTGAAACATCACGGGCGCAACGAGCCGTTCGAGGGTGAGCCGGACTCCGAGCGGCACGCGCCCTGGGTGCCGACGCCACGCGCCGGAGCGGCAAGTCATGCTCCACCAGTTGCCTGCGGCGTCTCGGCCGAAGGACCGGCGATAACGCCCGTCTCCATTGTGAGTTGAAGCGAGCCTCGTGACCGCGCTGATTTCCAGTTCGACGGTCGCGCGCGTGCCGCCCGGGAGGAAGGTCGTCGTTTCTGCGGTCGTCATATCTTGTCTCCTTGTTTCAACAGGCCGATACGCAGGTCCCGGAATGGTGCGTTCGGGACGAGGTCTTGAAGAGTGCGCACGGATCTCGCCGGCGACGATGGCACGGCGGCCCGCCTGGAGCGGGCCGCCGGCCTCCACTTGCATCCCGTAGCGGTTCAGCGGTTCTTGAGGACGACCTCGGCGTAGGTATCGACATGGCCGGACTCCTGGACCCGCACCCGGACGCGGAAGCGGGCGCCGGAAGCGCTGGTCCAGCCCTTCGTGGAGAGGTTGTAGATGTAGAAGCCGTCGGCGAGGCGCATGGCGGTCCCGTTGTCGTTGGAGAGTCCGCTATCCTCCACCGTCCCATTGGCGACGGGCGTCCCCGAGCCGTCGATCTGGGTGACGCTGTCCACGGCGGCGGTCGCGTTGGGGTCGAGGACGTTGCTGCACGTCACCCGCACCTTGACGGGGATGGTCTGGCCGGCCTTGATGAGGTTGTCCACGGCGCCGTCGAGAGGACGCAGGAACTGGACCTGGAACGTTCCGCGGAGGACGGTGACGGAGACGGAGGCGTGGGCCACGTTGCCGGCCGCGTCGGTGGCGGTGCAGTCGACGGTGGTCGTCCCGGGGCCGACGGAGGTCGGAGAGCAGCCCAGGGCGGGTGCCGGGTCGGCGTTGTCGCGGGCGGAGACTCCCAGGGCCGCGGGCGTGATCGAGAGGGCGCTCCCGGGGCAGTCGGTCACGAGCGTGGCCGTCGCGGGTGCGGTGAGGACGGGGGCCTCGCGGTCGAGCACCAGCACGCGGAAGGAACCGGACACCTCGTTGCCGGAACGGTCCCGCGCGGTGCAGGTGACGGTCGTCAGGCCCAGCGGGAAGGAGTCCCCGGAGTGGACCTCGCCCGAAGGAGCGGAGGTGGTGATGGCGACCGAGGGGTCGCAGGCGTCGGTGGCGCTCACGGCGAAGGACACCGTGGCGGTGGCCATTCCCGCGTCGGTCGACACGGTGATGTCGGCGGGGACCACGAGGAGCGGGTCGTCGTCATCGACGATGGTGACCTTGAAACTGACGGAGGTGCTGTTGTTGCTCGAGTCGGTGGCCGTGCAGGTGACGGTGTGGGCGCCGACGGCGAAGGAGGTGCCCGCAGGGTCCACCGTGCGGCCGGACTCGTCGAGGCAGGCAATGCCTGCCTCTCCGCAGAGGTCCGCGGCTCGCACCTCGAAGGCGACAGCGGCACCGTCGGCCCCCTCGCACCCCCGCGAGATGTCCCTGGGGATGAGGGTGAAGACCGGTGGAGTCGTGTCGCGGACGGTCACGTCGAAGTCGGACGAGGCCGTGTTTCCCGAAGCATCCCGGGCGGTGGCCGACACCCGCGTGGTGCCGAGCGGCAGTGCGGACGGAGAGAGGGTCACCACGGGGTGCGGGTCGCAGGCGTCCGTGGCGCCCACGCCGAGGATCTCCCAGAAGATCGGCGTCAAGGGACCCGTGCATTCGATGGTCTTCGCCTCGATTCCCGAAAGGGTCGGCGCCACCGTGTCCTGGATCTGCACGGCGAAGGTCGCCGTCGCGAGGACCACTGTGCCGTCGGTCACCGTCACCTCGACGGTCGAAGTCCCCAGCGGAAACGTGATCGGCCCCACGCCGACCTGACCCGCGACCGCCGATTGCGTGAGAATCGCACGATTCCCCGTCAGGTCACGGACCGTCAGCACGGCCGTCGAGGGCGGGCTGCCCGTGATGTCCAGGAGGAAGTTGACCGTTGCCCCGTCCGTCCCGTCGTCGCAGGGCTGGACGATGGCCGCCGGCACGTGGACCCCGGCGGGAGACGGAGGAGGAGTGAACTTCTCGACGGACGAGATGAGCGACGTCCCGTCGTACCCAGCGACGGCGAACAGCATCCCTCCCGCGACTCCCGCGCCGAACTGCGTCCGGCCGACGTTCATCGACGGCTCGAACCTCCACGTGTCGGTGGCGGGATCGTAGGACTCAACAGCCGGACTCCAACCACCCGAGTAGTCCGAGAGCAGCCACAGTCGCCCCTGCATCGCGACGAAGCCTCCGCTCGAGCCCACGTGCGTCAATGCCGGCGGGGTCTTGACCGACCACGTGTTGGTGGTCGGGTCGTAGGCGCGGAGAGTGGGGACATTAGTGGCGGGGTCGTACCCCGCGCCGTAGACGATGCCGCCCAGCGCGGCCAGCTTCAGCCCCTGCGCCTCGCTCGCATCGGGGCAGGATGCTCGCGTCGTCCAGGCGTCTGCGGCCGGGTCGTAGGCGAACATGGAGTCGTCGCCTGTTCCAAGGGCCCCCGCGTAAATGATGCCGTTTACGACGGCAACGGTCGTGCCCCCCCCGATCGGGAACGGAGCCTTCGTCGTCCACGTGTTTGTGGTGGTGTCGTAGGCGTCGACGGCCGTGCCGCCGAGACCCTCCGAGTTGCCGACGGCGTACAGGACCCCGTTCACCGCGCACATCCCGAAAGACGTGCGTTTCCGGGGAGCCGAGGCCTTCTGGGTCCACGTGCCCGCGCCCGTGTCGAAGGCGTACAGATCGGGCACATTATCGAAGACCCCGCCGGAGTGCGTGCCTCCGCCGCAAACGAAGAGCGTGTTCCCGACACCTATGGCCGCCAGACTGGCCCGGGGCAGGCCCGGGAGAGGCGCGACCATCGTCCACGCGCCGGAGGCGGGCGTGAAGGCGTCGGTCGTGGTCAGCGTCGCGCTCCCCGAGTAGCCGCCCGCGGCGTACAGGACGCCATCCACGACGGCGGCGGCCGCTCCATGTCGCGCCGAGGGCAACGAGGGCTCGGCCCTCCACGTGTCCGTGGCAGGGTCGTAGGACTCGACGACGTCGGTGGCGACGTCCGAGCCGCCGACGACGGTGACTCCCCCCAGAACGAAGACCCGACCGTTCAGCTCGACGCAGGAGGCCCACCCGCGAGCCGTCGGCATCGAGGCCTTGATCGACCACGAGTTGGACGCGGCGTCGTAGACCTGCAGCCGCGCGACGAAGCGCTCGCTCATCGTGTAGCCGCCCGCGACGAAGAGCTTCCCGCCCACCGCGACCGCGGAGTCGAGCGCCTGCGTCGGGAACGGCATCGACGCCCTCGTCGCCCAGGCATTCGTCGTCGGGTCGTACTCCTCCAGGGTCCCGATGGCCGGGGCGGAGCCGTTCACGTGGCCTCCCGCGACGTAGAGCTTCCCGTTGACGACCCCGGAGGCGACCTGGTCACGCCGCGTGAGCATCGGCGCCCTGGTCGTCCACGCGTTCGTCGCGGGGTCGTACACCTCGAGGACGTTCGTGTTGTTGTTCTCGTCCCCGTAGGGCGCGCCTCCCGCGAAGTAGAGCTTCCCGTTGATGACTCCGTAACCCCCCGCTGTCCGGGGCGTCAGTGGCGCCGCGGCCGACGCCCATGTGTTCGCGACGGGGTCATACACCTCGGTGAGGTTCGCGGAGCCCACCGAGCCCGCGACGTAGACCTTCCCGCCGATCACCCCTCTCGCGGCGTCGATGTTGCCCGTCGGCATGGGGGCCTTCGTCGTCCAGGTGCCGCCATCGCCCCGCGCCGCACTTCCTGCCATGAACACTCCAGCCACGGCGAGCGCGATCCCCGCCGCCCGGACGAGTCGCTTCGAGATGGTCGACATGTTGGGTCCCTCCCGGGCGCTCCGCTTCAAACGGCGGCGCCTCGAAGGGACCTATGCCCATTGGAGCGGGGCTGGGGACGCGGAAAATCGCTACGGGACGACGATCTTCGCCATCGCTGCCTGGAACCGCGGGTCGTCCTTCACGGCGTCGAAGGCCGGTTCCGGGGGGTACAGGGAGGGACGGCCGACGCCCTTTCCTGCGGCAATCTCGAGCCAGTGCAGGGCGGACTCCTTGTCCCCGAGGGCCGCGCAGACGCGTGCCCGATCGAAGGCGCTGCCGCTATCGCCGAGCCCCTCGCCCTTCGCCAGCCACCGCCGAGCATCGTCTGGCCGCCCAGCGAGTACGCAGAGGTACGCGTAGTCGAGCACATTGCCGGGCTCCGGCTCCCGCGCGAGCGACTGCGTCGCGAATGCGCGCGCCTCGTCGGCGCGCCCCAGGAAGCGCAGCGAGAGTGTCTTGTACCACGCGAAATACGGCCTCTCCGGCGGGAGTTCGGCGAGATCCGCCTCGGCCGCTGAGAGCGCCTTGGCGTGCCGTCCGAGCGCCGTGAGGATCCGCCAGCGGTACATGCGGCTCCGGGAGTCGCGTGCGTCGAGGTCGATCGCGCGCTGTGTCTCGACGAGCGCCTCGTCCATCCGACCCGCATACCAGAGACCGAGACCGTACTCGCGGTGGCCGGCTGCGAGGTTGGCGTCGAGGGCCACCGCGCTCTCCAACGATGGAAGGGCTTCGCGCCAGCGGTGGAGATACGTCACGAGAAGGGCCCCGCGGTCGTAGTGGAAGCTGGCGATGCGACCGTCGATTGCGATCGCGCGGTCGTAGGACGCCAGCGCATCGTCGAACTTCACGAGGTTCCACAGCGCGAACCCGCGGTAGTTCCACGCGAGGGCGTTCTTCTCATCGAGCGCGAGGGCGCGGTCGTACTCCCCGACGGCTCCCGCGTGGTCCCCTCCCATCTTCAGCGCGTTGGCCAGGTTGAAGTGGAGGTTGGGCAGGTTCGGGTTCTCGTGGATCCCCGTACGCAGGGCCTCCATCGCTCCTGCCCGGTCTCCGGCATTGGCCAGGAGGCAGCCGATCTCGTTCCAGGGGTCGGCGTCGTGAGGGTCGAGGTTCGCCGCCTTCCGGAAGGCCTCAATGGCCCCCGGCAGGTCACCCTTGTCCCGCAGCGTAAGCCCGAGGTTGTACCAGGCGTAGGTGAACCGTTGGTCGAGTTCGACCGACCTCCGGAACGCCGCCTCGGCACGGACGAGGTCCTTCTTTGCCCGCAAGAGGCTTCCAAGGTTGTTCTGCGCCTTCGCATGGCGCGGGTCGATCTGGACCGCCTCCTGCAAGGCAGCCAAGGCCTCGTCCAGCTCACCCTTGCGCTCGAGCAGGAACCCCAGGTTGACGTGCGCGCTCGGCCCCTGGAAGCCGTACCGGATAGCGTCGCGGTACGCGATCATCGCCAAGTCGTTGTTTCCCTTCTTCTGCAACGCTACTCCGAGGTTGTAATGCGCGTTCGCGTACTCCGGTCTAAGGAGGATCGCCTCGTGGAACTCCACGATTGCGCCTCCGATGTCGCCCTCGGACGTGAGCACAATCCCGAGATTGTTGTGCGGCTCCGCATAGGTCCCATTCAGCCGGATTGCCGCGCGGAAGGCGGTGCTCGCGCCGCCGAGATCCTTCTTCGCCCGCAAGAGGCTTCCGAGGTTGTTCTGCGCCTTCGCATGGCGCGGGTCAATCCGGACCGCCTCCTGATAGGCAGCCAGTGCATCATCGAGGTTGCCCTCACGCTCGAGCAGGAACCCCAGGTTGACGTGCGCGTCCGCGCGGCCGAATCCAAACCGGATAGCGTCTCGGTACGAGCCCATCGCCGCGTCGATGTCCACCTTCTCCTGGAATGCCACGCCGAGGTTGTAGTGGGCAAGCGCGTACTCCGGTCTGAGGAGGATTGCCTTGTGGAACTCGGCGATGGCGCCCTCGACCTCGCTCTTGGAAATGAGCATCATCCCGAGGTTGTTGTGCACCTCCGGGAAGGTCCCATTCAGACGGATCGCCTCGCGGTAGGCGTCGCTCGCGCCGTCGAGTTCGCCCTTGCTGGAGAGCGCGGTCCCCAGGTTGTAGTACGCTTTGTCGAAGTCAGGCTCGATTCGGATGGCCTCGCGGAACGCCGCCTCCGCGGCCGTGGCATCGTTTCGATGGTCGAACAGGTAGCATCCGAGGTGGTTGTGACTCACAGCGAGCTCGGGGTTCGCATCGACCGCGGTGCGGTAGGCCGCGAGAGCGTCGTCGCCCTTCCCGAGGGCCTCGAGCGCCCGGCCGCGACCCCAGAGCGCGTTGTAGGAACGCGGATCGAGACGCAGCGCCTCGCCGAAGGCGCGGAGCGCGTCCTCCGGCTTGCCGTCGTCGAGCAGGAGATCGCCGAAGTCCTCGAGGAGCACGAGGTCGCCCGGAGCGAGGGACCGCGCCATCTTGACCACCGCGAGGGCCTCCTCATGCCGGTTCGCGGCCGCGAGCGCACGCTCCCGTTCCCGCAGGAGGGCCGGCGAGTCGCCGTGGGCGGCGCACGCCTCCTCGGTGACCTGGACGGCCCAGGCGGACTCCCGGCAGATCCGGCATGCGGCTGCCATCTCCTGCCATCCCTCGACGGTGTTCCTGTGGCGAACGTCGGACAACGTCTCCGCAAACACCGACTCCGCACGGTCCCGAATCCCCGAACGGCGCCAGAGCGAGGCGATCTTGACGCGCACGGTCGGCCCAGAGTCGCCGGCCTCGCGGACCGCCTCGAGGTCCTCGATGGCTCCCCCGAGCTCGCCGTCCCCCTCGCGCGCCTGAGCGCGGAGGAAGTGGGCCTGGAACCGGAAACCGCCGGCCCGCGGGCCGCGAAGCGAGGCGCCGAGCGCTTCGATGGCCGCGCGCCGCTGTCCCCGGATGAGGAGAAGCTGCCCCCTGAGGTAGGCGTCGGACGCGCTCTCCAGTCCTGTGACCGCCAGGGCGGCGCCTTCCTCCGCGTCCCTCGGCCCCGACTTCCGGAACACGTGGAATACGAAGGAGCGGCCGAGCCGGTACGCGCGTTCGCCGAGTCCCCGTGCCCGTGCCGCGTCGAGGTCGTCCAGCCGCTCCTTGATAGGGGAGCCGGCGCAGAGAGAGCGCGCAAAGTAGGCGTCGGGCCGCGCCGGCTCGAGATCAATGGCTCTGGCGAAGAAGGCATGGGCCTGGCGGAGGTCAGGCGCCGTGACTTCGATGCAGCCGGTCGTTTCGCTCCCGATCCCGCGCGCGAGCGATTCCTGCGCCGCCACGCAGAGCTGCGCGTAGCGGAGTTCCCTGCGGGCGGCCGACTCGCGGGCGGCGTCTACGGCGAGTACGGAGGTGACGATCGCGAGTGCGGCGACTCCGGCCGCCATGGACGACATGGCCTTGTGACGCCTGGCCCTACGCCACGCCCTGCCAAGCGGCCCGATGTGCCGCGCGTGGATCGCCGCGCCCTCGGCGAAGAGGCGCAGGTCCCGTGCCATGTCGCCCGCGCTGCGATAGCGGCGGTCGCGCTCTCTCTCCATCGCCTTCTGGACGACGGTCTCGAGGTCGCGCGGGATCCGGGTATCGTAGCGGAGCGGGGAGACGGGATCCTCCCTGGCGATCTTCGCGCAGATCTCCTGCGGCGAGCCGCCGCGGAAGGGCGGGCGCAGCGTCAGCACCTCGTAGAGCGTCGCGCCGAGGGAGTACACGTCGGTGCGCGCATCGACGCCGCCCTCGGATCCGCCCGCCTGCTCGGGGCTCATGTAGGCGGGCGTCCCGACGACATCGCCCGTCAGCGTCATCGTCGCGCCCTCGCCCTCGACGCGCGCGAGCCCGAAGTCCGTGATCCGCAGCGTGCCGTCGGCATCGAGAATGAGGTTCGAGGGCTTGATATCCCGGTGGACGACACCCGCCTGATGCGCCGACTCGAGACCCTCGGCCACTCCGGCGAAGGTGCGCGCGATGCGCTCGTAGTACTCGCGGCTTCCCGAGTCGGTCCCGAACCCGCTGGTCGTCGGCGTGGCGGGCGTCCTCTCCCGCGGCGTGCCGCGCAGGCGCCGCAGGTCCTCTACGACCTGGTCGAGCGGACGGCCCGGGACGAGCTCCATTGCGTAGAACCACACGCCGCGGTCCTCGCCCATCGAGTAGACGGGGACGATGTTCGTGTGGTGGAGCCGCCCCGCAGCCCGGGCCTCGCGCTGGAAGCGAGCGACCGCGCGGGGGCTGCTCGTGACCGTCGGGTAGAGCACTTTCAACGCCACGCGCCGGGCCATGGGGGTCTGCTCGGCCTCGTAGACCACGCCCATGCCGCCCCGGCCGATCTCGCGGAGGACGCGGAACTCGCCGACGGTGCTCTCCGCGGGCACCTCGAGCCCCGGAAGGGGATCGACGATCCGGTCGAACACCGCCTGCGCCGCGAAGTGCGCGAGGAGGGCATCGGCGTGTTCGGGATGCGCCCGCACGACCTGCTCGGGCTCCTGCGCGACCCCCCGGTCCCGCAGGTCGTACCAGTCCGCGAGGATCTCGGCGATCCTCTCGTCGTCACTCACGACGCCGGCCGTTCTGCGCCTCGTAGACGGCGGTGAAGGAGACCATCGCCCGCCCGGAGAGCTTCTTCACCGCCTCCCGCGTCCTGCCCATCCGCACCGAGGCCTCCGCGAGCGAGAGGCCCTCCATCCGGGTGAGGCGGAGCACCTCGCGATAGTCCGGGGGAAGCGCGTCCAGAGCGCGCAGCGCCGCGTCGCGTTGTTCCCGCGTCGAGGCCGTCTCGCTCGGCGATGGACCGAGGGCGGTGAAGCTCGAGGTGTTGCGGCGCCCACCGTGCGGCACCTCGCGCCCCGTGGCCCGCTTCGCGGTTCCGGCGTGGCGCCGGAAGGCCGCCCGCGCCTTCATCTCGGCGATCCGGAGGAGCCACCTCCGCGGTCCGCCCTCGACGCGGAACTCGAACATGGGGCAGCGGGCGAAGGCGGTGATGCGGGCCTCCTGGAGGACGTCGGAGACCGAGACTCTCCGCCGCACGGCCGGGGGGAGGACATGACGGATCCGGGCTGCCAGGTCCGCCGCGTGGCGCTCGAAGAGCGTCTCGAACGCCCGCTCGTCCTTCTCGTCACGGACCTTCCGGATCAGCGCCTCGTCCGTGAGGCCGTGCCCGTTGCCGGACTCCATGACGGTCCCTCCGAGGAGAGGAATGCCGGATTCTAGGCAACCGGGGACGCGGTGGGCTGCACCAAAGCATTCGAAACGGCCAGACCCCGGGCGCCTCGCGGGTGGGTGACGGCGTACCCGAAGTGGAACCAGGGCGGGGCGCCGAGGGGCGGGACCGCGTGCGTGGTGAGGCTCCCCGAGAGGTCAGACCCCGGGCGCCTCGCGTGACGTGCTGCGCCACCCTATGGGCGCCCAAGGTCTGACCCCCGGGCGAGCGATCGCCTTTACGGGGGGGTGGACGCCCTCGCAGGCGTATATACTCCGGTGCTTCTCCACCACGTCTCGAGAACACAGGGAGACTCCCCATGAGCGCCCGCCTGCGCCTCGCCCTCCTCCCCCTCGCCGCCGCGCTGGCGCTGGCCGCGCCGCGGGCGCGCGCGGACGAGACCCCCTCCCCCATCGACGGGGTGGAGGACCGCGCGCTGCGCGAGGAGGCCCACGCGAAGTACGAGGAGGCCCTCAAGTCCTTCGAGGAGGCCTTCTCCATGTCCGTGCGCGAGGCGGCGAAGTCGGACGCGAAGACCGCCTCCCGCGACCGGGCCCGGGCCGAGGTCTACCTGGAGAAGATGGAGGACCTGACGAACCGGCTCTCCGGCTTCCGCGAGACGGAGGAGTTCCTGCGGGGCTTCAAGTCCGAGGAGCTGGGCCCCGTCCTCAAGGGCTGGGTGGACTGGAACCGCGCGGGCTACCTGCGCCGCTCGGGGAAGGTCGAGGAGAGCCGCAAGGCCATCGAGTCCCTGGGCCTCGTCACCACCTGGTGGATCCTCGGCCCCTTCGACAACCAGGAGGGCCGCGGGTTCTCGGCGAAGTCCGGCCCCGAGGAGGAGAAGGGGGTCCTCATCGACCTCGCGAAGTCCTACCGCGGCAAGGAGCGGCAGGTGGCGTGGCGGCGGGTCCCCGCCGCGCACCCCTACGGCTGGGTCGATCTCGACGCGATGCTTCGCCCGAACGACCAGTGCCTCGCCTACGCGGTGACCTGGCTGCGCGCCGACGAGGAGCGCACGGTCGCCCTCCGCTTCGCCTCCGACCAGGGGATCGCCGCCTGGGTGAACGGGACCGAGATGCTCCGGCGCGACGTCCACCGCCGCGGCGGCTTCGACCAGGACACCGTGGGCGTGAAGCTCCGCAAGGGCTGGAACCGGGTCCTCCTCAAGGTCTCCGAGGAGACCGGGGCCTGGGGCTTCCGGATGCGGGCGACCACGCCGGAGGGGGAGCCGATCCTCGACCTGGGACTCCCGGCCACCGACGCCGAGGTCGCCGAGGCGGTCGGGGCGACGAAGGACGACGTCGCGGCGGAGAAGGCCCCGGCCGTGCGCGGGGCGCTCGACGCGCTGGCGGACGCGGCCCCGCTCGGGAAGACCTCCGAGGACGGCTCCGCCGACGCGCGGGCCTACTTCTGGCTCGGGCTGCTCCACCGCGCGCGGCAGTACGACGACATGAAGTCGGAGATGACGGACCGGAAGTTCCTGGACCGCGCCGCGAAACTCAGGCCCGAGGACCCGGTCTACGTGATGCACGCCGCCGAGGCGGCCACCCGGCCCATCGACATGGACGTGGAGAAGCTCGAGAACGACCAGCGGCGCGGGCGCGAGAAGGCGCTGAAGCTCGACCCGGGCTACGCCGAGGCCTACCAGGCGCTCGCGGTCTACTACACCGACTCCCTCCGGAACCTCCCGCGCGCCGAGGAGATGTGCCGCAAGGCCCTGGCCGCCAACGAGCACTACCTGGAGGCGTGGCTCCTCCTCGCGCGGATCGTCGATCGCCGGGGCTTCGCGACCGAGGCGGAGCTGGTCCTGCGCGACGTCCTCGCGCGCCCCGAGTTCGCCACGCGCACCCGGTTCCTGCACGCCGTCGCGGACAAGGCCGGCCGGGAGGGGCTCCTCCAGGCCGCGCGCGACACCTACCGGAAGAGCCTCACCGCGGACCTCGAGGACGCCGGTGCGCGCGACCGGCTCGCCAGCGTCCTCGTCCAGGAGGGGCTCGCCGACGACGCCGTGGGCGTGTTCGACGAGCGGCTGCGCCTGAACCCCTTCGACCTCGACGCCGCCCGCCGCAAGGCGGAGTTCCTCGAGGGGCTGGCGAGGCTTCCCGAGGCGGCCGCCACGGCCGCCGGGGGCCTGGAGGTATCGCCGGAGGACGAGAACCTCCTGCGCGTCCACGGGCGGATCCTCGCCCGGCTGGAGAAGAAGGGCGACGCGGTGGCGAAGTGGAAGGAGGCCCTCCGCGTCAACCCGAAGAACACCGTCCTCAAGCGGTACGTGGAGTGGCTCGACCCCTCGCTCCGGCCCTTCGAGCTCCCCTACGTCGAGGACACGGGCGCGCTCCTTGCCGGGGTGCGCGGGCTCGAGGACGCGAACAAGGAGAACGACCCCTTCATGGTCGTCCTCGACAAGACCGTCACCCGGGTGAACCCCGACGGCACGAGCAACGTGTTCACGCAGAAGGTCGTGAAGATCCTCAACAACATGGGCGCCAAGCAGAACCCCTCCTACCGCGCGGGCTCCTTCTGGGCGGAGGAGCAGGCCTTCGAGTGGCGCACGGCGCGGGTCTGGCGGAAGGACGGGACCGTCGAGGAGGCGCAGGTCCAGGGCGGACAGTCCTGGGTCCGGTGGCCGCAGCTCAAGCCCGGGGACGCCTTCGAGGTCCAGCACCGCGTGGACGAGCTGAAGCAGTCCTTCTTCGGGGACTACTTCGGCGACCGGCAGATGTTCGCCGACCGGGTGCCGGTGAAGCGGGCCGAGTACGTCCTCCTCACCCCGGCCGCGCGGGAGTTCCAGTTCCACACGCGGAACATGCCCGAGGGCGCGGCCGATCCCGTCTCGATCCAGGACGAGGGCAAGACGAAGCTCTACGCCTGGCGCCTGCGCGACCGCCCCAAGGTCCGGATGGAGCCGCTCATGCCGTCCTGGGAGGAGTCCCAGCCCCTGGTGGAGGTCTCCTCCTTCAAGGACTGGAACGCCTTCTCCACCTGGTGGTGGAACCTCATCAAGAGGCAGTTCATCGCCAACGACAAGATGAAGGCCAAGGTGGCGGAGCTGACGAAGGACGCCGCGACGCGCGAGGACAAGGTCCGGGCCATCTACAACTTCGTCGTCACCGACATCCAGTACCAGGCCTGGGAGTTCGGGGTGCACGGCTACAAGCCCTACACCGCGGAGCAGATCTTCGAGCGCGCCTGGGGCGACTGCAAGGACAAGGCGATCCTCATCAAGACGATGCTCCAGGAGGTCGGGATCGAGGCCTTCCCCGTCCTCATCATGGCGCAGCAGATCGGGCGCATCGACCAGGACATGACCCTCGCCCAGGTCGGCCACTTCAACCACTGCATCGCCTACGTCCCGGACGTGGACGGCAAGGGGAAGGCGATGTTCCTCGACGGGACCGCGCAGTACAACTCGATGGACAGCGTCCCGTCGATGGACCGCGGGGCCAAGGTCCTCCTCGTGCGGCCCGAGGGCGGGGAGATCGTCCAGATCCCCTGGAACCGCCCCGAGGAGCTGTCCCTGGGCCAGGAGTTCGCAGTCACGCTGAAGGAGGACGGCGCGGCCGCGGTGGCCGGGAAGTTCCACTACGTGGGCGACCTGGCGGTCCAGGCCCGCGCGGGGTTCTCCGTCGAGGGGAAGCGGCCCGAGGAGCTGAAGAAGATGCTGGGCGCCGCCTTCGGCGAGTTCACGCTGGGCGAGACCTCCTTCCCGAACCTGAAGGACATCACCTCCCCCGTCGTGGACATCGGCGTGGACTTCCAGGCCGCGCGCCTCGGCAAGGTCGAGGGGAACAGGATGTCCGTGCCGATGAAGAGCACCATGGACTTCGCGGGACAGCTCGGCATGCTCGCGAGCCTCAAGGAGCGGGAGCACGACCTCGTGTTCATCAACCCGCTCCTGTTCACCGCGAAGTGGGTGTTCACCCCGCCCGAGGGCTGGAAGGTCGCGAAGCTCCCGGCCGGCCGCTCCGTGGAGTCCCCCATCGGCGCCTTCCTCGTGACGGTGAAGGAGGAGGGCGGGAAGGTGGTCGTGGAGCGCACGGTGCGCCTGGACACGAACCGGATCACGAAGGAGCAGTACGGGAAGTTCCGCGAGATGGTGAGCACGGCCAACTCCTCCTCCTCGGAGAAGCTCGTGCTCGAGCGCACCGCCGCGCCGGCGGACGGCGGCGCGGCGGCCGTGCCGGCGCCGGCGGCACCGGCCGGCGAGGGCGACAAGAAGTAGCCGGGGAGCCGGCGAAGGGCGAAGGGTCGGCCGTACCAGGAGAGGGATCCCATG
>CAZKTF010000088.1:0-13852 GCA_964555565.1 uncultured Planctomycetota bacterium | reverse complement strand
GCGCGGGCGGGGCCGGCGGACTACCTCGAGGTCTCCAAGCCGCGGCTGACCGCGCTCGTCCTCGCCACCACGCTCACGGGGGCCTGGCTCGGGTCGGGCGGCGCGGCGGCCCCCGGGTTCCTGCTCCAGACGGTGCTGGCCACGGCGCTCGTGGCCGCCGGGGCCAGCGCGCTCAACCAGCTCGCCGAGCGCCGCGCCGACGCGCTCATGCGGCGCACCGCGAACCGCCCGCTCGCCGCGGGGAGGATGCAGCCCGCGGAGGCCCTCGCCTTCGGGCTCGGGACGATCGCCGCGGGGCTCGCCTGGCTCGCCGCCGCCACGAACCTGGCCGCGGCCGCGCTCGCGGCCTTCACGGCCGCCGCCTACGTCCTGGTCTACACGCCGCTCAAGAGCCGGACCACCCTCAACACGCTCGTCGGCGCCGTGCCCGGCGCCCTCCCCACGCTCATCGGGTGGGCCGCGGCGCGCGGGCGCGTGGACGGCGGGGCCTGGGTCCTGTTCTCGATCCTCTACCTCTGGCAGATCCCGCACTTCCTCTCGATCGCGTGGCTCTACCGGGAGGACTACGCCCGGGCGGGGATGCGGATGCTGCCCGTGGTGGACCCCGCCGGGGGGGCGACGGGGCGGCAGGCGCTGCTGCACGCCGCGGGGACGGTCCTCGTGAGCCTCACCGCCTTCTCCGAAGGGCTCGCCGGGGGGACCTACCTCGCCGGCGCGGTCCTGCTCGGGGCGGCCTTCCTGGGCGCGGCGGGCGCCTTCGCGTTCCGGCGTTCGGACGGGAGGGCGCGGGCGCTGATGCGCGCCTCGCTCCTCTACCTCCCCCTCCTTCTGGGCCTCATGGCCTTCGACCGCGCCTGACCGGGCCGTGGCCGACACCGCGCCCCCGTCCGCGCCCCCCCCGGGGGAGACCCCGCGCGGCCCCGGGTTCCTGCTCCTCGCGGGCCTCGTCGGAGGGGTGCTGCTGGCGGCCACGGGCGGGCTCATCCTCCTGTCCAACGCCCGTCGCCACGCCACGGACGACGGCGGGCTCCGGCCCGTCGTCGAGGTCTTCCTGCCCTACTCCGTCCCCACCTTCTCCTTCGAGGAGCGGGGCGGGAGGACCGTCACGCGCGAGGACCTCCTCGGCAAGGTCTGGGTCATCGACTGCATCTTCACCCGCTGCGGCGGTCCCTGCCCCGAGATGACGGCGAAGATGGCCCGGATCCACGAGTCGCTCCGCCCGGAGGACCGGGCGGTGTGCGTGACGCTCACGGTGGACCCGAACTACGACACCGCGGAGGTCCTGCGGACCTACGCCGACCGCCACGGGGCCTCGGCGGACCGGTGGCTGTTCCTCCGGGGGAGCCGCGCGGACACCTACGAGTTCATCGCGGGGGGGCTGCGCCTCGCGATGGGGGAGGACGAGGGGGACCTCGACCACTCCACCCGGCTCGTCCTCGTGGACCGCCGCGGGAAGGTCCGGGGCACCTACGTCGGCGCCGGGGGCGCGGCCGCCGCCGACTTCCCGAGGCTCCGCCGCGACCTCGAGGCCGTCCTGCGCGAGCAGGGGCCGTGATCCGGATCGAGGACCTCCCGCACCTCAACGCCGGGCTGAACGCCGCGAGCGCGGTCCTCCTCGTGACGGGCTGGCGGATGGCGCGCGCGAAGCGCATCGCCGCCCACAGGGCCTGCATGCTCTCGGCCGTCGTGGCCTCGACGCTCTTCCTGGTCTCCTACGTCGTCTACCACTTCGGCCACGCCGGGCTCACCGCCTACCCCGGCACCGGGCTCGGGCGGGCGCTCTACTACGCCCTCCTCGGGAGCCACACCGTCCTCGCCGCCACGGTGCCCTTCCTCGCCGGGATCACGCTCACCCGGGCGCTGAAGGGGGACATCGCGCGCCACCGCGCCATCGCACGCTGGACCTTCCCCATCTGGCTCTACGTCTCCGTGACGGGCGTCGCGGTGTGGTTCGTGCTGTACGTCGTCGTGCGGGCGCGGTAGCCGCCGCGGATCGTTGTCCCCGCCCCGGCGGGAGGGGTACCCTGTCTCCCGCCATGACCCGACGACCCCTCCTCCTCGCGCTCGCCGCCGCGGTGGTCCTCCTCGCGCCCTCCGTCGCCCTGGGCTGACCCTCCTGCAAGGAGGCGGTCGCCTCCCAGGGGGACGCGCAGGCCATCATGCAGGGCTACCAGGCGAGCATCCTCTTCATGCTCTCCATGCCCTTCCTCCTCCTCGGGGGCATCGGCGGCCTCCTCTGGCGCGCCGCGCGCGTGGAGGCCCGCAGGGCCGCGGAGGCCGCCGCCGCCCGGAACGTGTAGCGCGGGCCAAAGCGGGCCACGGTGTGCCTCCTCGCGCTGCGCTGGCGCGTCGTCCCCGGGGTCCCCGTGGCGCTCGCCGCGAACCGGGACGAGGAGTACGGGCGGGAGTTCGACCCCCCCTCCGCCCACCCGGGGCCGGTCCCCTTCGCGGCCCCCCGGGACCGCCGCGCGGGCGGGACCTGGCTCGGGGTGAACGCGCGGGGACTCGTCGCCGCGGTGACCAACCGCCCGGCCCGCGACCCGGACCCGCGCCGCCGCTCGCGCGGGCTCCTCTGCAGCGAGGTCCTCGCGATGCCGGGGGCGGTCGCCGCCCGCGAGGCCCTGGACCGCCACCTGCGCGGCGCCCTGTACAACAACTTCCAGCTCCTCGTGGCGGACGCCGCTGCAGCCTTCGTCGTCCGGTACACGGACGGCTGGGCGGAGGTCCAGGACCTCGAGCCCGGGGAGCACGTCTACACGAACGAGGACGACCCCGACGCCGGCGCCCTGCCGGCCCTCGGGGCGAAGGCGGGGCGCGGGGCGCGCGAGGAGGCGGAGCGGCTCGCGCGGCTCCTCCCCGACCACGAGCCGAGGCTCCCCGGCGGCCGGGCCCCCTGCCGGCACCACGAGGGCCGGGGGACCGTCTCCGCCTCGGCGCTCGCCCTCCCCGAGGAGGGGCCCCGGGAGGGGGTCTTCCTCTTCGCGGGGGGGCCGCCCTGCCGGACGGCGTGGGAGGACTTCTCGCCGCTTCTCCGGGGGTTGTGACCGTGCCCCCGCGCCCCGCCCCCGTCGTCTACGACCCCCGCTACGCCTTCGAGTGGCCCGGCCACGTCTTCCCGACGGACAAGTACCGCCTCACCGCCGAGGAACTCGTGCGGCGGCGGGCGGTCCAGGCGGAGGGGTTCCTCCGGCCGGAGCCCGCGCGCCGGGAGGACCTGGAGCGGGTCCATCGCCCCCGCTACCTCGACGGGCTCGAGGCCATCGCGCGGGGCGAGGCGTCCTGGGACCCGCGCTTCGAGGTCCCCGTGTCGCGGGCCGTCCTCGACGCCTTCTACCTAGCCGCGGGGGGGACGGTGCTGGCGGCCCGGGCGGCCCTGGAGCGGGGGGGCGCGGCCAACCTGACCGGCGGGTTCCACCACGCCTACCCCGACCACGGGGAGGGCTTCTGCCTCGTCCACGACGCCGCCGTGGCCGTGCAGGCGCTGCGCGCCGAGGGCCGCATCCGGCGGGCCCTCTTCGTCGATCTGGACGTCCACCAGGGGAACGGGACCGTCGCCTGCTTCCGCGGGGACCCGGACGCCTACACCTTCTCCATCCACCAGGAGGAGAACTACCCCTGGCCCAAGGAGGCGGGTTCCCTGGACGTGGGCCTCGGGGACGGGGCCGGGGACGAGGAGTACCTCGGGGCGCTCGCGCGGTCCTTCGAGCGCATCGCGCGGGAGTTCCCCCGGCCGGACCTCCTCGTGTACGTGGCGGGGGCCGACCCCTTCGAGCGGGACCGGCTGGGCGGGCTCGCCCTCACGCGGGAGGGGTTCCGCCGCCGCGACCGCGCGGTCCTCGACTTCGCGCGGGCCGGGGGGTGCCCGGTCCTGGGCCTCCTGGCCGGGGGCTACGCCCTCGACACCGCCGAGGTGGTCGGGATCCACGCGGACATGGTGGAGGCGGTCCTGCGGACGGTCCGGTAGTCCGGCCCCGACCGGTCTCCCGGGGCCGTGGTACAGTCCCCGCTCGATGAAGGCCTTCCCCACCGCCATCGAGACCTACCGCCAGTGCCCCCGGAAGTACGCCTACGACCGGGACCCCGGGATCAAGAGGCAGTACCGGAAGCCGACGAGCGCCATGTTCGTGGGGACCTGCGTCCACGACGCGCTCCAGTGGTTCTTCGACCCGGAGGTCACGAAGCCGGGGCGGCGGACCTACGAGACCCTCGTCCAGCTCCTGCGGGACGCCTGGGGGGGGACGCGGCTCCACGGCCGGCGGAGGGTGGAGCGCCGGGAGGAGCGCCGCGCGGTCTTCGGCGACGACCGGGAGACCGAGCGCGCGGTGGGGGAGAAGGCCACGCACCTGCTGTTCCGGTTCGTGCAGACGCAGGACCTCCGCGCGGTCCCCATGACCGCGGAGCAGTTCCACGAGGTCCCCTTCGGGGACGGCCGGCACGTCCTCGCCGGGAAGATCGACCGGATCGACCGGCTCCCGGACGGCTCCCTGGCGGTCATCGACTACAAGACCGGGAAGTCGAAGCCGCTCGAGTCCCTCCGCCGCGAGGACCTCCAGCTCGCGACCTACTCGATCATCGTGGGCCGCAAGTTCCGGGTCCCGGTGAGCCGCTGCGCCATGCTGTACGTGGGGGAGGACCGGGACGTGGGCTGGACCCCGGAAGCGGAGTGGCTCGCGGCCAAGACGGGGGAGATCCTCGCCCTCATGGACCGGGCCGAGACCGACCGGGAGATGGCCCCGCGGCCCTCCGTGCTCTGCGGGTGGTGCGACTACCGCCCCCTCTGCCCGGAAGGGCGGGCGTTCCTCGACGCGTCCCCGGACGCCGCCGCCGCGCCGCCGGGTGAAGAGATCCCGTTCTGAAGGCGATCCGGGGGTCAGTCCCCTCGGCAACGAACGGCCGGCGCCTTCGGGGACAGACCCCGGTGCGTGATGGGCGGCATTCGCTTTCCGCGGGGCGCCGGGGCGGATATCTTCCCGCGCGGACCGGAGGGCATCCCGGCATGCACGCGGCGGCGGCGAACATGGAGGGGCCGTTCGACAAGTCCCTCCCCCTCTCCCACGTCCCCAACTCCAAGCTGGTGATGTGGCTCTTCCTCGGCTCCGACGCCATGGGCTTCACCGGCCTCCTCGGCGCCTACACGGTCTTCCGCCTGAGCGCCGGGGCGAAGTGGGTCCCGAACGGCGCCGACGGGCAGCCGCTCTCCCTCGACTGGAAGCTCACGACGCTCAACACCGTCATCCTGATCTGCTCCTCCGTGACGATGGTCCTCGGCCTGGGGGCGGTGAAGCGGGGGGACCTGAAGAGGCTGAGCCTCTTCGTCGGGCTCACCGCGGTGGGGGGACTCGCCTTCCTGAGCCTCCAGGCCGTCGAGTGGACCAAGATGATCCACGAGGGGATCACCGCCCCGAGCAGCCTCTTCGGGGCGACCTTCTTCACGCTGACGGGCTTCCACGGCTTCCACGTCTTCATCGGCGTGGTCCTGCTCGTGGGCACCTTCTTCCGATCGCTCCGGGGCCGCTACACGCAGGGGAGCCACAACACCATCGAGGTGGTCGGCCTCTACTGGCACTTCGTGGACCTGGTCTGGATCATCCTCTTCACGCTCATCTACCTCCTCGACGTGAGGGCATAGCCCATGGGCCACGTCCCGGCGAGCCCCGCCGCGGAGCACCACGACCCCCGCTACCTGTGGCAGGCGGCGAAGCTGGCCGCGATCACCATCGTGGAGGTGGGCATCGCGGTCGCCGCGGGGAACGGGGTCTTCGGAGACTGGCGGGGGATCGCCGTGGCGGCCCTCGCCTGCCTGTCCCTCTGGAAGGCCGGGATCGTCGGCCGCCACTACATGCACCTGGCCTACGAGAAGCGGGCGCTCATCCTCGTGGCCCTGTTCCCGATCGCCGTCATCGTCGTCCTGTTCACCGGGTTCACCCTGGACCACGTCATCCTCGGCCAGGGGCATCCCTAGCAGGGGCGGGGCTCCCCGGGCTCGGCCCGCCACTGGCGGGCCTCGTCCCCAGGGTCGGGCTGCCGCCGGCAGCCCGACAAGTCCCTGGGGTCCCCCCCGGGGTCCCCCCGCCCGCCGTTGCCGTCGTAGCCCCCCTCGGGACGTCGCGCGCGCCGGACCACGGGGCCTCTCTCCCTCCGGCGGGCCCGGCGCGGCGCGCCCGGGAATCCGCGCGTGGCGGGGCCGCGGGCCGCGGTGTATGCTGGACCCCCGTCCTTCCGGCAGGGACGGGGATCCTCCCATGAACCGCGCCGCCGCCTTCGCGCCGTGCCTCCTCGCCGGCTCGCTCCTCGCCCTCCTCCCGGGCTGCGGACCGAGCATAGCGCGGCAGGAGCAGGACGCCCGCGAGATGCTCCTCACCCTCTTCCGCGCGATCCTCGCGAAGGACGACCCCGCCGCGTTCCGCTGCATCGCGGGACGGGAGTGCCTCGGTAGCGACAACCCCAACGCCATCGACGCGTGGGACAAGGCCGGGCCCGAGGAGCGGGAGAAGGAGATGAAGCGGCACGTGAAGTGGATCCGGAGCGCGCTCCAGGACGCCGGCATCATGACCGTCGCCGACGTCCCGCGGCTCGACACCGCCCTCCGGGTCGTGATCAACTCGGGGGTGCGCGGGACGGGCTTCGCGACCTTCACCATCGCGGAGGCAAAGCGCAAGCCCAAGGAGGTCGTGAACTTCAAGCTCCTCCGCCGCGACGTCGGCTGGCTCATCAACAACTACGACCGGAAGTTCCAGAGGTAGCGGCCCCTCCCGCCCGCATGACCGTCCGCGTCCGCTTCGCGCCGAGCCCCACCGGGGACCTGCACGTGGGGAGCGCCCGCTCGGCGCTGTTCAACCACCTGTTCGCCCGGGCCAAGGGCGGCGCCTGGGTCCTCCGGATCGAGGACACCGACGAGGAGCGCAACCGCCAGGAGGCGGTGCGGGGGATCCTCGAGGGCTTCGCGTGGCTGGGGCTCAGCCCCGACGAGGGGCCCTTCTACCAGAGCGAGCGGAAGCCCCTGTACCGCGCCTGGGCGGACCGGCTCCTCGGCGAGGGCGGGGCCTACCGGTGCGCCTGCACCGTGGAGGAGCTGGAGGCGCGCCGCAGGGCCTCCGAGGCCGCGAAGCGCCCCTACCGCTACGAGCGGACCTGCCGCGACCGGACGCTCCCCGAGGGCGTCCCCTTCGTCCTCCGCGCGCGGCTCCCCCAGGACGGCGAGGTCGTGTTCCGCGACCGGATCCTCGGCGAGATCCGCACCCGGAACGCCGAGCTGGACGACTTCGTCATCGCCCGCGCCAACGGGACCTGCACCTACAACTTCTGCGTGGTGGTGGACGACATCGACATGCGGATCTCCCACGTCATCCGCGGGAACGACCACCTCGCCAACACCCCGAAGCAGATCCACCTCTACCGGCTCTTCGGCGCGACCCCCCCCGAGTTCGCCCACGTCCCGATGATCCACGGGCCCGACGGGAAGAGGCTGTCGAAGCGCCACGGCGCCGTGGGGGTGCTCGCCTTCCGCGACCTGGGGTTCCTGCCCGAGGCGATGCTCTCCCACCTCGCGCGCCTGGGCTGGTCGCACGGGGACCAGGAGGAGTTCACCCGCGAGGAGCTCGAGCGGCTCTTCAGCCTGGAGGAAGTCGGCTCCTCGGCGGCGGTGTTCGACGTGCGGAAGCTCGAGTGGGTGAACGGCCGCATCATGAGGCGGCTCTCCCTCGAGGAGCTGGCCGCGCGGGTGCGCCCGTTCCTGGAGGCGCGGGGCCGCGACCCGGCGGCGCCGTTCCTCCGCCGCGCCCTCGCGGCGCTCCAGGAGCGGGCCGCGACGCTGGTGGCCCTGGCGGAGGGCCTCAAGCCCTTCTACGACGAGCGCCCGGAGTTCGACCCGAAGGCGCGGGCGAAGTTCCTCGTCCCGGGGGCGGCGCCGCTGCTGCGCGACCTGGCGGACCTCCTCGAGGGGGCGCCGACCTTCGAGGCCCCGGCCCTCGAGAGGGCGACCGGGGAGTGGCTCGCGGCGCGCGGCCTCGAGCTCAGGGCCGTGGGCCAGTCGGTGCGCGTGGCCCTCACCGGCGCGGCGGTGAGCCCGCCGCTGTTCGACACGATGGAGATCCTCGGCCGGGACCGCTCCGTCGAGCGGCTCCGCGCGGCGGCGGCGCTGGCGGGCGGGGGGGCCTAGCCGCCCCTCCCGCCCGCCTCGCGCTCGTCTACCGCATCCGCTGCAGCCAGACCTCGGCGCCGCGGACGGGCCCCGCGGGGAACACCGAGCCCTGGGGATAGGCGAGGCTGCCGGAGGAGAGCCCCTTCAGCCAGAGCACCGCGACCTCGTCCACGTCCGGGGCCGCGAGGACCGCGCCGACCGCCTCGTCGCCGCTCCCGGTCGAGGTCTCGATCACCTCGCCGAGGGTCACGAGCGCCGAGGCCCTCGAGGTGTCGAGGCGCTGCATGCGCACCGAGGCGTCGCCGAGGCTGGAGAGCTCCGTCCAGGTGAGGTATCCCTCGCCCGCGGCGGCGCTCCAGGCCGGCCGCGCGAGGAGGGTGTCGCCGTCCGAGGCCGCGAAGGAGACGGAGGACCCGACCGTCGTCGCGAGGTCCGTCCCCGAGACCAGCACCGCCTCCACGGAACGGGCGCCCGCGCCGGGGACCCGCGTCCAGGAGAGGAGCACCCGCCCGTTGTTCCCGTCCACCGCGATCTGCGGGTCGGCGAGGTCGTCGGTGACGCCGGCGGCGACGAGGCCCGTCTGCCCCGGCGTGCCGAGGTGGACGTCCAGGGGGTCGAGGTCGCTCGCGGCCCGGGCGTTGAAGGCCACGAGGAGACGCCCGGCCGTCGCGTCCCAGGCGAGGCAGGGGTCCCCCTCGTGCCAGGCGCTCGCGGCCACCGTCTGGAGGGCGCCCAGCGCGTCGTCCGCCGGAGCCAGCGTCCGGAGCAGGACGTCGTAGTCGTCGTAGGAACCCCCGCCGAGGCCCTTGACGGAGTAGGCCCGCATCCAGGCCACCGCGAAGGCGCCGGCCGTCCCGTCGGAGGCCACGGAGGGCCGGGTGTTGTCGAACTCGTCGAGGGACCAGGTCCCGTCGGAGGAGTGGTCGGTGACCTGGACCGGGTCGGCCGCCGCCGCGAGGTTCGCCGCGGCGAGGCGCCGCGCGAAGACCTCCCAGAGGTCCTGCGCGTACTCCCCCGTCGGATGGCCGCTGCCGGAGGGCGTCACGTTGCGCACCTCGGCCCAGACGAGGAGGTACTGCCCGCTCCCGGAGTCGTAGGCCGCGGCCAGGTCGCGCTTCGGCACCGGGGCGCCCGAGGTGGAGACCACCACCGCGCCGCCGAGCGCACTCCCGTCGTCCGCCATGCGGATCGCCTTCACCCTCCAGTAGGACTCGCCGGCGTCGGACTCGATCCACGCGAGGAGGTACTCCCCGCGGTCGGGGTTGCGCAGGACCGTCGGCGGGCCGTCGGCGAGGTCGTTGGCGGCGAGGACGGCGGAGGCCGCCGCGACGGGGCCTCCCACGCGGAACCCGCCGGGGAGGAAGCCCTCGGGCCCGTCGGGCAGGCGGACGACCACGTCCCAGGCTCCCGGGGTCGCCCCGGTCGTGTCGAAGGTCGCCGTGATCGAGGTGAAGCCCGTGACCAGGACGTCCGTGGCGTCGATCGTCTCCCCGCCGCGCCGGAGGAAGACGGAGGACCCGGGCTCGAACCGCTGCCCGGAGATCCCGGCGATCACGACGAACCCGCCGAAGTTGTGGGAGGGCCCGACGAAGGTCACCACGGGGAGGGGCTTGCGGACCTCGAAGGCCGCGGCGAGCGTCGCCGCTCCCGTGCCCGCGTTCTGCACCGAGAGGTCCCAGGCGCCGCGGGCCCGGCCGTAGAGGTCGAAGGAGACCGCGATCGCCGAGGCGTTCCCCGTGACGGAGGTGCCCGGGATGACCGCGCCGCCGCGCACGAGCTGCACGGTCGAGGAGGCGAGGAGCCAGGAGCCGGAGACGGTCACGCGCGCCGCCTCGTTGTCGTAGCCGAAGGCCGGCTCGACCGAGACGGGGGCGGCCTGCGTGTTCCCGACGGCGAAGGACCGCGGGAGGAGGCCCGCGCCCCCGTCCGGGTTGACGAGGCTCACGTCGTAGGTGACCGCCTGGAAGCCCACGAGATCGACCCAGAAGGAGACCGTCGTGCCGGCGACCGCCACGGCCGCGGGCGGGATCGTGATCCGGGAGCCGCCGGAGCGGAAGACCACCGAGGCGCTGGGCATCGCGAAGTCCGCCTCCAGGGTCGCCTGGAAGGACTCGGAGGTGATGCCTCCGGCGGGCTCCAGCGAGGTGATGACCGGGTCGGCCACGACCGTCGCCTCGTCGAGCGTGCGGCTCGGGAGGCGGTGCTCCTTCCAGCGCGCGGAGACGCGGAACCCCCCGGCGGCACCCGCCGGCGAGGAGACGCGGAACACGTACTCGCCGGGGAGGTCGAGGCGGACGTGGAGCGCCGTGAAGCCCGAGGCGCCCTGCCGCAACTGGTCCACGAGGATCGGGGCGCCGTCGGGGCCTTCCAGACCGGCGAAGGACGGGCGCGCCGCGCTCCCGCGGTCGGCCTTCACGGTGATCGTCCCCTCGGCGGAGCCGGGGGCGGTGAAGCGGAACTCGGCCGTCGCGCCGCCCGCGAGTTCGCCCGCGCCGGAGGCCGACTTCGGGGACTTGACCTGCATCCGGAGGGTCCAGCCGCCCGTGGTCCCGCCGGCGCCGCGGATCTCCAGGTAGCGGAGGCCGAAGGCGTCGCACAGGAAGTCGCGCAGGGAGACCGCGCGGCCCCCCTTCGTCGCCTTCATCGCCGCGGTCGCGGCGAGGTCCTCGCGCCGATCGGCGCCGAGGAACACGACGCTCGGGAGGAGCGCCGAGCCCTTCGTCGCCTCGACCGTGAAGGCGAGGCGGGCCCCGGGCACGGCCCGGAAGGGGATGCGGTCCATGTCGGAGGCCATGTCGATGACGCCCACGACCGTGTCCCCGTTCGGGCGGATCGCCCGGACGAGGTTCTCGCTCTCCACGGGAGGCGGCACACTCCCGGCGGGCGCGTCTGCCCCGAAGGCGGGGGCGACCAGGGTCAGGAGCGAGAAGAGGAACGGCAGCGAACAGGGAATTCCCCGGGCGTTGGACATGGAACCCTCCAGCGAGTCTACCCACGTCGGACATTGATGCCGGACACGAGAGGCGACCGGGTGTTACGCAAGGCGCGATCCAATCCCGCCGGGCGTGGCGGCGGCCGGCTCCGTAAGGCCAGGAGCGGATCCGCGTAAAGTGGGCCTGACACCCCCGGGAGGCTCCCGTCGCCGGCCGCCCGCCGGCGGCGAGGCCGATCCCCCGGAGCCGGTGCCGTGGCACGGAGCGGCGCCGACGCCCTCGCCTGCCGCTTTCCTTGACCCCGCCCCCGGACCCCGCGACAATCCGGGGCTTCCGCCGCGACCGGTGCCCCTATCGTCTAGCCCGGTCTAGGACACAGCCCTCTCAAGGCTGCGACACCGGTTCAAATCCGGTTAGGGGTACCACCCGCGCTTCCCCCCGCGGGGCAGGCACTTGCGCCCGATCCCCGCCACCGGGCGCGACTTCGGGCGACCCGCCGGAGGCCCTCCCCGTGCGGCATCTAGGGTCGTTTGCGGCATCTAGGGTCGTTTGAGGTCGTTTGCTACGGCTACAAATTGGGCTACACCCCCTCTGGCGAAGGACGGCGCGCGAGGTTGTGTCCTGCGCACGAGGATGTGCGATGTGCGAGCGGCTCTCGGGTCGCGAGCCCGCCACCGGCCTCCCCCGCACTGCGACTCTGGAAGTTGGGCAGCTCCCGCACCTCCGCCTCGTCGCTGCTCCCGGAGAATGCACTTGCGTTCGTCTCGGCGCCTTGGGTATGTTCCGAGGGGTAGGTCATGTGAGTTTCAGGATCGCGAGGACGAACCTGATGCGGAGGAACTTCATTGCCGGGGTCGTTGTCCAGGGGCTCTTGGCGTCGGCGGCGTTGGCCGCGGTGACGATCCCCAAGAACGGGACAACGCCTGCACCCACGGGCAACGCGAACCGGAACGGGAGAGGCTATTCTGCGGGCATGGAGGGAGGCAAGCTGAAGTTCACCGTTCAGCAGCCGGATCCTCCGATCGATTCAAGCGTGCACTTCGAGTGGTGCTTCGACGAAGGAACGCCGACCGAGTCGAAGAACAAGTCAGCATCGGCTTCAGCTCCTAGGAAGGGCAATACAACGGTCGTCAGGCAAGAGATCCCCTCGGGAGCCAAGAAGGTCCACTGGATCATCTACTGGGATGTCATGAACGCGGCTGGGGAGGAGGTTTGGACTTGGGCCGTGGAAGGGACGATGGATGTCTGAACAGCGCTCGCTCGAACACAAACCGTGACCCAGGTGCTAGACTGTAGATCGGACCCGAGGAGGTGGTTGTCATGAAGGGCTCCAAGAAGCTGGTCGTCGGAGTTGTGGGCGTCGGAGTCCTCGCAGCCGTCGTTGCGTGGGGCCTCGGGCTCGCAATCGCGGCGGACAGCGACGGAGACGGTCGGGACCAGACTGCTGTCTGGGTCACCGATGCGACGGGTGGCTACCTCTTGGCGACGGCGACGACGACGAGCAGCACCGATTGGGCGATCGAGCTTGAAGTCAAGGACTCCACGAACAAGGTGATCGGCAGCATCTTCTCGAACAGCGCGGACGGCATGGCTGGCGGCGGGAGTGTCAACATGAAGGACGACCTCCCGGGTTACGCGTCTGGGGCGTCATTCACCATCGTCGCGAAGTACTACGACCGACGGCGCAGCCTCCTAGACACGGAGAGCGTTCCCTTCACCAAGCCCTAGTGGCATCGCCTTGCATGTGTCTCGGATGGGAGTCGACCGGAAAGGAGATCGACGATGCGGTGGCACTTCTTGGGGGTGTCGATCATCTTGGCTCTGCTCGCGGCGGCGGCGTCGGCCGCGGTAACGATGCCCATGAACGGGACCACCCCCGCTCCGACGGGGACCGCGAACGCGGCGGGACGGGGCGTCTCTGCTGGAGTGGGGCCGGACGGGAAGTTCCAGATCATGGCGACCGAGCCCGATCCTCCACTCGACCAGAGCATCCATTTCGAGTGGTGTTTTGACGAGGGGCTGCCGTCGGAGTCGAAGAACAAGAAGAGTGGGAAGGACAAGCCAGGGGGCGGCAAGTCGTACTACGATTCCAGCGACATCCCCTCGGGAGCAAAGACCGTCCACTGGGTCATCTACTTCGACACCAAGAACGCGGCCGGCGAAGAGACATGGACTTGGGCCACGTCAGGGACTATCAACCTGTGATTTGCTCGCGAAGACGAAGTCGGTGTCGAGGTGCTAGGTGGTTGACGACTGCAGGCGATTAGGGCGCCGACGCGGGGGAGGTATCGGACATGAGATCTTCCAAGTGGGTGTTCCTCGGGGCTGGTGTGGTTGCGGGCCTCGCGGCCTTCTTCGGGTGGGGCGGAGGGCGCGCGTACGCGACGGATGCCGATGGCGATGGTAGAGACCAGGCGGCGACGTGGGTGACGGACCCTACGGGCGGCTACCTCTCAGTGACAGTGGCAACGACGAACTCGGCGGATTGGGGTGTCGAGCTCGAGGTCCAGGACTCCAACCAGAGGACCGTGCGCTACACCCACTCGGAGAGCTACAACGGTGCGGCTGGCGGCACTGACACCATCGCGGATGACCTCCCGACCTACGCGTCGGGGTCAACGTTCACGGTCATCGCGCGGTACTACGACTCCAACCACATGCTCCTCGACACCGAGAGGATCCCGTTCACAAGGCCCTAGCCGGGTGATCTCACCCAGTGTCCTGGAGAGTCCAGACCTCCTGACATAGGGGCTCACGGATTTGTCCGGTTCGGGGGGTG
>CAZKTF010000087.1:0-13857 GCA_964555565.1 uncultured Planctomycetota bacterium | reverse complement strand
CCGCAGCAGCAGCTCGGCCAGGTAGGAGCCGTCCTGCCCGGTGATGCCCGTGACGAGCGCCCGCTTCAAAGGTCACCCTCGCTCTCAGTCGCCGCAGAGCCCATTGTGGGAAGCAGTCCCTGGGATGCCTAGCAGCCTCAGACCTACCTGTGCGTCGGCGCGGGTTCTCCACCTAGGACCGGCGTGACCTCCAAGTCCGAAGCAGGCGCCCGACCAGCGACCTTCTGGAGCGCCCGGGGTTCCAGTCGGCGCAGCGGCACTTGAAGTCCCAGATCAGCCCCCCAAGGCTCGGGGTGGATCCTCCGGACGCGCTGCCTTGAAGCTCAAGGTACAGCAAGTGGGCCGCCTCGGATCGGGCGACCGTGGGCTCGAGGGGCTCCACTCCTTCCTCCTCGGCGAGTTCGCCCAGGATCCGAACGTCCGGATCAACTCCGAGTGAGATGGCGAGGGCGCCAACACGCCGCGCGTAGTCTCGAGGGGCCGAATCACCGTACTCAACAAGAGGGAAGGGAGCGGTGGCCTGTAACAGTCGGAGTCGATGATGGAAGTCGATCCACCGGTCGAGGCCACGACGACCAGCGACGGGATCTACGGCGTGCAGTAACCGGGTCGCACGCGTGGGGTGGGAGAAGGTGCCTAGGACAGCCACGCGACCCGGGGCCAGCCGTTTCCAAGTTCCAACCGTCTCTAGGACCGCCGGCCCGGCGAGACCAACAGGACCGTCAGCATCGAGTGCTGCTAGGGCATCCATGGCTCGTCGCTCAACCTCGGCACGGGCTCCGGACGTCATCTCCTGGCTAGCGTCTTCCAGATCGCGGAGCAGTTTGGAGACGCGCGGAGATACGTGGAGCCTCGAGGGATAGCCCGGGAACGGCACCCCGCATGCCTGAAGGCACGACACGAGCACGCCGACACCCGACCAACGCATGCCTAGAACGAGGATCAGGGCAACCGGGGGGGAGCCAGAGGAATGAACGGGTCGCCCTCGCATCCATGCTGCGAATCCATCCATGTCGGAGAAGGCAAGACGGGCACATTCCTCCCTGAAACGGCGGATCTCCGCCTCCCAATCGGGATCACGCGACTTGCCCCAGTACCGGGTCGCCCTCCGCGTGGTGGCGCCCTGGTGGTACAGGTAGTCCCCGTAGAGCCCGCCCATAAGAGGATCCACCGAGTTGCGGTTGCTCCGGTACCACCGATGGAGCGGTAGCCCCTTCTCGAGGGCGACCCGAGTGAACGCAGACAGCGTGTCCTGGACCTCGCCCATCTCCCAGGGGAACTTGTCGAACCTGAGCCCGAGGTCGAGCACCGTCTTCGTCTTGATGGCGAGGCAACACGGGTGGACGTAGGGTTCGATGACGTCGCGGTTGTCGTCTCTCCACACTCCCGCGACCGCCGCTCCCTGCTCCAGGGGGGAACGCAAGGCCTCGAGCCACCCCGTACGAATGGGGAAAGCATCGCTGTCCAGCGTGACGACCACATCGTGTCCATCTGCCCGAGCACGGTCGAAGAGACGCTGCAGTGGGACCGCATGGGGGTGTGCCAGACTCTCACCCCGACCCGGCTTCATGACCTCGCCGTCGCGTCCGCCAACGACGAGATCATCGACCCAGGAGTCCGCGGCGTTGTTGTTCCAGACAAGGAGCCGGAACGTGCCCGGGGGAGTGTGTCGGCGGATGGACCCCAGGCAGAGCTCCAGCCACCTGCCGCAGGGCGGATCGGGACCCCCATTCACGATCAGGATTGCCGTTTCCGGGCGCAAGTGGTTGCCTCCTGGTCGCATTCTACGGACCGTCGCGAGCCCCCGGGAGATCCTACAGCCTCAGGAGATGTCCACGCCCAGGGGGAGCTGAGCGCAGAATGCCCCCACTGTCCAAGTTCGAGGATCCGGTGAACATGGCCCCCCGCAATTTCCTGGGATGCTACTTTCGCGCGGCCGCCAGGCTGGCGTGGCTCTTCACGGCGGGGCTCGCCCGCCACCCGACTCGGCGGCTCATCCGCAAGTTGGATGATCTCCTCTCAGCCAGACTCCACTCCGTCACCTACTGGAAGCTCCCGGTCTCGGAGACCTACGCGGAACGGATGGACCCCGGGCTCGTGCGATACACGAGCATCTACGAGCTCGCTGTCGTCTGCGCCCTCGCGGACCTGCACAAGAGGGAGAAGACGTTCCTGGAGATCGGCACCAACGAAGGGCGATCGACGAAGAACATCGCCGCGGCTCTCTCCGACTGGAGCATCGAGACCGTCGATCTGCCGCTCGAGCAGGGGAGAACAGTAGAGAAGTGGCAGGAGATCGAACTGCTGCCGGCGAACGAGGTGGGGAAGTTCTGCCGGGGCGACCCGCGTATCCGAGTCCACCTGGGGCACGCGGACGAGATCTTCAAGGATCGCCGCTTCGGCGCCGTGTTCGTCGATGGCGACCACAGCATCGAAGGTGTCCGCCGTGACACCGAACTCGCGATGAGGATCGCCGATGGCGTCATCATCTGGCACGACTATCGGCCTGAAGACCCGCGCATGGGAGTCGCCCCCTACCTCGACAGCCTGATCGAGAAGGGAGTATCTTGGCACAGGGTCCCGAGGACGGCGGTTGCCTATGCGCTCTGGCCACCATCGAGAGGAGCCCCCACGGCCATCCCCACCGCCCGGGGGTGGTGAAGCTCGTAGGGAATGACGCCTTCAGTTCTGTTCTTCGACCCCCCCCCGGGAGCCAATCAGAAGTCCGGTCGCGTCTCCAGGGCCCGGGCCGCGGCAAGGCAATCCTGCATCAGGGAAGATCGCGACTGGACCTCGATAGCAGACCAGTCCACCTTCGAACACGCGTCACTCTCCGCGTTCTGAGCGTCGAGTGAGCACGACGATGTGGTCGCGGTACACCGGTCCCACAGCGCCCCGGTAGGCGAGTCTCGGTTCGAGTCGGGCGGCGAGTCCCCAGAGCCACCGAGGGAGGGAGCCCTTGATCGCCCAGTGGAGCAGGCGGGACGGCGACTTCCGGATCGCGGCCTCCGACCCGAGCCGTAGGCCCGCGTTCACGAACGCACTCACGAGGTCGGAGCGGGCGCGGTAGACGATGCCCTCGCGCCGGAGCGTCTCCCCGCCCGGGGCCAGGTGTTCGAGGAGGATCGCCCTCCCCCCCGGGCGGAGGACACGGGTGATCTCGGCGGCCGCTCGCGCGAGGTCGGCGCCCTCGGTGGCGTGGATGAGAACGTTCGAGGTGAACACAAGGTCGGCGGAAGCGTCCCGGAGCGGAATCCCTCCGAGGTCGCCCCTCACGAGCCGGGCGTTCGTCGGGAGCCCGTGGCGGCGGGCCGCGAGGAGGAGGGCCTGCGAAGCGTCGAGCGCGATCACCGTGCGCGCGCGGGCGGCGAGGAGGGGCGTGAGGCGTCCGACCCCGCAGCCTAGGTCGACCGCCACGGCGAGCTGTTTCTGCCCCAGCGCCCGCTGGACGTGGTGCCGTTCCACACGGTCGATGTAGGCGTTCTTGATGCCGCGCTCGTCTCCCTCGTCGAGGACGGCACGGAGGGGGTCCAGGGAGGCCCGGCGGCGGTAGGCCTCCATCCACTCCCGTTGATCGCGGGGCGGCTCCGCCACGCTAACCCTCGCCGCGGAGGGTGGACCAGAGCCGGAGGGAGGCGTCCCGGACGGCGGCGGCGACCGGCCGCAGCGTCTTCTGGCCCTGGAAGGCCGGGCGGACCTCGAAGCCCAGCTTCTCCTTGAACCGGGTGATGCCGAGGATCCGGGGGTCGGTCTCGCCCGGCAGCGCGGCGTCCCCGGTGTGGAGGAGCCGGACCCCCCCCCGGATCGCGTGGACGAACATCTGCCGGTGGAGGAGGTCCGAGGCGCCCTCGGTGTCGCCGTCCACCCTCCAATGGAAAATGTTCAGTCCGACCTCTCCCACACTCGCCCAGAGTAGGGCCGCGACGTCCTCGGTCCCGCGGCGTGCCACGAGGACTTCCCCCCGCAGGTACTCGCGGGTGAGCCGGACGAAGCGGTGGTCCCGGGGAGGGAGCCCGGCCCTCGCGAAGGAGCGATCGAGGAGAGGGAGGAGCCGCTCGACGTCCGTCACGGGCTCGACGACGATGCCGGCCTTTTCGGCCTTGCGGACGTTCTTCCGGGCGGTCTTGCGGAGGACGGTGTCGAGCGCGGCCTCCTCGGGAGGAAGTTCCAGGACGCCGACGCCGCGCCGGGCGACCTCGTACCCGCGCTTCTCGAGATCCGCGGCCTCGAGCGCGCGCGGAAGCTCCACCCTCCAGGTGACCGCAACCACGCCCAGCGCGCGGACCCGCTCCTCGACCGCGTCGAAGAGGAGCGGCAGCGCTTCGGGAGCGCGCGCGACGATGGCGGGCTCGTCCGGGATGAACGCGGTCCGGGCGAAGATCCCGTCGAGGACCGGCATCGCGCGGCTCCCGGCGACGTACATCGAGAGGCACCCGACGGGCTCGCACTTCGCCTCCGCCATGAGGAAGACCGGCTGGACTCCGAAGGCCTCCTGGACCCGCGCGAAGCCCCGCGCGTGCCACGGGCTCCGCGCGCGCCCGCAGAGGGCGTCCCACCAGTCGCCGGGAGGCTGCTCGAGGAGGCGGACGGTGACGGGGGTGCTCATGGGCGGCGTCGAGGATACGGGGCTCGCGGAGACGCCCGCGAGGGAATCGCCCTCCCTCGCGCGCCTCGGGGCGACGTGCCGCGGGGCGGATACCATCCCCGCCGTGGAGACTCGGTGCCCCGCCTGCGGGTCGCAGACGCGGCCGCTCTTCCGGAAGGACGGGCGCCGCTACGGGGGCTGCCCGGGGTGCGGGGCCGCCTTCGCGCGGGTCCCCCGGGACGAGCCCGCGCGCTACCACGACTACCTGCCGGACCTGACGACGCGGTTGCCGGAGGCGACGCGGCGGCGGTACCGGGAACTTCTCGCGGAGTTCGAGCCCTTCCGGAAGGGCGGGCGGCTCCTCGACGTGGGCTGCGGGAGCGGGTTCTTCGTGGGCGAGGCAGCGGGGGCCGGGTGGAAGGCCGAGGGGACGGAGGTCTCCGCCGCGGCGGTGGAGTTCGCGCGGGGGCGGGGGCTCGAGGTCCACCGGGGGGTTCTCTCCGACGGCGAGTTCGGGCGGGGGGCCTTCGACGTGGTCACCCTGTTCGAGGTCCTGGAACACGTCCCGCGGCCGGGAGACCTCCTCGGCGAGGCGGCCGCGCTCGTGCGGCCCGGGGGAGCGCTCTACCTGACGACCCCCAACTTCGGGAGCCTCTCGCGGCGGATGCTGGGCCGCGAGTGGACGGCCATCTCGCGGGACCACATCTCGCTCCTCACGCCGACTGCCCTGGGGTCGCTGGCGCGCGGGGCGGGACTGGAGCCGCTCAGGCTCACGAGCCGGAACATCCTCCCCCACGAGGTGTTCAAACGCTTTGCGCGGCGTCGTGTGCGGGGACCCGACGGGGCCATGGCCCGGACGGTCGTCCTCCAGGCCGAGGTGGAGGGACGCCCGGCGCTCCGGGCGGCAAAGGTCCTAGCCAACCGGGTGCTCGGCGCTACGGGACTCGGGGACACGCTCGTCCTCCTCGCGCGGAAGGCGGGGGCGTGAGCGGCGGGGGCGAGCGGCTGCTCCTCCTCCGGCACGTGGCCGCGGTGGAGCGGCTGGCGCTCTCGTTCCGCCTCGCATGGCGGCCCCGCCGGCCCGCGCCCGCGCCGGGACAGCCGGTCCGGGTGGTCCTCCTCCCCTCCTCCCCCGCATCGGACGTCGGGATGCACCACCGGATCCACGCCTGGAAGCCCCACCTCGAGCGGAAGGGCTTCGAGATGCGGGTCCTCGACCCCTGCACCGAGGAGGAGTGGGCCGCCTTCAGCGGCGAGGGGTTCGCGCGGGACCAGGCCTACCACCGCGGGACGCTCCGCGCCGCGGGCGTGAACCTCCGCGAGGCCCTGGACGCGGACGTGGTCGTGCTGCACAGGGCGGTCCTCCCCTTCTCGCCCTACAGGCGCCCGACGCTCGAACTCCTCCTCGCGAAGAAGAACCCGCGCCTCGTCTACGACTTCTTCGACTCGATCTGGGAGCGCTCGCGCCGGGCGCACGAGGTCGCCCGCGGGGCGGTGGCGCGGCGGCTCAACCCGCCGGACTTCGTCGAGCGCGTGGTCCGGGCCTCGGCGGCGGTCACCGTGTCGAGCCAGTACCTGGGGGAGTTCGTGCGGCCACTCGGTACCCCGGTGACCGTCGTCCCGATGCTCCTCGACCCTGGGCCCTACACGCCGCGGGTCCACGCGGAGCGGAGCCCCGTCGTCCTCGGGTGGATGGGCAACACGGGGAACCTCGACCGCCTGCGATCGATCCTCCCGGGGTTGCGGCGCGCGGCGACGCGGCGGAGGCTGCTCCTGCGGTGCGTCTCGGGCGCGCCATTCGAGGCGGAGGGGCTGGACGTGGAGTCGCTCACCCACCCCTGGAGCCCGGAGAGCGAACGGCGCGACCTCGCCTCCTTCGACATCGGGCTCCTCCCGATGTTCGACCAGCCCTACGATCGCGGGAAGTTCCCCTTCAAGCTCCTGCAGTACGCTGCGGCAGGGCTCCCCATCGTGGCGCCGCCGGTCGCCATCGACCCGGCCATCTGGAAGCACGGCGAGTCGATCCTCTTCGCCAGTACCGAGGGCGAGTGGGCCGCGGCGGTCGAGTCTCTCGCGGCGGACCCCCGCCGACGGGCGGCACTCGGTGCAGCCGCGCGGGTGGTCGTTGAGCGGCACTTCACCCATGCGGCCTGGGCGGATCGCTTCGCCAGGTTGCTCTCTACAGTTGCTGGCGAGGGAGTTCCGGTGAAGGCCGGCAAGTCGGCATGAGCGAGCCCTCTCCTGTCGTGCGCCGTTTGCGGGTCGCCGTAATGCGATCCATGTCCAATCCACGCCCGCGGAATGTCCGTATCCTTGTCCTGGGAGTTGCGGCGATCCTTGCCTGGCAGACCTCCCTGTTCCTTGGCTTCACCAATCTCGATAACAAGTACAGAATGCAAGCATCGACAGGGAGGCAAGAAGAGTCTCGTTTCGTGTACTTCCTCTACTACATGAACCTGTACCCCGTCGCCAGCGACACCGCGCAGGACTACAGTCAAGAAGGCGCTCGGCGCGCTCTCGAACAGCATGGCTCCTCCTTGGTCACGGAAGTCGGGCACAGTTCCCGCTTCGGGGACCATGGACGAACCTACCTCTACCTCCCCTACGCATGGCTGCGCGGTGACCCCACGCGGCTCACGGTCCGCCCTGTCCACGCGACTATCTTCATCCTCGGCCTGCTGCTCCTGTACTGCGCCTGCTGGTCGATAGGGCAACCCCTGCTCGGCGCATGCCTCGTTCTGTTCCTCGGATCCAATCCCTTCCAATTGTTTGAGGCATACGTTAACGAAAACGTCTTCAGCTGGCCAATCTCCGTCACCATCCTTGCACTGGCCATGCACCTTCCCCTGTTCGGCCGCGTCCGGACCGCACATTTCTATCCGTGGGTGGTGGCCTGCCTCATGGGAGCCATTGCGGCAACGGTCCGGCAGGTCAGAACTGAACCTGTCGTCACGCTCATGTCTTGCCTCGCTATCTATCTCTCTCTGCCACGCCGGAGCTGGACGATCCGCCTCGGCGTCGCCGGCACGATGGCGGCCTCCTTTGTGGTCGGATCGCTGCTCTGGTCCAGCTACTTCCGCTCCAAGATCCTAGAAGCAGACGCGGTCGTCGGCAAGGCTGGGGGCCATGTCTACCCCGGGCCCCGCGACGCTCACCATATGTTCTGGCATCCGATCTGGTGTGGGCTGGGAGACTTCGACACTAAATACGGCTACGAGTGGGACGATCGGGACGCTGCGGCCTTCGCACATCCTCATCTGGTTTCAGAATACCGTGTGACTTTACCCCCCTACGATCCGGCCCACTACTCGTACGCTGGGGTGTCTTGGGACGGAGAAGGACGCTTCTACGTGCTGCCATACGAGCTCGAGCACTACAACGAGATCGTCCGGGACAAGGTCATGCACGACATCTCCCATGACCCTCTCTGGTATCTGGAGATTCTCGCGCGCAGGATGAAGCGCACGTTGACCAACGTCACTCCCGTCTCGATCACCCTCCCAGGACTCCGCGTTCCGCTCGAGCCGACGGGCCTCTGCTTCCTGTTTGGCTTGGGGCTCCTCCTCTGGTTTCGCCATCCCGTGCTCCTTCGCCTAACGCTCTTCACGCTTCCCCTGACGAGTCCTGCAATCCTTGTCTACTCAGGAGGGGGGATGACGTACTACGCCTGCCACCACCTCCTGGCCGCTGGTGTGCTCACGTTTCTGGTCTTGCGCACGATAAGCCGCGTGAGCCATCGTAGGAGTCACCTTCGGATGACCGACCCAGCTTCTCCCCCATGACACAGATGTTGATCATCAACCAGCGGATGGCCTGGCAGCGCTGATCCAGCGCTCGAGAGAGCGCGTGAAGAGGCAGTTGGAAGGGGAAGAGGTGGAGGCCGTACTCCGCGCGAACGACCACTCCCTCCGACTTCAGGCAGGAACGGAGCGCCTCCCAAGACAAGAAGTTCTCGTGCCCATCGAAGGGCCGCAGTCTCAACATGGTCGCAAGTCGAACAACCGGTTCCCAGAGGAGATTCGGCGTGCTCAAGACGAGGGTGCCCCCGGGCCTCAGAACCCGAACCATCTCTGTCAGAGCCCGCTGCGGGGAGGGGGTGTGCTCTATACACTCGGACGAGAGCACGATATCGAAGGTGTCCCGCCCGAACTGCTCCTCTAGCGACAAGGCATCCGCCACTACGGCGGTGCATCCCACACGTCTTGCAGTGGCCTCGACGAGATTCGGCCCGATGTCGCAGGCTGTCACGGTTGCGCCTCGCTTCTGTAACTCAGCGCTGAAGAAACCGAACCCACATCCAACGTCGAGCGCCAGCTTGCCGTTGAGATCGTGGCCCCGAAGGAATTGCCCTATCAGCGTCTCGACACGTCGCTGTGTGTCATAGATCGACAGGGCGCGCAGGAATCGCTCGCCGAGACGGTCGTGACACAGTTCCTTCTGTTCGAGGGCTCTCAAGGCTCCCTCCCCCTCGCACCGCGCGAGGGGCGGTCCGATGCGTCGCCCTTCGCCGCGGCCGCCGACCGTCGAACGAGTGGTCGCCGTAGCAGGTACAGCGGCCGACCCTTGACCTGTTCGTAAACCCTTCCCACGTACTCCCCGATCAACCCGATGAAAACGATCTGGAGGCCTCCGAGGATCAGCACCGCGCACATCAAAGAGCCCCAACCCGCGACGAGATCCCCGAAGAGGATATACCGGATCAGGATGTAGCCGAGGTAGGCTGCTCCTATCGCAGCAACGACAAGCCCGAGACGGACAGCCAGCCTGATCGGACCCACGGAGAACGAGAAAAGAGCGTTGAACCCTAGAGACAGCATCCGGCGTAGCTCGTACTTGCTCCGTCCGAACTGCCGCGCAGGAGCATCGTAGGGAATCAAGGCCCGTCGGAAACCAGACCACGCGATGAGGCCCCGCAGGAACCTATGCCGCTCAGGCATCTGTGCAACAGCACGACACACTCTCCTCGAAAGAAGACAGAAGTCAGCGGCCCCCGGCTCCAGTTTGGTGTCGCTCAGCGCGTTGAACACGCGGTAGAACACGGAGGAGGTGAGGCGCTTCCCAAGGGAAACATCGGCCGTGCGCTCCCTTACCGCCGACACGATGTCGTTTCCCTCTCGCCAGAGCGATACCATTGCGGGGATGAGAGCCGGTGGATGTTGCAGGTCTGCGTCCATCAGCACCACAGCCTGGCCCTTGGCGAAGTTCATGCCGGCAGACAGCGCTACCTGGTGCCCAAAATTCCGTGAGAGCGCGATCACCCTGAGAACCGGATCACGGCTGGCAATATCGTCGATGACGGCGAGCGTCCGATCGGCGCTGCCATCATCAACGAGGAGGATCTCCCACTCGAACTCAGAGAGCTTCGTGAGTTCCGACCTGAGGCAGGAGTAGAAGGCGCGGATCCCGGTCTCTTCGTTGAAAACCGGGCTGACGACGGAGAGCAAGGGTCGAAGCGTCGTCACCGGTTCATCTTCTCGTCGCATATGTCACCATGCCGGCCCCCAGGGGCGCGATGCCCGGTATCCTAGCGTGGCGGAGCAACCGACCGATGACGGATGTGCCGTGGGCGCGGGCTAGTGTGGCGTCGAAGGGCCGGCCGTGGTCGTCGCCGTGGAAGACCCGGAGGACCCGGAAGCCCTCCTCCTCGAGGAGGCGGCGGAGCCGGCGCTCGCCGAGGAACACGAGGTGGCCGGGCATGTAGTAGCCCCAGCGGGGGCCGCGAAGGCGGCGGGCGAGGGAGTCGGCGTTGGCGGTGCCGATCAAGAGGAAGCCGCCGGGCGCATCACGGCGCCCACAGCGCGGAGATCGGCATCGCCGTGAGGCGGTCGCCGAAGGGGAGGACCTCCTCCCCCGTGTAGAGCAGGACGCCCTGCGCGAAGTCCTCCCCGATCCTGTCCCGGAGCCAGGCGAGGGGACGGAGGTCGCGCGCCCCGGGCGAGCGGGAGGCCTTCACCTCCAGCGCGGCCACCCGGCCGTCGGGGGCCTCGAGGACCAGGTCCACCTCCATGCCGTCCCGATCGCGGAAGTGGTGCAGTTCGGGGCGCGCTTCCGACCAGGAGGCCTGGCGGGCGACCTCGCCCGCCACGAAGGTCTCGAGGAGCGGTCCCGCGGCGCGCGAGCCCGGACGCAGGAGGCCCTCGGGCCGCCCGCCCGCGAGATGGGCCGCGAGTCCCGAGTCCGCGAAGTGGGTCTTCGCGTGGCGGACGACCTTCCGGGTGAGGTTCCGCGACCACGCGGGCAGGTCGTACACGAGGAACACGGCCTCCAGCAGCGGGATCCACGGGGACAACGTGGTCCGGGGGATCGCCAGGTCGGCCGCGAGGGCGGCCGCGTGGACCTCCGTCGCCGTGTTCGCCGCCAGGAGTCGGAGGAGCCGGCGGAGGTCCCGGACCTCGCGCACCCGGGAGATCTCCCGCACGTCCCGGGCGAGCAGCGTTTCCAGGTAGGAGCGGAACAGCCTCGGGAGTCCGGAAGGCCGCCGCAGGACCGCCTGCGGGAAGCCGCCGCGGCACACCAGGTGGAAGTAGTCCGAGCGCGAGAGGGGGTCCGGGCGAAGCCGCCGGAGAGCGGCCGGCGCATCGAAGAGCCGATCCAGGAACCGCTCCCTGCGCCGGAGGGTCTCGCCCTGCGAGAGCGGCCACAGGTGGACGATCTCCACCCTCCCCGCCAGCGACTCCGAGAGCGCCGGGACGGTCAGGAAGCGCGTCGAGCCCGTCAGGAGGAACCGGCCCGGGGCGGGGTCCCGATCCACCTCGAGCTTGATCGCCCGCAGGAGCGGGTCGCCCGCCCGCTGGAACTCGTCGATGACGAGGAGTCCCGATCCCTCGACGAAGCCGCGCGGGTCGTCGAGGGCCGCGCGGAGGGTCTGGGGGTCGTCCAGGGTGAGGAACCGGCCGCCCGCGGACCGGACCACCTCCTTCGCCAGCGTGGTCTTGCCGACCTGGCGGGCACCGTCGAGGAGGACGACGCGGCTGTCGCGGAGGGCCTCCTCGGCGAGCGCCCGGGCCCGGCGGGGGAAGAGGGCGGAGGACATGCCGGAATCCTACAAGGAACCGTCGGAATGTCGATATAGAATCCGTCATTTTGTCGTGGAGTTGTCCGTCGTTTCGTCGATCGCCGGAAGGGCATGGCGACGGCCGGGCGGGGCGCATGAAACGGCGGGCGGCCCGAGGGCCGAACGCCGCCCGTCGAACGGGGGAACGGCGGGCGACCCAAGGGTCGCGCCTACAAGACACCCCGTTGCGCGTACGCCACCATCCCCGCACCGACGGGGCCGAGGAGGGGGACCGAGAGGTGGCGGAGGAGACGGCCCGCGACGCCGCTGCCGTGGGCGCGGGCGAGGGCGCCGTCGAGGAGGCGGCCGTGGTCGTCGCCGTGGAAGACCCGGAGGACCCGGAAGCCCTCCTCCACGAGGAGGCGGCGGAGCCGGCGCTCGCCCAGAAAGACGAGGTGGCCGGGCATGTAGTAGCCCCAGCGGGGGCCGCGGAGGCGGCGGGCGAGGGAGTCGGCGTTGGCGGTGCCGATCACGAGCAGTCCCCCGGGCTCGAGGACCTCGGCGGCCTTCCGCACGACTTCCCGGGGGCGGGGCGCGTGCTCGATGAACTCCGACATGTGGACGAGCCGGGCGCTTCGGGGCGGGATCGGGGCCCGCTCGAAGGGCTCCTCGTGGACGGGGATCTCCAGGACCTCCCGGCAGTGCTTCGCCGCGTAGCGGGAGATTTCCACGCCCAGGGGGTCCCAGCCGCGCCGGCGGGCCTCGTCGAGGAAGAGCCCGAAGGCGCAGCCGGGCTCGACGAGCCTCCCGGGGCGGACGAAGGTCTCGATGCGCGCGAGCCGGAGGCGGGCCTTGCTCCGCACGGCCTCCTCCTGGGTGCGCTCGTCCACGTAGGTGTAGTCGCCGGGGCGCGCGCCCTTCCCCGTGTAGTACTTCTCGTCGTACATCCCGGGGAGGTCGCCGTCGGAGGGGCGCGGGCTCTGGTAGAGGAGCCCGCAGGCGCGGCAGCGGACGACCGGGACCTCGTCGGCGTAGAGGCGCGAGACGAAGAGGCGCTCGCGCTCCGCGGAATCGCAGAGGGGGCAGGGGACCTCGACGCGCGTCACCGGCGGGGCTCCGGCGGGCAGGCCGCCGCCAGGTCCCCCATCGTGGCGACCCGGATCTCCCCCCGGTCGCGCAGCGCCGCGACCTCGTCGAGCGTCTCTGCGAGCGAGTCGAGGACGGCCGCGCCCTTCCCCGCGAAGGCGTGCGGGTGGGTCCAGAGGTGGAAGACCGCGTCCTCCCGGCGGGCGGCCTCGAGGCCGCGGCGGGCGCGCGCGACCCGGGCACGGCGGGAGAGCAGCGCACGGATCCCCTCGGCCCCGACGATGGGCATGGAGGAGGGGATCTCCACGACACCGTCCACGCGGCGCGGAAGGCCCACCGGGGGCTCTACGGCGGCCAGGTGGCGCGCGAAGCGGAGCGCGCGGGCGGCGCCGCCCGGGGGGCCGGCACGGGCCGTCGTGTCGGCGTCGGGGGCGCGGTAGCAGGAGAACCCCGCCGGGGCGAGGAGGCGGCGGTGGCCGACGACGTTCTGCGGGTAGACGAAGGAGCGGAGTTCGACGCCCGCGGAGGCGGCCGCGGCGCGGGAGGCGCGGAGTTCGGCCCCGGCGACCTCGACCGGGCAGCCGGTCTCGTCGAAGATGGCGTGGGAGAAGCCGTGGGAGCCGATCTCGTGGCCCGCGGGGTCGCGGCGGATGGCGTCCACGAGGGAGCGGCCGTACCAGTCCGGGGCCGCCGTTTCGTCGGAGCAGGGGTCGAAGGCGTACCAGTCGTCCTTCCACCAGGGATAGCGGGGGCGGGGCATCTCCGGGTGCGGACGGCCGTCGCGGCGTTCGCAGCGGTCGAGGAACAGGTGGCCCACGACGGCGAAGGTGGCGCGGACGCGGCGCTCGCCGAGGAGGCGGAGGAGCGCGGGGACGGCGTCGCGGGCGCCGCGTGCGGCAACGCGGTCCTCGCGGTGGCGGCGAACGAAGAACACGCCCCAGAGGCCCTCCACGTCCACGGAGAAGGTGAAGGTGGGGGTCATGCGGGGACCGCCTTGCTGCCCGAGAGGCTTCTACCACGGAGGGCACGGAGGACACGGTGGGCACGGAGGACGGAACCGAAGGGGGGGAACGGCAAGACCCGGAGGAGGCAACGGCCGGACGGGGTAAACCCCGCCCGTACAAAGGCCCCGGTGTTGGACGGGGGAACGGCGGGCGACCCAAGGGTCGCCCCTACAACGGCGGTGGAAACG
>CAZKTF010000086.1:0-13917 GCA_964555565.1 uncultured Planctomycetota bacterium | reverse complement strand
GGGTTGCGCTTGGGACCCCAGAGAATCCGCTCTCGAACTCTCGCGCTCTCCGGTTGACGCTGCCATCGGGTTAACACAGGAAGGACACTCGGGGGTGCGAGTGCAACCCTCTTACGAACTCGTGCATCCCGAAACGGCACGACCAACCCTTGCCCGCAGGCGCTCTCGCAAGCCCCCAGACTCCCGCGAGAAACCCTATCGAGGCGCAGCCGCAACAGGCTCAAGCAGATCCCCGTAGATCTCCCGCTCCCGGTCGGTGAAGCCGCGCGTCACTCTCTCGCCGGCCAGGCGCAGCACGTCCGCCGGATCCACGAGCCACAGCCGGCCCGTGCCGTCCGGCGAAGTCGTAAGCACGCGGTCTCCGTTCCCGATCAGCGTCGCCGTCTCCACCGGCCTGCGATGCCCGCGGAGGACGGCCAGCTCCCGGCCCGAGAGGTCCCAGACGCGGGCCGTCATGTCCAGGGACGCGGTCACGATGCGGTCTCCCGCGCGGGAGAACTCCGCCCCCATGACGTAGCCCTCGTGCCCCCGGAGCACCGCCAGCTCCCTGCCCGTCAGGTCCCAGAGTCGGGCCGTCCGGTCGGCGGAGGCCGTCAGCACCCGGTCCCCGGCGGGGGAGAAGACCGCCGAAAACACGGCATGAGTGTGTCCGCGGAACACGGCAAGCTCCCTTCCGGACACGTCCCAGAGTCGGGCCGTCCCGTCCGCGGACGCCGTCAGCACGCGATTCCCCGTCGCATCGAAGATCGCCGACCACGCGTTCCAGGGGTGCCCGCGGAAAACCACGAGTTGCTTCCCCGACGCGTCCCACAGTCGCACCGTACCGTCCTCGGAACCCGTCAGGATCCGCTCTCCGTCGGGATGGAAGGCCACCGACAGGACATCCTGCGTGTGGCCCTTCAGCAGTGCGAGCTCCTTGCCCGCGAGATCCCAGAGGCGCGCCGTGCCGTCCGCGGAGGCGGTGAGGACGCGGTCGCCGCCCTGGGAGAAGACCGCCGGCTTGACGTACGCCTCGTGCCCCCGGAGCACGGCGAGCTGCTTCCCCGCACGGTCCCAGATGCGCGCTGTCCTGTCCCCACTCGCCGTCACGAGGAGGTCCCCGGACGGAGAGAATGCCATCGAGGACACGGTCCCCTCGTGGCCGCGGAGCTCCACGAGGAGCCTGCCGGAGAAGTCCCAAAGCCCGACGGTCCGATCAGAAGAGGCCATGGCCACGCGGTCCCCCGCCGGAGAGACCGCCGCCGGACACCCGTACTCGTTCCGCTCCCGCCCCCGGAACACTGCGACCTCGGCCCCGAAGGGGTCCCAGAGGCGGGCCGTGCCGTCGTAGGACCCCGTCAGGGCCCGGTCCCCGGAGGGGGAGAACGCCACCCGGATCACCGGCCCCTCGTGGCCGCGGAGCACGGCGAGCTCCCTCCCCGAGAGATCCCACACGCGCGCGGTCCCGTCCGGGGAACTCGTCAGGAGGCGGTCCCCCGAAGGGGAGAAGGTCGCGTCCCACACGGACCCCTCGTGCCCGCGGCACACCGCCAACTCCCGCCCGGACAGGTCCCAGAGGCGAACCGTGCAGTCCTCCGACGCCGTAGCCACCATGTCCCCCGCGGGGGACGGAAAGGCGAGGCACAGCGACTTCTCCGACCCCTCGAAGGCCGCGAGCGCGTGGCCCGCGAGGTCCCACAGGCGCGCCGTCCCGTCCAGGGACGCGGTCAGCACGCGATCCCCCTGCGGCAGGAAGAAGGCCGAGACGAGGGCATCCCGATGCCCGCGGAACACGGCCAGTTCCCTCCCCGAGAGGTCCCAGAGCCGGGCCGTCGTGTCCTTGGAGGCCGTCAGCACCCGGTCTCCGTCGGGGGAGAACACCGCGGAAACTGCGGGGCCGGCATGGCCGTGGAACACGGCGATCTCCGCTCCCGACAGGTCCCAGAGCCGGGCCGTGCCGTCTTCGGAGCGGGTCAGCACCCGGTGACCCGCCGGGCTGAACAACGCCGAGTACACGATCCCCGTGTGACCGTGGATCTCGACGAGTTCCTTCCCCGAGAGGTCCCACAGCCGGGCGGTCCGATCCTCGGACGCCGTCAGCACGCGATCCCCCGACGGCGAGAACCTGGCGGAACGGACGGGCCCCTCGTGCCCACGGAACACCGCCAGAGCCTTCCCGGAGACGTCCCAGAGCCGGGCCGTCCCATCCAAGGAGGAGGTCAGCACGAGGTCCCCGCGGGGGGAGAACCGGGCCGTGGTCACGGTGTCCTTGTGGCCGCGGAACTCCACGCGCTCGAGCGAGGTCTGGAGGGCCTCGTGCACCTGGGCGATCGCGTCGGGCCGTGGGTCGATCCGCGCCGCCTCCTGGGCGAGGAGCAGGGCGCGCATGGGGTCCGTCGATAGCGCGACCTTAGAGGCATTGACCAGGCCCTGCAGGCGGGTCCGGCGGAGGGCCGACTCCTTGGCGTCGCGCTCCCGGGAGACGGTGGCGAGGGCATCCGCCTTCTCCCGCCTCTCCCGTTCGCTCTGCTGCAGCGCCGCGTCCTTCGCGTCGCGCTGCAACTGCGCGGCGTTCAAGAGGTTCGCCGTCACGGCGAGGGCCGAGACCAGGACGAGGAACAGCGCCGCCAGCGAGCCCGCCACCCCGGGACTCCGGTGCGCCCAGCGGTTGAGCCGGGTGATGGGGCCCGCGGCCTTGGCCCGGATCGGCTCGAACTCCCGCACGCGCCGCAGGTCCTCGGCGAAGTCGAGCGCCGACTGGTAGCGGCGGTTCCGGTCCTTGTCGAGGGCGGTCTCCAGCACGACGCGGAGGTCGTCCGGGATGGCCGGGTTGAGCTTCCGCGCGTTGTCCGGGTCGGTGGCGAGGATCTTCTGGTAGAGCGCCTCCAGCGTCGGGGCCTCGAAGGGGAGCCGGAGCGTCAGGCATTCGTACAGGGTCGCTCCAAGCGAGTAGACGTCCGTCCTCCGGTCGAGCTTGATGCGCTGGGCGGTGAGCTGCTCCGGGCTCATGTAGGCTGGGGTGCCCATGAGGGAGCCGGTCTGGGTGAGTTGGTGGCTTTCCTCGTCGTCGGCCCGGGCGAGGCCGAAGTCGAGGACGACAGGCTCGCCTTCGCCCGTGACCATGATGTTCCCGGGCTTGATGTCCCGGTGGATGAGCCCCGCCTCGTGCGCCACATGGAGGGCACGGGCCGCCTTCTCCATCAGGTAGATGACGCGGATGATCTCCGCTTGCCTGTGGGCACCGGACGTCGTGGCGGCCTTGGACTCGGCGGGCCTCGGGGCGGGCGCCTCGTCCTTCTCGTCTCCCGGGAGCCTCGTCACCGTGTGCGGCGGCTCCCCGGCGGGCAGTTCTCCTGTGGGGTTCTTCGAGACGGCGATCCACTGCTGGAGGGTCTGGCCGTCCACGAGGCGCATGGCGATGTAGGGAACCTCGCCGTCCACGTCGGCGTCGTACACCGCGCAGATGCCCGGATGGTCGATGCGGCTCGCGACCTCAGCCTCCCGCCGGAATCGCATCAGGAGGTGGCTCGAGGACGCGAACTGGGGCGAGAGGACCTTCAGCGCCACGCGCCGCTTGATGCGGGTGTCCTCGGCGAGGTAGACGACCCCCATGCCCCCGCGGCCGAGTTCCTTCACCAGCCGGTAGGGGCCGATGATCTCTGCCTCCAGTTTGGGAGAAGCGGGCAAGGCCTCAACGACCACGGGAAGGGGAGGCGGAGCGTCCACGGTGCGGCCATCGTGGCCCTCGGCGGGACGGGTGGCCTCGGCCTTGATGCGGTTGAACTCGTCCCCGATGACGTCCCAGAAGCCGGGAAAGAGCCCCTTGTAGTGGGACAGTTCCTTCGCCTCACCCTTCGCCTTGTCGGCGTAGTAGAGATTCCGGAACGCCTCGCGAACGCCTTCCCGCTCCGCCTGCGTGCCCATGAAGAGGATCGTACGCTGATCGAGATACGGCGACGAAACCCTCCAAGGCTCCGGCGTTTCGCGCCCGCTTCCGGTATGTAATAGGTAGGCCCTCGCGGCGCCGTGCCGCGGGGGCTCGAACACCAGACGACGAACCGGCCGGGTCGCCCAGAGGCCGTCGTGGGTGCCGCCCTGTGCGGGCCCGCGGCCTCTCCGTCCCCGGCCCCGGCCCCGCCCTGGGGTCATCCCGCGGCCGCTTCCGGTAGGTGATCCGTAGGCCGGGCCTCGATCGCCCGGCATCGCCCCGGAGGCCGCGAGGGTCAGGTCCACGGATCCGCGTCTCCGGCCTCGAAGGAGGCGGGATCCTGGCGGCACGAAGAGGAGGCGGCCAGCGCAATCGCCCTGCCTGATGCCTACTTCGGCTTCTCGCCGGGATTCCCCGGCTTCTCCCCGGGGCGACCGGCCAGCATGGATCCCGCCACCCCGGCCGCCAGGATGAGCAGCACCGCTCCCAGCAGCCAGAAGTTGAAGTGGCTGCCGAGCAGTCCCTTCAGCCAGTCGGCCACCAGCATCTTCGTCCCGACGAGCATCAGCACGAGCGCCAGGGACAGCTTCAGGTACTTGAACCGGTCGAGCATCCCCGCCAGCGCGAAGTAGAGCGATCGAAGGCCGAGGATGGCGAAGACGTTGCTGGTGAACACCAGGAACGGGTCGGCGGTGATGGCGAAGATGGCCGGGATCGAGTCCACCGCGAAGAGGAGGTCAGTGGATTCGACCATGATGAGCGCAAGGGCCAGGGGCGTCAGCAGGAGCGTTCCCGCGGGAACCCGATCGACGATCTCGTCCGGCAGGGTTGCCGCGCCGGGGACCTCGCTCTCGTGGGACGCGGCCGACCCGGCCCGCACGAGGAAGTGCTCCCCGTGGAACCGCGCGGTGACGGGGAAGAACCGCCGGGTCATCCGGACGAGAAAGTTCTGGTTCGGGTCCGCGTGGTCGGTCTTGAGGACCAGCATCTTGATCCCCGTCGCGATGAGGAGCGCTCCGAAGACGTAGAGGACCCAGTGAAACTCGGCAATGAGCTTCGCTCCGACGGCGATCATCACGCCGCGCATGACGAGGGCGCCGAGGATGCCCCAAAACAGGACGCGATGCTGATAGATGGCCGGCACCGCGAAGAAGCCGAAGACCATGGCGATGACGAAGATGTTGTCCACACTGAGGGACTTTTCGACGACGTAACCGGTCAGGTACTTGACCGTCGCCGTCTTGCCGTCGTTGATGAGGCCGTCCACGGCATCGACCTCGTTGCCGAGCCCGAGCCAGTGGTTCTCGAATCCGTGGTAGACGAACGCGGAGAAGGACAGCCCGAGGGCGGCCCACACCGCGGACCAGCCGAGGGCCTCCTTCACCGAGACCACGTGGGCCTTTCGGTGAAAGACTCCAAGGTCGAGGGCCAGCAACAGCAGCACGAAGGCGATGAACGCCGTCCACAGCAGGAGCATCCGAGTCCTCCCGGTTCCGCCAGTCTGAAACCGCTTCGTGTGGGGCGGCGAATCTACCCCGACTTCCGCAGTTGCGGTCGATCTTGGGTACTTCCGCGCACTCGGAGCGATTGGAGAGCGTCGTTTTGAACTCCCCACGAGGGCTCCGGACACGATAGAGGCCTCCGCCTCCGGCGTTTCGCGCCCGCTTCCGGTATGTACTAGGTAGGGCCCTTGCGGCGCCGTGCCGCGGGGGCTCGAACACCAGACGACGAACCGGCCGGGTCGCCCGGAGGCCGTCGTGGGTGCCGCCCCGAGCGGGCCCGCGGCATCTCCGTCCCCGGCCCCCGCCCCGGCGTCATCCCGCGACCGCTTCCGGTAGGTGATCCGTAGGCCGGGCCTCGATCGCCCGGCATCACCCCGGAGGCTGCCATGCAGGACCCGTTCGACCCCGCCGCCATGACCCCCGAGGAGCGCACCCGCGAGGTCGCTTCCATCCTCGCGACCGGGTACCTCCGCCTCCGGGCCCCGGGGGGCGCGCCCCTCTCTTGCGAACCATGGGATCCCCTGTTGCGAAGGTGTCCTCCCGCCCCCGCCGGCGGCCCCCGCTCCCCGCGCCTCACCGCACCCAGAGCTCGTAGCCGCTGCCCTTGTCCTCCTGGAATTTCCGGACGTCGGCGCTCACATCGAAGACTGCCCGGTCCCTCTGGATGGTGAGCCTCGCGGTCCCGCGCAACAGGGCCGTGGCCAGCGCCTTCTCCATGGAGGCCCGGTCCTTGAATTCCAACCCTTCGATCATGACGACGAGGTCGCCGGTCCGGAGTCCGAGGTCGCGGACGTAGCCCGCCCCGGTAACCTCCAGAAGGAACGAATTGAACGGGTTCGGCTGGAAGGCGAGGGGCCCCGACATCGGCAGGTCCACCCACATCGCGCCGCGCCGGACGTCGCGGAGTCGGTACCGCCCCTCGGGAAGGTCCCGGAAGGTGACCGCACCCGCGCCCTCTTCCGTGCGTCCGGCCTCCTCCCGGGCCGGGACGCCGTCGGGCCCGAGACGCTGCAGGCGGGGGGCGTCCCCCTCGAAGGTGACGGTGAGGTCGGAGTAGACCGGCAGGGGAACGGACACCGTCGTCTCCCCAGAGGGGAGAGCCAGCGGAATGCGGGCCACGGTCATTCCCGTCCAACCCGCCGTCCTCCGATCCTCCGGATTGCTCCCCGCGGCGAGCCGGAGCGTCAGTTCGTAACGGCCGGGCGATGCCGGGGGGTAGCGGGCCAGACCCGTGGCGTCGATGGTCCCCTCCTGGTCCGGGCGATGGTCCTCTCCCTCCCACGACAGATCAAGGACCGCGCGGTCCCGGTGAGGGTTTGCGGCGAACCCCGGAACCTGGACGCGAAGCAGCGCCGGAGCTGCAAAGCGGAGGGTCACCTCCCTGTCGATGGCCGGATCGTAGGTCGCGGACGAGGTGCCGAACCGCGCCCTGGTGGCCCGGACGAAGTAGGTGAACGGCCCGTCACCGATGTCCATCGAGTAGGTCCAGCCGCCCCCTCGAACGGAGGCCCCCTTCGCGTAGTGCTCGACGTGGAAGAAGCCGTCCGCCCCGGGCACGGTGCCCACCTTCACCGTGTCGCTCCACTCGCTGCCGCGGCATCCGCACTCCAGATGCACGTCCGGCATGGGCAGACCGTCGGGATCGAGGACCCGGACCCGGATCCAGTCCATGGGATCGATGTCGGAGACGCGAAGGGCCACGGGCGCGAGGCCCTTTCCGACCACCACGGTCGCGGTCGCCCCGATCTTCCCTCCCCGGAAGGTCGCGCCCACGAGGTAGTTCCCGGGATCGAGGCCCGAGATGGCGGCCTCCGAGGACCCGTCGAGCCACCTCTCCCTGACACCCTTCGCCGCGAGGAGAGCGGCGGGATCCCCGATAGGCGCATCCTCGAGGTGTACGACAGCGATCCGGACCGAGCGCGGACGGTGGGCTCCTTCGTAGGACAGGCTCACGTGAACGCCGGGGCGCGGCTCGAGCCGGAACTCCAGCCGGTCCCCGCCGCCATCTTCGACGGTGAATGTCAGGGGTTGGCTTCGGTAGAGGGCTTCGCCCTCCGGATCCGGGCCATCCGCCGACCCCGGGACGAAGTCCGGAGGCCAGAGGGACTCCCCGGGGCCGCCCGCCCACGCCGTGAACGCGTAGGTGCCGGGCGGCACCTCGACCCCGGGATCCGCCGGCCGCCACTCGGCGAACCCCTTCGCTCCGTCGCCGACGGGGGTCCATCAGATCACCGCCTGTTCCGGCGGCTTCCCGTCGGGAAGCGTCACGGAGACGGAGACCCGGCGGATGGGGGTCGCGTGGAAATCGCACCGGCTCCCCGGGGCGACGGGCTTCCACACGAAGGCGCCGGAACGCTCGATCTGGTATCCGACGCGCCAGGCCTGGAGGAAGTAGCTCTTCGCCGAAAGGCCGGAGAGGACGTAGGCCCCCGACGCGTCGGTCAGGGCCTCGCGGACTCCCGCTTCCCGGCGGCCCAGGCGCCGCGCGAAGTCGCGCACCTCCACCTCCACGTCCAGACGTGGAGGTGGACTGCCAGGCTGGAGGTGGCTGGTCGGGTGCTTCTCCTCCTCCTTCCCGGATTCAAAAGGTGTCGCCCGCACGAGGACCCCCTCGATCGGCGCACCGTCGGGCCCGGTGACGGAGCCCGTGATGGCGCCCTGGACCGTCCCCGCCGGTGAGGCGGGGACCCGCGGCCCCGCAGATGGCGCGACGGAAGGGCCCGCGGCGGGAGCGGGCGCTGCCCGGGCCGGGAGGGGCGCCGCGGTCCCATCGGCCGGAGCCGTCACGGCGGGCGGGGACGGGACTTTCGGCGGGGCGGAGGATCCCGACCCTCCCGGCTGGAAGCCGATCAGCCCGCCCACGGCGAGTCCCGCCGCGAACATCGCCAAGCCGAAGAGGAAGGTCGATCTCCTCATGGAGCCTCCCGCGGAACGGCCGATGGTAACAGTCCGCCCTGATCGAGAGGGTCATCGGACTGCCCGAGCGGTGCAACTCTCACGAGAATGCTTCCGCATTCCCGGTGGGGATTCCACGCCGGCGCACGTTCCTGACCCGACCGCCTGCCACATCTCCTCTCGCGGGGCTGGGTCGATCGCAGCCGCAACCCCCGGAGTAACGGGGATGCGGAATCCCGCCCCCGGGAGGACGGGAGGAAGGGACCATCGGCGGCAATGGCGTGGCCCGTCGAACTCGTGCTCAGCGGAACCCCTTCCCCGGTCACCATGAACCCGCCGTTCCCATGGCCGTTGGAGGACTCCATGACCTCGAAAGAAAGCCGCCGGGCCTGGCTTGTCGGCGTCCTCCTCCCGGTCCTCGCCGGCTGCAGGGTAGGAGCAATCACGGACGCGGCGACTCGCCCCGATGCGGAAGTGGCCGAGGAGGTCGCTCCCACCATCGTGGTCGTCGGGGTGGAGAGCTGGGCCAACGCCTTCGGCGTGGAGGGAGTCACCCTTCGAGTGCGGGTGGACGACAGTGGGAGGCAGGGGGAGAATCCCGTCCCCGACTACCTCGAAGCCCCGGTGATGGTGGATGACTGCGTACTCGGATCCGGCGCCACCCTCGACCGGGAGAAGATCATCGGCTATCCCGGGGGGTTCGAGGAACCCGCCCAGATCGTCCTCGGCGGGAAGCTCACCGGGGAGACCGTCGTGCGACGGCTCGCATTCGATCTCGCTGTGACCAGGATTCCCCAGGCCGACGTCCACCGGTTCGTCCTCGAGAAGGAGGGCGATGGAGTGGATCTCGGGCACGGGTTCGCCACCGGCGTCGGGGCGGAACGGACGAAGGTCATCGCTGATTGGAGCTACCGGGAGGGGAGTCTCCCCCTCGGCTTCTACGAGGACCCCGGCCGGTATCGCCAGGACCTGTTCCAGATCCACGACGCGGGCGGGCGTCGGGTCGCCTGGACGGGGACCAGTGTCGGTGGCGGCAGCGAGACGATGGACTTCGCCATCGCCGAGCCCTCCGAGGACACCCTCCAGTTCCCTGTGCGATTGGAAATCGTCGTTCCCCTCCGATGGGAAACTAGGAGGTTCCGCTTCGTGCTGGAGGATGTAACCATCCCGCCCAAGCGAACCGACAAGCCGTAGGGGCATCCAAGGGGAATCCTTCAGCATCCTCCCGCCCCCGGGAGGACGGGAGGGAGGAGGAGGTGTGGGACAGTGGAGAGTCCGCGGATCGCCGTCCAAGGGAGGGGCTCTCTGCCGGCTGCCCTTTCCCGGATACACTGAGCGCGCACCAGCCAGGAGGTGATCCATGCGGTTCTCGTCGCGGCCGTGGCTCCTCCTCGCGCTTCTCCTAGCGACTGCGATTCCCGCCAGGGCCGATGGCGACACGGATACGGGGACCGAGATCCGAGAGTGCCTCGCGAGGCTCAGGTCGCCCGACGAGCCCGTCCGAAGGACGGCGGCCAAGCGTATCGTCGATATCGGATGGAAGGCCGTCGAGGGGGTCGCCCGTTCCGGGGAATCCCTCGATGCCGCAGCGTGGAAGGCCTTCGCCGACGCCTGCGAAGGGCACGACCTCTACGCGGTCCCGCTGGTCGCTGCGGCGCACGCCGCACCCGAGGTCTATCGTCGGCGGCTCTTGGAACTTGCGCACCACCTGGATCCCGAGGCCGGCATCCCGCGTACGCCGGAGCAGGTCGCCGACATCGTGCGGTCGGTCCTGGTGGACGGGGCGGAAGAGCGCTGCCAGACGGGCCATGACACGGCCATCGCCATTCTCGGGCACGACGCCGTGGCGCCCGTCCTGACGCATCTCCGGGACCCGAAGCGCGGGCACTTGAGCAGCTGGGCCGCCTTCGGGGCGCTCTCAATGATCGCGGAGAAGGAGGATGTGCCCGCGCTGCGGGCACTCCTCCTCTCGGGGAAGACAGGGGTGGCCGAGGCCCTGGGCTCCCTTCAGCGGCGGGGCGTACCGGAAGCGTCGGACGCGCTCCTGGACGCCGTCGCGGCGGGCACTCTCGACGGGCCCGTCACGGAGGCTCTTGCGGGCGCGCCCGACCGTGACCGGGTGTCGAAGGTCATCCGTTCGTGGATCGCCTCCCGGCCGGACCCGAGCATCGACCAGCGGTGCGAGGCCGCGAGACTCCTGGGCACGCTCAACGCACGTGAGGACGTCCCGATTCTCGAAGCGTGGCTCAAGGACGCGAGGAAGCCCTGGGAGTACGCGGCATACGGCACGGCCCTCGCCCGCCTCGGCAGCCGCAAGGGCGTTGAGGTCCTCGTGCATATCGTGGCCGAGGCGCGCGGCCCCTGCTGCGGTCCCAAGGACGCGCCTGCGTCGGCAGACCGGATGTGCCCCGACGGCTTCGGCGACTGGGAGCGTTGGCCCGCGGCCCGGTTTCTCGGGGACATCGCGGGGCCCGGGGTCTTCGCCGTGCCTTCGAAGGAGGAGTGGCGCGCTTCGCGGAAGCGGGAGCGCGAGGCCGGCCGTGAACCTGAATCAGATGGCGACCTGCTGGATCGCGCCGCCACCGCGTTCCACGCCTGGTGGAGTACTTCGAAGGACAGGCTTGCATTCGACGCCGCTACAGGGCGCTGGAGCGTCGGGCGGTAGACGAGCTACGCGCCGCGACATTCGGGCGATCCCTCGCGGATGTTCGACATGACGGCAGGGTAGCCCCCCCCGCCCCCGGGAGGACGGGAGGGAGGGAGCGAGACCCCCGGATTCGCCCTCGGGGTCAGGGAGCAACTCCGTGAACCGACCTCATCGAGCCGGACTGCTCCAGGACGATTCGTGCTCGCCACGGAGAGTCCCAGGAGGCTGCATTCAACTTGTTCCCCGACGGCTCCCTACTGTCCGGGCGGCAATTCGAAGACCCCCTGTCCGGCGTTGATCAGCCGGCCCTGGCGGACCAGTTCGAGCCAGATGGCGCGGGGATAGATCCCGGGCGGCGAGACGCCGCAGATTCCCGAAGACCGACCGCTGCTCATGGGGCCGCCGCCGAGGCTGGACTCGGCGTCCAGCAGCGTGACCCTCAGCCTCTTGCGAAAAGCCTTCAGGGCGCGCTTCAACAGGTCGCGATCGTGCTCGGGCAGGGGGCGCTTTCCGGAGGCCCACTGCTCGAGGATGGGCTGCAGGAGAGCCGGGTCCCTGGCCTCGATGGCGGCGGCGAGGTCCGGCTCGACATCCCGCAGGTTGCCGAGTGCCTGGTTCGCCGCTGACCAGGCCTCGACGTTGGCCGCATCGGCGGCGACCTCGGCCGCGCGGGCCGCAAGGAAGTGGCTCAGGAGTTCGGCCTGGGGGTTGAACATCCGCGGGATCCTAGCAGGGGGCGAGCTGCCGGGCCGACCGGTCCCCGGCGGCGTCTTCGGATCGAGCGCGGCGCACCGGAGGAACTCCGTAGAATCCGCGGATGACCGCGCCTCTCGTCCGCCGGACCGGCCTCGACGACTCCGACGCCCGGCGCCTGATCCGGGACCTCGACGGGGAACTCACGGCGAGGTACCCGGATCCGGGGACACGGCACTTCCGGCTCGATGCCGCCGAGGTCGCCGAGGGGAGCGGGACGTTCCTCGTGGCCCGGTTCGGGGGGGAGCCCGCGGGGTGCGGGGCGGTGCGGCGCATCGGGGACGGGGATTTCGAGATCAAGCGCATGTACGTCGCGCCGGCGTTCCGGCGCCGGGGCGTCGCGAGGGCCGTCCTCGCCGCCCTGGAGGAGGAGGCCCGGAGCCTCGGCGCGCGCCGCGTGGTCCTCGAGACGGGCATCCGCCAGGTCGAGGCGCTGGCCCTCCATGGCGGGAGGGGTACTCCCCCATCCCCCCGTTCGGCGAGTATCGCGGGTCGATCGTGAGCGTCTGCATGGCGAAGGGCCTGTCAGAGTCGCGTCCGGGGAGCCACCCGCGGGCAGCCGTGGAGTCCCGGCCGTCTCCTGGACCGGGCGGCCTTCCGGACGGGCGCGCTACAATCCCCGGCATCCACGGGAGGGACCCGACATGGCACGCACGACGACCGCGAAGAGGAAGGCCCCGGCCCGCACGTCGGCGGGGAAGGGCGCCTCCCCCATGACGCTGGCGGAGGCGATGGGGGCGCTGGAGCGGGCCGGATCGGCGCAGACGCGGAAGACCTACGCCCGGCACGGGGCGCCCGAGCCTATGTTCGGCGTGAGCTTCGCCGTGCTCAAGACCCTCGTGAAGAGGATCGGCGTCGATCACGACCTCGCCCGGTCCCTCTGGGACACCGGCAACTTCGACGCCCGGAACCTCGCGATGAAGGTCGCCGACCCCGCGCGGATGACCTCCGCCGAACTCGACCGCTGGGCCCGGGAGACCCTGGTGCGGATGTGCGGCGGCTACGTCGCCATGCTCGCCGCGGAGTCCCCCCTGGCCGAGGCGACGGCCGCCCGGTGGCTCGCCGCGCCCCCGGGCCAGGAGCGGTGCGCGGGCTGGGCGCTCGTCGGGCAGTTGGCCGGCCGCCACGAGTCGATCCCCGACCCGTGGTTCGCCGGGCGCCTGTCGGAGATCGAGCGTTCGATCCACGCGGCCCCCGACGCCGAACGCGAGGTGATGAACGGGGCCGTCATCGCCATCGGCGGGCGGAGCGCGGCGCTGCGAGTCGCGGCGCTGGCAGCCGCGAAGCGGATCGGGAAGGTCGAGGTCGATCACGGCGACACCGCCTGCAAGACCCCGGACGCCTGGGAGTACATCGGGAAGACCTGGGCCCGCGCGAAGGCGAAGGGGTTCCCCTCCCCCGCCGCCCAGGAGCGGGAGCGGGAGTCGCCGCGGCTGCGCTGCTGACCCGGGGCTGCTCCCTTCCCCGGGGGGCGGGATCCCGGCATGCTTCCGCCGGGACAAGGAGACCTCCAGTGAATCCGGGGGCAGACGACCGGGTTCTCACCCATCGGGGCCGGCGAGGGCCCCCGTCCGCACCGCGTGGAGGAAGTCGGTGACCGCAGGTTCGCCCCCCGCCGCGCGGACCGCGGTGCCGACCTGGCCGCGGTGGTAGGCGGAGTGGAGCAGGACTTGGAGGAGGACGTCCTCCACCCGGCCCTTCCCGCTCTCCCCCAGGAAGTTCACGTAGGAGAAGGTCCGGGCCGGGGCGGACCGCGCGGCGTCCCCGAGGAACGCGGACCAGCGGGCCGGGAGAACCTCCCGCCAGGACCGCCGGAGCCAGGGAAGGTCCGCGCTCTCCCACTCCTCCCAGTTCGCGGGGTCGCGCCCCTCGACCATGCGATGGAGCCAGCACACCTCCCCCCCCATGAGGTGCCCCAGGGTCACGCGGGCCTTCGCCGGCGGCTCCGGGAGCACCTCCAGGGAGGCGAGGGCCCGGCCGTTCGCCCAGTGGTCGTAGGCGAGCAGCCTCTCGAAACGCAATCGGATCTCCATGCCTTCCTCCCCTTCGCGGCCCGTGGCGCCGTCCACGACCACGCTCCGCCACTCTACGGCGAGTTCCCCCTCCCCTCCAGGGCCGGTTCCAGCCCCGTCGTCCCGGCCCGGTCGTCCGATCAATTGTACCCGTTTACCGGGGTTGAATCTTGAGGCGTGAGCAGCCGATGAAGGGGCATG
>CAZKTF010000085.1:13006-14067 GCA_964555565.1 uncultured Planctomycetota bacterium | reverse complement strand
GCCTCGGGCGTCGGCGTCGGGGGCGGCCGCGGCGCGCACGAGGTCGGCGCGGGCCGCGACCCAGGGGGCAGACCCGGGTCCGCCGCCGCCGCCGTCGTCGCTCCCGAAGATCGCGATGGCAACGTCCACGAGAGTGGGGCCGTCGTCGTCGTCCTCCTCGTCCCCCCAATAGACCTCCTCGTCCTCGTCGAGGGACTCGGAGTCGGGGTCGTCGTACCCGGCGCCGCCCCCGGCGGCGCCGCCGCATCCCGCCGCGGCGAGCGCCGCCGCGGCCGCGACCCAGGTCCCGTGCATCCACCGCATGGCCCCCTCCTCGACGCGCGTTACTGGGGGTCAGACCCCAGGCGCCGAGTGCACTCGGCGTGCTGAGCCGCTCGCTGGCGCCTGAGGTCTGACCCCATCGTCTGCCGTCACTCGTCGATGATGATCACTTCCGTGGTCGTCGTCGGGCACGACACGGTCCGGTAGACCGTCCGCGTCCGCGTCACCGTGCGCGCCACCCGCCTCCGGGGGACGGGCGGGAGGTCCTGGTCGGCGTCCCCGAGGACATCCACCGCCGGGACGGCGTGCCGCTCGGACTCCGCGTCGTCCACCGCCCCCATGAGCCCGCCCACGAGGGCCCCGAGGCCCGCGCCCGCGAGCCCGCCGAGGGCGTCGCGGCCGTTGTGATGGCCGATGGCGAGGCCGGCCCCGCCTCCGGCGAGCGCCCCGAGGAGCGCGCCCGCATGCGTGCCGCTCATCCCCGCGCACCCCGTCCCGGCGACCGCCGCGACGGCCAGCACCACCAGCGTCCCGACCCTCTTTGTCGCACCGCGCATTGTTGCCTCCTTTCGAGCGAGAGAACGCAAGGGCCGTGCCGTGGCGAACAGGCTTGAGAACGCTCCAACGCTGTCCTCTCGCGGAGACATACGGCTACACGAGGGGTCAGACCCCTCGTGCACGACGCAAGTCGATGGCGCCCCCGGAGTTCGGCGGAGGGCGTTTGTAACTGGCTGAGGCCCCGGTCCCCGGCAGGCGAAACTTCGCGCGGCGCGTGCCGCGACGGATCCTTCTCTCCCCGT
>CAZKTF010000085.1:10521-12996 GCA_964555565.1 uncultured Planctomycetota bacterium | reverse complement strand
CCCGACCACCCCCCCGCCGCAGGAGGTCCCCACCCCCGACCGCATCCGCGTCCGCGGGGCGCGCCAGCACAACCTGAAGGGCATCGACGTGGACTTCCCGCTCGACGCCCTCACCGTCGTGTCCGGCGTGAGCGGGAGCGGCAAGTCCTCCCTCGTCCTGGACACGCTCTACGCCGAGGGCCAGCGCCGCTACGTCGAGTCCTTCTCCTCCTACGCCCGCCAGTTCCTGGAGCGCATGGACCGCCCCGACGCCGACCTGATCGAGGGGATCCCCCCGGCGGTGGCCATCGAGCAGCGGAACACGGTCCGCACCTCGCGGTCCACCGTCGGGACGATGACGGAGGTCCACGACTACCTGAAGCTCCTCTGGGCCCGGGCGGGGACGGTGCACTGCGCCGGCTGCGACCGGCCGGTCACCGTGGACGAGCCGGCGGCCGTCGCCGCCGCCCTCGCCGCCCTCCCCGCGGGGACCCGCGTCCTCCTCACCTTCCCGCTCCCTAGGGGCGGCGACCTCCCGTGGGAGGTCTGCGTGGGCGGGCTCCGGACCGTCGGGCTCACGCGGCTCCTCGTCGGGGGGAGGATCGAGGAGGTCGATCGGATCGCCGAGCCGGGCCCTCGGGACCCGGCACCGGAGGTCGTCGTGGACCGCCTGGCCGCGGGCGGCGCGAAGCGGGGCCGGGTGATCGACTCCGTCGAGACCGCCTACCGCCTCGGGCGCGGCCGCGCGGCGCTGCACCCCGAGGGCCTCCCGCCCCGGCGCTTCTCCCGCGCCCTCCACTGCGCCGACTGCGACCTCCCCGCGCGCACCCCCGTGCCCAACTCCTTCTCCTTTAACTCCCCGCTCGGGGCCTGCGAGACCTGCAAGGGGTTCGGCCGGATCGTGGACCTCGACCCCGCGCTCGTCGTCCCGGACCCGACCCTCACGCTGGCCGGCGGGGCCGTGAAGCCCTGGAGCACCCCCTCGACGGAGGAGGAGCGGCGCGACCTGGCCCGCGCCTGCCGCGCCGCCGGGGTCCCCTTGGACGTCGCGTGGCGCGCCCTCCCGGAGGAGGCCCGCCGCCTCGTCTACGACGGGGACGGCACCCGCTGGTACGGCGTGCGCGGGTGGTTCCGCTGGCTCGAGAAGAAGGCCTACAAGATGCACGTCCGCGTGCTCCTCTCCCGGTACCGCTCCTACGAGACCTGCGGCCCCTGCGGGGGCTCGCGCCTGAGGCCCGAGTCGCGCCTCGTGCGCGTCGGCGGCCGGAGCCTCCCGGAGGCCTGCGCGCTCCCCGTCGCGGCGGCCCGCGGGTTCTTCGACGCGCTCCGCCTCCCCCGCGACCGCGCGGCCGTGGCCGCCGTCCTCCTGCGCGAGGTCCGCGCGCGCCTCGGCTACCTCTGCGAGGTCGGGCTCGAGTACCTGACGCTCGACCGGCAGTCCCGCACCCTCTCCGGCGGCGAGGCCCAGCGCGTGAACCTCACCACCGCCCTCGGCTCCTCGCTCGTGAACACCCTCTACGTCCTGGACGAGCCCTCCGTGGGCCTCCACCCGCGCGACACGGAGCGCCTCCTCGGGATCCTCGAGGGGCTCCGGGACCGAGGCAACACGCTGGTGGTCGTCGAGCACGACCCGGACGTCATCCGGCGCGCGGACCACCTCGTGGACCTGGGCCCCGGGCCCGGCGAGCGCGGCGGGGAGGTGGTCTACGCGGGGCCCGTCGAGGGGGCCGCCGCGGAGCCCCGCTCGCTCACGGGGGCCTGGCTCTCGGGACGCGCGGGCCTCCGGCTCCCCCCGGCGCGGCGGGCCCCCCCCGCCTGGCTCCGCCTCCGGGGCGCGGCGGCGAACAACCTCCGGGACCTCGACGTCGAGGTCCCGCTGGGGGTGGTCTGCGGCGTCTCCGGCGTGAGCGGGAGCGGCAAGTCCTCCCTCGTGGAGGGGGTCCTCGTCCCGGCCGTCCTCCGCGCCCTCGGGAGGCCCGCGCGCGAGGCGGGCCCGTGCCGATCGCTGGAGGGGGCGGGCGCGCTCGGGGACTGCGTGCTCGTGGACCAGTCCCCCATCGGGAGGACCCCGCGCAGCAACCCCGCCACCTACGTGGGCGCGTGGACCCCGGTCCGCAAGGCCTTCGCCGCGACGCCCGACGCCCGGTCCCGCCGCTTCTCCGCCTCCACCTTCTCCTTCAACTCCGCCGGCGGCCGCTGCGAGCGGTGCGAGGGCGCGGGGCACGAGACCCTGGAGATGCAGTTCCTGGCCGATGTCTTCGTCCCCTGCCCGGACTGCCGCGGGGCGCGCTTCCGCCCGGAGGTCCTCCGCGTGCGGCTCCGGGGGAAGACCGTGGACGAGGTCTTGAGGTTCACCGTCGAGGAGGCGCTCCGCTTCTTCGACGGGACCGCCGCCGTCGCCGCGGCGCTCCGCCCGCTCGCAGACTTCGGGCTCGGCTACCTGAGGCTCGGCCAGCCCGCCACCACCCTCTCCGGCGGCGAGGCGCAGCGGCTGAA
>CAZKTF010000085.1:0-10511 GCA_964555565.1 uncultured Planctomycetota bacterium | reverse complement strand
GGCCGGGCGGCACCCCGGGCGGGGGCGGCGTCCTCTTCGTCCTCGACGAGCCCACCACCGGCCTCCACCCCGCCGACGTGGAGGTCCTCCTCCGCGGCCTCCGTCGGCTCGTGGACCTCGGCCACTCGGTCCTGGTCGTGGAGCACAACCTCGACGTGCTCGCCTCCTGCGACTGGCTCCTCGACCTCGGGCCCGAGGGCGGCGCGGGGGGCGGCCGCCTCGTCGCCGCGGGCACCCCCGAAGCGATCGCCGCGCACGCCTCCTCGCACACGGGGGCGTTCCTGCGGCGGCGGCTGGGGAGGTCGTAGCGCGACCCCCCGGAGGACCGGGCGGAGCGGTCAGTAGACGAGTCCGCTCCCCTTGCGTCCCATGCGGACCAGCACCGCACGAAGGTCGGCGTCGAGGCCGACGGTGACGACGACGGGGACCGGACCGTCCCCGAACGCGCCCAGGTCGAGCCCCTTCCCCTTCAGGGTGACCGTCTCCTTCGCGTAGTCGATGACCACCTGCGTGACCCCGCCCGCGTCGCCCCGGAACTCGAACCGGTCCCCGTTGCGGACGAAGGAGCCCGCCGGGATCGTCGCGGTGAACGTGTCCCCGAATCCCACGGTCACGTCGGGCGCCGCGTCGGGCGTCGTGCCATCCGTGGAGAACCCGGCCGTCAGGGCCAGCGAGTCCTCGCCTCCCCCCTTCAGCGTCGCCTTCGACTTGAGGACGTAGAGGTCGGGCCCGGCGAGCGCCCCGCGCAGCCGGCCGAGCGCGAACCCTCCTCCCGCGAGGGTCACCTGGCTCGCGGCGTCCACGGTGGGGCTCAAGAACTCGAGCACGAGGGGTCCGTCGGGGTCCACGATGCCCGTGAGGTCGTTCGTCACCTTGACCTTGAAGGACGCCCGGCTGCTCCCCGCGGGCGAGAGCCCCACGCTGAGATCCACGTTCGCCGTCTGGAACCGGTACATCCTGCCGTTGGAGGAGGCCGCGAGGGCCAGGTCCGTCAGGACGTATCCCCCGACCCCGATGTCCAGGGTCCCGGCGGCGGAGAGGTCCACCACCCTGGATCCGGTGTCCAGGGTCCCGGAGAAGAGGAGCGTGTTCTTCGCCGGATCCTCCGGGTCCAGGCGGACCGTGACCTTCTTCGGGAGGAGGAAGGACCCCCTCGCCGGGACGATCTTCGCCACGAAGGCGTCCGTGGCGCCGCTGGCCGTGCGGTCGGGCCCGCCCGCGACGGGAAAGGAGGACTCCGTGGAGTAGGTGACGCCGACGACGTAGGCGTTCCCGGCGGCGTCCAACGCCACCGCGTTGGCCACGTCCTGGTCGGAGCCTCCCAGGAACCCGGAGTAGTCGAACCCGGCGCCGTCCGCGCTGACGCGCGCGACGAAGGCGTCCTGGTCCCCGCCGCTCCTGAGGCCCGGACCGCCCGTGACGGGGAAGCCGCCGCCGTTGCCGCCCCCCTCGTGGGAGGAGGTGGTTCCGCAGACGACGGCCCTCCCGGAGCCGTCCACCGCGATCCCGTACCCCTCCTCCGAGTACTCCCCTCCGATGTAGCCGCAGTACACGAGCGCCGTCCCCGCCGCGTTCACCTTCGCCACGAACGCGTCAATCGTGCCGTTGATGGTCAGGTCCGGTCCCACGGCGACGGGGAACGTCGGGGCGGAAGTGGAGGTGGTATGGCCGGTGAGGTAGGCATTGCCCAACGCGTCCACCGCCACCGCGTTCACGTAGTCCTCCCCCGGGCCCGGACCTCCGAGATAGCCGCAGTAGTCGAGGCTGGAGCCGTCCGCCTTCACCCGGGCGACGAACCCGTCGCTCGCCCCGTTGTAGGTCAGGTCCGGCCCCGCTGCCACCGGGAACGTCGTCTCGTCGGAGAGGGTGAGGCCGACGACGAACGCGACGCCGCCCGGAGTCACGGCGATCCCGTTGGCCTGATCCGTGCCGGCCCCGCCGATGTACCCGCAGTAGTCGAGTCCGCTCCCGTCCGCCTTCACCTTCGCCACGTAGGCGTCGAAGCCGCCGTTGCCCGTCAGGTCCGGCCCCACGAGGGCCGGGAGATCCCCGGAAAACACGTAGCCGGTGACGTAGGCGCTCCCCGAGGCGTCCAAGGCCACCCCCGAGGCGGATCCGGTGCTGATGTAGCCACAGTAGACGAGCCCTGTGCCGGACGCGTTCAACCTGGCGATGAACGCGTCCCGGCAACAGGCGAAAGTCAGTTCCGGCCCCACGGTGACCGGGAAGGTCGTCTCATCCGAGTACGTCGCGCCGGCGATGGTGGCCTCGCCGGAGGTGTCCACCGCGATGCCGCCCACGTCCTCCCTGGCGGAGCCACCCAGGAAGGTCACGTAGGCGAACCCCGTGCCCGCCGGCAGGACCTTCGCGACGAAGGCGTCCAGGTCGCCGGAGCGGGAGGTCTCGAATGCGCCCACGGTCGCGGGGAAGTCGTCGGAGTTGGTGACTCCCGTGACGTAGGCGCTGCGGGCGGTGTCCACAGCGACACCGCGGGCCTCGTCGCCGTCGCCGAGGCCCCCCAGGAAGCCGGCGTACATCACCGCGGCGGGGTCGATGACGAGCGGGAGGCCGTGGTCGTAGTCCCCGAGGCGGAATCTGAGGACGCGGGAACCGTCCGCCGCCGCCGGCCCCAGCGCGTAGTCCGTGGGCACCGCAGCGCGCCCTCCTGCCCGCTCCTGCCAGGAGACCGGCCGATCGTCGCGGATCGCCCCGAGCGGCGTCATCACCGCGAGCCCCCCCGAGTCCTCCAGCGCCACCGAGGCCGCGCCCCGCCACCGGAGCCGGATCCGACCCGGGTCCGCCCCGGGATGGACGACGAAGCGGTACTTGAGCCCGGTCGCGACGGCCTCGTACACGAGGTCGATTCCCGGCCAGAGGTCCCGGTACTCGACCGCGGCAAACGCGTGGAGCCCCGTCCGCCACTTCCCCCGGGGGCCCTTCAGGTAGCTCACCAGGGTCGGTCCGGGGTCCTTCCCCCGCGGCCTCGCCCCGGGGCGGCCCCCGACGAAGTCGAGGCATACCGCGAAACGGCTCCCGTCGCGGCGCAGGTCGAACGTGACTCCGTCCACGGTGAAGTAGACACTCCGGTCCCGGGCGTGGGCGTAGAACGCGACGCGAGCGTCCACCTGGCCGCCGTTCTCCAGGAACAGCAGCGGGGGACGCGCGAACCGCGCCGCGCGCGCAGATCCGGTCCCGGCCCGCGAAGGAGACGGGTCGTGGAGGCCCGCCGTCGCCGCCCCCCGGTCGCCCCCCGGCACCCAGAGGGCGAGTCCCGCGGCCAGCGCCACCGTCAGAGAGCGCCCCATGGACTCCTCCTCTCCGCCCCGGAACCGCGGAGCCCTTCCGGGACCCTCCCCCGGGCCCGGCAGTCCCGCGAAGCCTATCCCCGCGGCGGCCCCGCGTCCACGGCACCGTCCGGCCCGGGTCGTCCCCCGCCGTCACGGGGAGGAGGCGGCCGCGTCCAGGATCTCCCGCACGCGGGCGAGGAGGGCCGCGGACGCGAAGGGCTTAGCGAGGAAGGGGACCCCGGACCCCGGGACCCCCGCGCGGAGGACCGGGTCGTGCACGAAGCCGGACATGAGGAGGACCCGCGTCCCCGGGCGCCGCGCGGCGAGGGCCGTGGCGAGGTCCTTCCCCCCCATGCGCGGCATCCCGATGTCGCTGACGAGGAGGTGGATCGGCCCCTCGTGCCGGGCCTCGACCTCCAGCGCCTCGACCCCGTCCCGCGCCTCGAGCACGCGGTACCCCGCGCCCTGGAGGACGAGCCGGGTGATCGCCCGGACCGGCTCCTCGTCCTCGGCGAGGAGGACGGTCTCGCCCCCCCGTGCCGGCCCGGGGGCCCCCGGCGCCCTCTCCGGGGAGGGGACCGCCTCCGCGGCCCTCGGGAAGAGGATCGTGAACCGCGAGCCGCGGCCCCGCACGCTCTCGACGGCGATGAAGCCCCCGCTCTGGCGGACGATCCCGTAGACCGTGGCCAGCCCGAGGCCGGTGCCCTTCCCCGGCCCCTTCGTGGTGAAGAAGGGCTCGAAGATGCGGGCCCGGGTCTCCTCGTCCATCCCCTCTCCCGTGTCCGCCACGGAGAGGGCGACGTGCGGGCCGGGTCGGATCCCCTCGTGCCGGGCCGCGGTCTCCGCGTCGAGGTCCACGGCGGCGGTGGCGACCGTGACCACGCCCCCGCCCGGCATCGCGTCCCGCGCGTTGGCCACCAGGCTCACCAGGACCTGCTCGACCTGCGCCGGATCGACCCGCACGGCGCCCGCCGCCGGGGAGAGGTCCGTCGCGAGCCGGTGGGACTCCCGGAGGAGGCGGCGGAGCGACGGGAGGCCTGCGCCGATGGTCCCGTTCAGGTCGATCACCCGCGGCTGGAGGACCTGCTGGCGCCCGAAGGCGAGGAGCTCGCGGGTGAGGTTCGCCGCCCGCTCCCCCGCGCCGAGGATCTCCTCGACCTCGTGCCGGAGCGGGGACCCCGGGTCGAGGCGCCCGAGGAGCAGCTCCGCGTAGCCGAGGATCGCCGTGAGGAGGTTGTTGAACTCGTGGGCGACGCCGCCGGCCAGCCGCCCGATGGCCTCCAGGTCCGGGGTGTCGCGGAGCCGCGCCTCGCCGCGCTCTCCCTTCGCCCGCGCCTTCCCCGCCGGGGAGGGACCCTTCGGCCCGGACCGGGAGGCGCTCCTCCGCGGCGCGGCGGGCGACGGACGTACTCGGCTCCGGCGTCGGGGCATGGGACCTCGCGGGGAAGGCGCGGAGGAAGGTTACGCCCCGGGGGCGGGGCGGTCTACTTTGGAAGGGCTCCCGGGTGTGACCCGGGCGCGGGCCAGGGAGGGACTCCCATGGCGAGCGTGTTCACGAAGATCCTCCGCGGGGAGCTCCCCGGGCGATTCGTCTGGAAGGACGACCTCTGCGCGGCGTTCCTCTCGATCCGGCCGCTGCGCCCCGGGCACACGCTGGTGGTCCCCCGGAAGGAGGTGGACCACTGGATCGACCTGGAGCCCGGCCTGGCGGCGCACGTCATGAAGGTCTCGCAGGCGGTCGGGAAGGCCCTCCACCGGGGGTTCCGGTCCGCGAAGGTCGGGATGATGGTGGTCGGCCTCGAGGTGCCCCACGTCCACGTCCACCTCGTGCCCATCGACGGGCTCGGGGACATGGACTTCGTCCGGCAGGAGACGGACCCGGACCCGCGGAAGATGGACGAGGCGGCGGAGACGATCCGGGAGTCGCTGCGGGCGCTGGGGTACGCGGAGGTGGCGCGATAGCCCCGACCACGTCCCCCGCCACGCTCCCTTCCTCCCCGCGCCGCGGGACGCGCCTCCGCGCCATCGTCGTCCGCGGCGCGCGGGTCCACAACCTGCGGGACGCGTCCGTCCGCATCCCGCACGGCACGCTCACGGTCCTCACGGGGGTCTCGGGCTCCGGCAAGTCCTCCCTGGCCTTCGACACCCTGTTCGCCGAGGGCCAGCGCCGCTACATCGAGAGCCTCTCCTCCTACGCGCGGCAGTTCCTCCAGCAGATGGAGCGCCCGGACGTGGACCTGGTGGAGGGGCTCCCCCCGACGATCTCCGTGGACCAGCGGACGACCCGGGCCGGCCCGCGCGCGACGGTGGCCACGGTCGCCGAGGTGCACGACCTCCTCCGGCTCCTCTGGGCGCGCCTGGGGGTGCAGCACTGCACGCGCTGCGACCTCCCCATCGCGGCCTCCACGGTCCGGCAGGTGGCGGACGCGGTCCTCGCGGACTACCGGGGGCGCGAGGTGCGGCTCCTCTCCCCGGTGGTGCGCGGGAAGAAGGGGTTCCACCGGGAGGTCTTCGAGCGCCTGGAGAAGAAGGGTTTCCGCGAGGCCCGCGTGGACGGGAGGTACCTCCCGGTCGCGCCGCCCCCGGCGCTCGGGCGCCACGGGGAGCACACCGTCGAGGCGGTCGTCGCCACGGTCGTCCCCGACGGGCGGGCGCTGCGCGCGCTGGAGGCCGCCGTCGCGGCGGCCGCGGCCGAGGGCGCGGGCACCCTGCGCGCGGACGCCGGGGAGGGGGAGCCGCGGGTGTTCTCCACGGCGCGGGCCTGCCCCTCCTGCGGCCTCGCCTTCGAGGAGCCGGAGCCGCGCACCTTCTCCTTCTCCTCGCGCCACGGGTCCTGCCCCGGGTGCCACGGGCTGGGGACCGACCCGAAGCAGGAGGTGGACGGCTGGGGGCGCCCGGTGAGCGGGGTGGACGAGCCCTGCCGGGCCTGCGGCGGGAGGCGGCTCCGCCCCGAGGCCCTGGCGGTCCGGGTGAAGGGGCTCGGGATCGCCGACCTCGCGACCCGGACCGTGGAGGGGGCGGCGTCCCTCCTCGCGGGCTGGCGGTTCGAGGGGCGGGACGCGGCCGTCGCGGAGCCGATCCTCCGGGAGGCCCTGGCGCGGCTCTCCTTCGTGCGCGAGATGGGGCTCGGCTACCTCGAGCTGGACCGCCCCGCGGGGACCCTCTCCGGGGGCGAGGCCCAGAGGATCCGTCTCGCGGCCCAGGTGGGCGCGGGGCTCCACGGGGCCTGCTACGTCCTGGACGAGCCCACCATCGGCCTCCACCCCGTGGACAACGAGCGCATGCTCGCCTCGCTCGCGCGCCTGAAGACGCGCGGCGCCACGGTGGTGGTCGTGGAGCACGACGAGGCCACGATCCGCGCGGCGGACCACCTCGTGGACCTGGGGCCCGGCGCGGGGGTGCACGGGGGCCGGGTGGTGGCCGAGGGGACCGTCGCGGAGGTCGCCGCCCACCCGGGATCGGTCACGGGGGCGTTCCTGCGGGGGGAGAGGGGGATCGCCCTCCCCGCCGCGCGCCGCCCGGTGGCCCCGCGGGGCCCGGCCATCGCGCTCGCGGGGGTCCGGGCCCGCAACCTGCGCGGCCTCTCGGTCCGCTTCCCCCTCGGGCGGTTCACCTGCGTGACGGGGGTGTCCGGGAGCGGGAAGTCCACGCTCGTGCGCGAGGTCCTGCTGCGCGCCGTGGCCCGGGCCCTCGGGCTGAAGACCCCGGCCCCGGGGGCCCACGCCACGCTCTCGGGCCACGAGGCCGTGGAGCGGGTCCTCGAGATCGACCAGGCCCCCATCGGGAAGACCCCGCGCTCGGTCCCGGCCACCTACGCCGACGTCATGGGGGAGCTGCGCACGATCTTCTCCGGGACGGAGGAGGCGCGGATCCGGGGGTGGAGCCCCTCGCGCTTCTCCTTCAACGTCGCGGGCGGGCGGTGCGCGTCCTGCGACGGGCAGGGTCGGGTGCGCGTAGAGATGACCTTCCTCCCCGACGTCCTCGTCCCCTGCGAGGTCTGCGGCGGGCGCCGGTTCTCGGAGGAGACGCTCGAGGTCCGGTTCAAGGGGAAGAACGTGGCCGACGTCCTGGACATGGCGGTCTCGGAGGCGCGGCCCTTCTTCGCCGCGTTCCCCCGGGCCCACCGCCTCCTCTCCCTCCTCGAGGAGGTGGGCCTCGGCTACCTCGCGCTCGGCCAGCCCACGACGACGCTCTCCGGAGGCGAGGCGCAGCGCCTGAAGCTCGCCTCGGAACTCGGGAAGATGGAGCACGGCCGCACGCTCTACGTCCTCGACGAGCCCACCACGGGGCTCCACTTCGCCGACGTGGAGGTCCTCCTCCGGGCCCTCCAGCGGCTCGTGGACCTGGGGAACACCGTGGTCGTCATCGAGCACAGCTTCGACGTCGTCAAGTGCGCCGACTGGGTCGTGGACCTCGGGCCCGGCGCCGGCGCCGAGGGGGGCCGCGTAGTGGCGAAGGGGACCCCGGAGCAGGTGGCGCGATCGACCGGCGCAACGGGGCCCTTCCTCGCGCGGGCGCTGGGTGCCCGGGAGCGCCCGGCACGATGAAGAGGCACAACCGACTGTGTCCACTGCTTGCATTGCCTAGGACATAACTGCATTCTTGGCAATGGCTTGCGAGGTGATAGCTCAGTCTGCCACCTCCACTCACCGTAAGTGTCCTTGACACACCACCTGCCATACGGTATGTTTTCTACCGAATACTTCATACAGAAAGGCAGCAATGCGAACCCCCACAAAGCCCGCCCTGAAGCCCGGGAAGGTCTACCGAACCGCGGACCTGAGCCGGTGGGACAAGAACGCCACCCGCCTTGCCAGGCGACTTGAACGGGATGGGAGGCTCACGCGCCTGTCGCAGGGGCTCTACGCCTGCCCGCGGCAGGGCGCGTTCGGACCGGTTCCACCGAGTGACGATGAAGTCCTTCGCGCCTTCCTGAAGCGCTCGCCCTACGTCTTCACAGGGCCGACGCAGTGGAACAGCCTGGGGCTGCGGTCAACGGCCGTCTTCGCGGATACCTGGGTCTACAACACCAAGAGGACCTTCACCCTGAAGCTCGGGAACAGGCAGCTCCACCTTCGTCGGGTCCGCTTCCCCAGGCACCCCTCCCCCGAGTGGTACGTCATCGACCTTCTCCTCAACCACAGGTCGGTCGGGATGCCCCTGAGTCAGCTCGAGGGGGCGCTTCGCTCGGCCATGTCGGCAGGACGCTTCGACCCCGACAGGCTCCGGAAGTCCGCCCGTGACTACGGGACGCGGGAGACGCGGGACCTCGTGGACCGAGCCGCTCCGCGGCGTCCCGTCTCCCTGCGGATCCTCGCGGAAGCCCGAAGGGCCCGAGGGTCGATCGCGTGGGGGACACCAGGACGGACACCATTCTAGGTCCGCTTCACGAGTCCTGGCTTGCCTCCGACACTCGCCCCGCCTAGGATCTTGCCCAGGGAGCCACCTCATCGCCGACGCTGGAGCTAGGGGGTAGCAGTGCCTGATCCCAAGGACGAACTCACGCCCGAGCTGATCGCCGAGGGACTGGGAGCCTTCGACGTACTCGAGCGACTCGGGAACGGCACCTACGGGACAACCTTCAGAGCCGTCCGCGGCGACGACGAGTACGCACTCAAGGTGATCCATCTTCCCGACAGTCCAGAGTATCTCTGGGAGCGGGAGGTCACCAGCCTCAAGGCCGTCGATCACCCCAATGTCATGGGACTCAGGCGCGCTGGTGACTTTGAGGCCGCCGGCAAGCGCTACCGCTTCTTGGAGTGCGAGTTCATAGACGGCGGCACCGTGCGAGATGCGTTGGTGGCGGGCAGCTTTCCTGGAACTGCCGACGATCTCCGGGCGTTCCTTTCAGGCTTGCTCGCTGGAGTGTCAGAGATTCACGACCTCGGGATCATCCACCGAGACATCAAGCCCGCCAACGTGGCTCTACGAGGCGGTGAATGGGGTCGGCCTGTCCTACTCGATTTCGGACTGGCTCGGGTCCTCGGCATGTCAACCCACACTGTCTACCCCGGCCTTCGGGGAACCGTTGGCTACATGTCCCCCGAGCAGCTGAGAGGCGAGCGCGCACGCACCCGAAGCGACCTGTTCTCGGTTGGTGTGGTTGTGTTCGAAGCCGGTACGGGCCAGCATCCGTTTGCTACGAAGCCGGGCATGAGCGTCCAATCGCTGCACGACAAGATCGCCGAGGGTCCACCCACGATTCCAAAGGCCGCGCGCGCCCGGTGGTCTCGTGATATCACCGACGTCACGGTCAGACTTCTGTCGCACAACGGGCATGAACGCCTAGATGGTGCTCGCGCACTTGCTGACTTGGAGGGCCACAAGTGACGAAGATCCCGAGATCCAGCTTCCTAGCCCATGTCGGTTCAGAGTCATGGACTCTGGTCGAGGAGACTCTGAGGGCTATCCGAAGGACACACCCGTCGTGGAAGCTCGGGGCGACAGCATGGGTCCCGCGACAATTGCCTTCAACCACGCAGATGATGGTGCGCGAGTTTTCGAAAAGCACCGACTTCGTGATCGCCGATCCGGAGTACCAGCGGATGGAGCAGGACTTCAGCCATCGAGGCGTCGCCCGAAGAGAGTTCTCCTACCTGCAGGAGTCATCCCCTGCCGCCAATCGTCCGCGTTTCGTCACCCAAGCGCTAACGGCACAGGTCGAATGCGGCGCCACGGTTGTCGTCACACCCTGCCTCACTCATGGCGTCACCGGCAACCGCGACGCCCTCGATGCGACCATGGACTTTGCTAGGAGGTCTTTCGGCGAGTCCGTCGCCAAGGGACGACTCGTCATCATCGGTCTGACTGCCACCGAGGCCGTGTTCAGGGACGACAAGGAGCGGAACAACCTGCTGGATGAGTTGGTCGAGATTCCAAAGGCCCCGGTGTACCTGCGAATGCGACTCTCATCGGCTCCACCTGGGCGGAGACCTGTGCACAGGCCCGAGTCGTTGCGTGGCCTTCGGAGGGCTGTCGAATCGCTTGCTGCCAATGGGCGACAGGTGTTGCTCCCACAGTGCGGGCTCGCAGGATGGCTGATGATCCCGTTTGGCGCAACGGCGTTCGGTGCTGGCACGGCGGCATCCACCCAGAGGAGCATGCCACCGTCTACCGGCGGTGGTGGCCAGCCCCCCCTGGACTGGTACTTCTTCCCTCAACTCCTCACGTTCCCTCCGTGCCAACATGCGTGAGACAATCGACTACCCGGAGTTTTGTGTAGAG
>CAZKTF010000084.1:10025-14573 GCA_964555565.1 uncultured Planctomycetota bacterium | reverse complement strand
GGGCTCATGAATGGAAACTACGACCGGGGTCAGACAATGAGGGGATCCCTCAGCAGGGCCACGGCTTCCCGGTCGTTGGCGTTGTCCTGGGTCGGCCGGTAGTAGCGCCGGACGTGGTCGCGGTGGACGTCCTGCACCGTGAACCGCAGCGCGCGGCCCTCGCCCAGGCGGGCCTCGCCGGAGAAGTCCCAGTTCCGCTCGCGGCCGCCGCTCGGGGCGAGGAGCCCGAGGTCCCCGCCGCCGCGGACGTCCTCGAACCGGCGCGCCGAGCCGCCCAGCAGGAAGCGGAACTGCGGCGCGGCTCCGAAGACCTCCTGCCGGAACCCGGCCGCGTCGTTCACGGAGGCGAAGTCCAGCTTCGAGCGCGTCCCCCAGGCCCAGCCGCCGTCCGTGAAGGCGAGGGGGCTCGACCGCGAGATCACGTTGACGACCGCCCCGAGGGCGTTGGACCCGTAGAGGGCCGAGGACGGCCCGTGGATGACCTCGATCCGCTCGACGATCTCGGGGTCGATCTTCCCGTACATGTCGTCGGCGCCGAAGCCGCCCTCCCCCCAGAGCGTGGAAAGGGTGTTCCCGTCCACGAGGGCGAGCAGGTTGAACCCCGCGAAGCCGCGGATGATGGGGTCGGTCGTGGTGCCCGTCCGCTCGTCGTACCAGATGCCGGCCTCCCGCCGCGACGGGGCCTTCAGCGCGACGAAGGTGCCGCTCCGCTGGATCTCCTCCCGGTCGAAGATGGAGATCGTCATGGGGAGCTCGAAGGGGTCCCGGCTCGTGCGCGTGGCCGTGACCGTGACCTCGGCGATCTCCTCCGGCGCGGGCTCCTCCGCCCGGGCCTCCGCCGCGGGCTTCGCGGCGGCGGGCGGCGCGGCCCCCGCGGGGCCCGGTGCGTCCTGGGCCTCGGCGCTCCCGGCCCACGCGACGGCGAGAAGCACCGCCGGCACGACCCGCTTCGGACCCGTTCGCAACATGAGGCTCCTCTCCCCCGGCTCCGCGGTCGGGACGGGAATCCGGCTCTCCGTGCTCAGCACCCGGGCCCCCACCGCCGGAGGAGGAACCGTACCCGCACCCGCGCGACGGCCTCCACGGGCACGCCGCGGAGCAGCGCGGGGTCGAACAGCCAGTCGGCCACCGCCGCGGCCGCGGCCGCATCGAGGGCCGCGGACCCGCTCGACGAGTCCACCTCGACCGCCAGGGCCTCCCCGTCCGCGCCGATCCGGACCCGGAGCACGACCGACCCCTCGACCCCCCTCTCCCTCTCCGCCGGAGGGTAGTCGGGCTGCGGGCACTTCCCCTCGCGGGGCCTCGGGGCCGAGGGCACGCCTCCCTCCTCGGGAGGAGGGGCGGGGGGTGGATCCGGTTGCGGCACGGGGGGCGCGGCCTCACGGGCCGCAGGGGCCTCCTCCCCGGGCGCCGCGGCGGGCGGGCGGCGGCGCCGCCGGCCCCCGCCGAGGCCGATGGTGAAGGCCTCGTCTCCGGGGAGCGGCAGCCAATCCCCGTCCGCCCCCGGGGCCTCCTCCGGGGGCCCGGCCGCGGCGACCTCCTCCTCCGCGCAGAGCGGTTCCGGCTGGTCCCGGGGGAGCGGCGGGGACGGCGCGGGCGGCTCCGGGTCCGGCGGGCGAGGCTCCTCCAGCGCCGGGAGCTCCTCGAAGCGGCCCGCGAAGATGGCGGGGCGCCGGTGCGCCGGGGGCGCCGGAGGAGGCACCAGGCTCGCCGCGGTCGCGAGCGCCGCGTGCGCGGCGAGGGAGAGGAGGAGCGGCAGGCGGTTCGCCACGGTACCCCCGGGCGCGGGAGACGCGGGTCCCCGCGGGCGGTCGGGGCGCAACTCCGGTGCCGCCGCGGGACGGCCCCGATTGACCGGCGTCACGCGGATCCGTCGCGCGCGGGAGACGCTCCCCGGCCGCAGCGGGACGACGTCACCACGAGGCCACGGGTGGCGACGCCCCGCGAAGACGCCGGCGCGCCGGTGGTCTTGTTTGCCCGCCCTCCCGCGGCCCCCTTACGATCCGCCCTCCCGGCGTCCCCCGGGGTCGCCCCCGGCATGGGAGGATCGCGCGTGAAGGTCGCCGTCTGCATCAAGCGGGTCCCCGACACGACGGCCAGGATCCGGGTCGCCGCGGACGGGCGCACGATCGACCCCGCCGGGATCGAGTGGATCCTCAGCCCCTACGACGAGATCGCGCTGGAGCGGGCCCTCCAGCTCCGGGAGAAGGGCCTCGCCGAGAAGTGCGTCGCGGTCTGCCTCGGGCCGAAGGAGGCCTCCAAGGAGGTCCGCACCGCGCTGGCGATGGGGGCCGACGAGGGGCTCCTCCTCGTGGACTCCGGCGGGGAGCGCGACGCGGCGTCCACGGCGGGGGCCCTGGCCCAGGCGCTGCGCGAGATCGGCCCCGACCTCGTGCTCTTCGGCTGGAAGGCCATCGACACCGACCAGGCCGCCGTCCCCCACCTCGTGGCCGCCCTCCTCGAGCGCCCCTGCGTCTCCTTCGTGACGAAGCTCGACGTGGAGGGCGGGAAGCTGCTCCTCCACCGCGAGGTCGAGGGAGGGACCGAGACCCTGGAGGCCACGCTCCCCTGCGTGGTGACCGCGCAGAAGGGCCTCGCCGAGCCGCGCTACGCCTCGCTGAAGGGGATCATGGCGGCGAAGAAGAAGCCGCTCGTGGAGAAGCCCGCCCCGGCCGCCTCCGCGCAGGTCCGGACGGTCCGCCTCGAGCCCCCCCCGCCCCGGCCGCCGGGACGCGTCGTCGGTACCGGCGCGGGCGCCGTCCCGGAGCTCGTGAGACTCCTGCACGAGGAAGCGAAGGTCCTCTAGCCATGGGGAGCGTGCTCGTCTTCGTGGAGTCGCAGGGGGGGACGCTCAAGAAGCCGTCCCTGGAGGCCCTCGGCGAGGGGGCGCGGATCGCGAAGGCGCTCGGGGTCCCGCTCCGGGCCGTCGCGGCCGGGCCCGCCGCCGCGGAGGCGGCGCAGGCGGCGGCGCGCCTGGGTCCGGATCGGGTCTGGGCGATGGCGTCCCCGGCGCTCGCGCGCTTCACCCCGGAGGCCTACGGGCGCGCTCTCGCCGCGGCCGCGAAGGCCGCCGACGCCTCCCTCGTCCTCCTCGGGGCGACGGCCATGGGGAAGGACCTCGCGCCCGCGGCGGCGGCCCGGCTCGGGACCTCCCCCGTGTCGGACTGCACGGGGGCCTCCGTCGTCGGCGGCAAGGTGCTCTGGCGCCGGCCGGTCTACGCGGGCCGGGCCTACGCGACCGTCGAGGGGACGGGGCCGGTCACCGTGGCGTCGCTCCGTCCCAACGCCTTCTCCCCCGGGGGCGCCCCGGGCGCCGCCGCGCCGGTGGAGACGCTCGACCCGGGCGTGCCCCCGTCCGACGTCCGCACGGTGGCGAAGGAGGTCCTCGCGCCGGCCGCGAAGCGGGTGGACCTCACGGAGGCCGACATCGTGGTTTCCGGGGGGCGCGGGCTCAGGGGCCCCGAGAACTTCCACCTGGTGGAGGAGCTGGCCGCGGCCCTCGGCGCGGTCGTGGACGCGGGCTGGCGCCCGCACAGCGAGCAGGTCGGCCAGACCGGGAAGACCGTGGCCCCCAAGCTCTACGTGGCCCTGGGGATCTCCGGCGCGATCCAGCACCTGGCGGGGATGTCCTCCTCGCGCTGCATCGTGGCGGTGAACCGGGACGCCGAGGCCCCGATCTTCAAGGTGGCGGACTACGGGGTGGTGGGCGACGTCTTCGAGATCGCCCCCGCGCTCACGAAGGCCGTCCTGGCCCTCAAGGGAGGGTAGCCCGCTGGCGCTCCTCGAGGCCCTCCACCTGGCGAAGTCCTACCGCCGCCGGCGCGTGGTGGACGACGTCTCCTTCTCCGTGGAGGCGGGCGAGATCGTCGGGCTCCTGGGGCCCAACGGGGCCGGGAAGACGACCTCCTTCAAGATGACGCTCGGGCTCGTGCGGCCCGACGAGGGGCAGGTCCTCCTCCGCGGGCAGGACGTGACCCACGCCCCGACCCACGTGCGGGCGCGGGCCGGCCTGGGCTACCTCCCGCAGGAGGCCTCGGTGTTCCGCGGCATGACCGTCGAGGACAACGTCCTGGCGGTCCTCGAGGCCCTCGACCTCCCCGCGCCGGAGCGGCGCGCGCGCGCCGACGCGCGGATCGCGGAGCTCGGGCTGGAGAAGCTCCGGGGGAGCCGCGCCGACACGCTCTCCGGCGGGGAACGCCGCAAGCTCGAGATCGCGCGGGCGCTGGCGATGGAACCCGCGCTCCTCCTCCTCGACGAGCCCTTCTCCGGGATCGACCCCATCGCGGTCGAGGAGATCCAGGGGATCCTCCGCACGCTCCGGGACCGCGGCATCGGCCTCGTCATCACGGACCACAACGTGCGGGAGACCCTGAACGTCACGGACCGGGCCTACATCATCTACGCGGGCAGGATCGCCGAGCACGGTCCGCCGGCCGCGCTCGTGAACAACGAGTTCGTCCGGAAGATCTACCTCGGCCGCTCCTTCGAGCTGGGTTCCGGCGGCGAGGCCCGGACATGGCGGACATCCAAGGTACGAGCATGGACGGC
>CAZKTF010000084.1:0-10015 GCA_964555565.1 uncultured Planctomycetota bacterium | reverse complement strand
GCCGTGGCGGGCGCCCGGACCCCCGGCGGGGCCTGATGGCGGACGACGGCGTCACCGAGCGGCTGATCCTCGTCGCGGACGACGAGCCCCACATCCGCGAGCCCGTCGCCATCTTCCTCCGCCAGAACGGGTACGAGGTCGATACCGCGGTGGACGGGAAGGACGCCGCGGACAAGTTCGGGAAGCGGGACTATTTCCTGGTCGTCACCGACATCAACATGCCGCGGATGTCGGGCCTCGACCTCCTGGGCGAGGTCAAGCGCACCCGGCCCTCCGTGGACGTCGTGATGATCACCGGGAACGTGGAGCTCGACACGGCCATCGGGGCCATCAAGCGAGGCGCCTACGACTACTTCCGCAAGCCCTTCGACTTCGAGGAGGTCCTCCTCACCGTGAACCGGGTCGTGGAGAAGCGCCGCCTCCAGCGCGCCGCGGCCGAGGTGCAGCACCTGCGGGGGGAGCGCGCGGCGGCCGAGCGCAACGCCATCGAGGCCGTGATGGCGCTCGTCCAGGCGGTCTACTCGAAGGACTCCTACACCCGCGGCCACATGGAGCGCGTGGGCCGGTACGCCGACGTCATCGGCGAGAAGGTCGGGCTGGAAACGGCGCGCCGCCGGGTCGTCGAGCGCGCCGGGATCCTCCACGACATCGGGAAGATCGGCACGCCCGACGTGATCCTCAACAAGACCGGGAAGCTGACCAGCGAGGAGTTCCTGGTCATCCAGCTCCACCCGGCGGTCGGGGCGCAGATCGTGCTCCCGATCACCGTCCTGTCCGAGGTCGCCCCGATGGTGCGCCAGCACCACGAGAAGTGGAACGGGACCGGCTACCCGGAGCGGCTCTCGGGCAAGGGGATCACCCTGGAGGCCCGGATCCTGGCCGTGGCGGACGTGTTCGACGCGCTCCACTCCGACCGCGCCTACCGGCCGGGGCTCCCGATCGAGAAGACGCTCCAGATCATCCGGGACGGGAGCGGGGTCCACTTCGACCCCGAGGTGGTGCGTTGCTTCATCTCCTGCCTGAACGACGGGACTCTCATGGCCGCGGTGGCCGACGCCCGCGGGGCGGGGCAGGTGGGCGCCGAGGACAAGGTGCGGTCCATGGCGCGGGAGGCGGAGATGCTCCTCAGGCGCGCGATGTCGAGCGAGGGGCCGGCCCCGGGGGCCGCGCCGGGCGCCCCCGCCGGGAAGCCCGGCGAGGAGGCACCCGTGGCGACCCCCTCGCCCGGCGGCGAGAAGGAGCCGGTCACGGCCGAGCTTCCGCCGCCCGGGAGCGCGCCCGCGCCGCCCTTCCCCGCGCCGCCCTCCGAGGAGCCGTCCATGGACCGGACCATCGACCTGCCGCAGCCGCCAAAAGGGGACGTCCGCAATTAAGCAATTAAGTGGAGCCGGCGGCGTCTGACAGGGTCAGGTTAATTGCTTAATTGCGGACGTCCCCGGGCACCTCGAACCGCACCCCCATCCGGCCGGGGTCGCCGAGGACGTAGAGCCTGAGGCGCAGCGACTCCCCGGGCTCGAGGAGGCGCGTCCCCGGCGTGCCGACCAGGGCGGCCCGCGACCAGCTCCCCTGGGGCGCGCGGAGGATCGCGGTCCCGGCGCCGGGCCGATCGAGCACCTCCGCCTCCACGAGCTCCCGCGCCCCGAGGATCTCCACGAGGACCGTCTCCACGGGCCCCGGGCCGGGGTTCGAGACGAGGAAGACCGCCCCCCGCCGGTAGGCCAGGGGCCAGCGGGTCTCGGCGGTCTCCCCGGCCGGGGCGAGCCGGACGGAGGCCTCGTGCCCCGGGAGCGGGTCGCGGTAGGGGTCGGCGACGCATCCCGCGAGGGCGGCGGCGAGGAGGAACGCCGCGGGGAGCGGGCGGGCACGGGCGGGGTTCATCTGAGGAGCTTCAGCCGCCCGCCCGTCGCGGTGGTGAAGGGGAGCGGCCAGAAGACGGCGAAGGCGCGGCCCACGAGGTCCTCCTCGGCCACGAAGGAGACCCTCTCCTCGCCGATCTCGACGTCGGATCGCCGCACGACGCGGGCGATCCCCTCCTCGTCGAGGAACCGGATCTCCCCGTCCTGCTCTTTCCACCGCTCGGCCTCCTTCCAGTCCGAGCGCCAGGTCCTCCCTCCCGGGCCCTTCTCCGTCACGACGCGGCCCACCCAGCGCCGCCCGTCCGAGGAGGACTTGCTGTTGTCGCCGAGGAAGAGGTAGTGGCCCGCGGGGACCTGGAAATCGGTCTGCCCCTCCCTGGTGTAGAACACGTCGCGGTCCAGGCGGACCTCGCCGAAGGACGCCCCCCCGCCCTCCACGCCGAAGGCCGCGTGGTAGGAGGGGTTGGCCGGCGAGTCCCCGGGTTCCGGGAGGTCGGCGCGGGCGATCTCCGTCCCGTCCACGAGGACGCGCCACTCCAGGTCGGCGAAGCAGACCTCCACCTCCCGGCCGGCGAGCGCGGGGACGTCCGCCAGGACGACCTCCCCCGCCGGAGTGGAGGACCGCCCACCGCCCCCGGCCGCGTCGAGGACCACCTCGCAGGGGCCCGCCCTGCCGACGACCCGCGCGACGACCTTCGTGCCCGGCTCCGGGTCCCCGACCTCGAACCGGACCCGGAGGTCCCCCACCGGGTTCCTGCCCCCGCCCCCGGGGGTCGCGTCCGTCACGGGGGTACTCCACGCGAGCAGGCTCCTCTCCTTCGCCCCGGAGACGCGGAAGGCGGCCCCGTCCAGGCGCCAGCCCGGTCCGCTCCAGCAGGCGGAGGCGGGGCGCGGGGTCCAGGGGTCGGGCCAGACGGGGAACCACATCGCCTCGCGGATCCGCGGGGGCTTGCGGGTGACCACCCCCCCGGCGTAGAGATCCCCGCCCCGGATCTCGATCCTCTCCCCGGGGAGCCCGCAGAGCCGCTTGATGAACGCCTGGGGCCGGAACAGCGGGTAGCGGAAGACCCAGACCTCGTACCGCCCCGGCCTCGAGAGGAGCGCCGGCCACTTGGCCACGAGCACCCGGTCCCCCGGCCCGCGCCCGGCGTGGTCCCCGAGCAGCGTCGGGGACATGGACTCGGTGGGGATCTTGAAGGCCTCCACCGCGAAGTGGCGGACGACCAGGGCGAACACGATGGCCACGACCACGGACTCGAAGTTCTCGTGGACCGCGCGGGCGGCCGCCCCCACGGCCTCCGGCTCCTCCTCCTCCGCGAGGCGCGCCGCCCCGAGGGCCCCCCCCGCGGCGAGGACCGCCGCGGCGACGTGGAGCCAGCCGGGGACGAGGAGGAAGACCGGCAGCGCGGTCTTCATCGTCCGCGGGAGGATGAGGAGGGCCGCCGCGGCCACCAGGACGTGGAAGGCGACCGGGACCCACAGGGCCCGCCGGGGCCTCCGCCAAGCGAACACCCCCGCGGCGAGGGAGGCGAAAGCCGCCACGGCCGCGGGGAGGACGGCCTTCCTGTGGGCATCGACGTCCCCGACCGCCGCCAGTACGGCGGCGACGAGGTCCACGCTCCCGCAGAGGGCCCCGCCCCCGATGGCCCAGGCGAGGATCGCCCCGCCCGACGCGGGCGGGGCCGCGGGCGCGGGAGGAACGGCCGGGGATGCCTCGGCCCCGCTCACCGCTTCCCCCCCTCCTCGTCGCCGCCGCCCCGCGACGAGAGGACCGCGAGGAAGGCCTTCTGGGGGATGTCCACGCCGCCGATCTGCTTCATGCGCTTCTTCCCCTCCTTCTGCTTCTCGAGGAGCTTCCTCTTGCGGGTGATGTCGCCCCCGTAGCACTTGCTCGTCACGTTCTTGCGCAGCGCCGCGATGTTCTCGCGGGCGACGATCTTGCCCCCGACGGCCGCCTGGAGCGCCACCTCGAACAGGTGCCGGGGGATCTCGCGGCGGAGGCGCTTGAGGACCTCGCGCCCCAGCAGATCCGCCTCCTCCCGGTGGCAGATGGTGGACAGCGCGTCCACCTCCTCCCCCGCCACGAGGATGCGCATCCGGACCAGGTCCGCGGGCCGGAACCCGAGGAGGTCGTAGTCCATCGTCCCGTAGCCCTTCGTGGCCGACTTCAGGAGGTCGTAGAAGTCGTAGAGGATCTCGGCCAGGGGGAGGTCGTAGGTGAGGACGACCCGCTCCGTGGAGAGGTACTCGGTGCGCACGAAGGTCCCGCGGCGGTCCTCGCAGACCTTCATGAGCGCCCCGATGGTCTCCGCCGGGAGGATGAGGGAGACCCGGACCAGGGGCTCCCGGAACTCCCGGAGGAGCTGCGTGTCCGGCAGGTCCGCGGGCCGCTCGATCCGCTGCACCCCGCCGTCGCTCAGGACCACCTCGTAGGTGACGTTGGGCGCGGTCTGGACGAGGTCCATGCTCCACTCCCTCTCCAGGCGCTCCCGCACGATGTCCATGTGGAGGAGCCCGAGGAACCCGCACCGGAACCCGAAGCCGAGGGCGTCGCTCGACTCCGGGTGGTAGGTGAAGGCGGAGTCCTGGAGGTGGAGCTTCTCCAGGGCCTTCCGGAGCGGCTCGAAGTCCGAGTTGCTCGTCGGGTAGAGCCCGCAGAACACCATGGGCTTCGGCTCGCGGTAGCCCGGCAGCGGCTGCACCCGGTCGCGGTCGGCCTCGTGCGTGAAGGTGTCCCCGATCTTCACGTCGTGGATCGTCTTGATGTTGGCGACGAGCCAGCCGACCTCGCCCGCGCCGAGCTGCTTCATCGACTCCGGCCGCGGCCGGAACTTCCCGAGGTCGAGGACCTCGTAGGTCCGCCGCGTCCCCAGCGTGAAGACGCGGTCCCCCTTCCGCATCGTCCCCTCGCGCACGCGCAGGAACACGACCACGCCGCGGTACTCGTCGTAGACGGAGTCGAAGACGATGGCGCGCAGCGGCGCGGCCGGGTCCCCCTTCGGGGGCGGGACGCGCGTCACGATCGCCTCGAGGACCTGCTCCACCCCGAGGCCGGTCTTGGCGGAGACGCGCAGCACGTCCTCGGCGCGGATCCCGAGCGAGGTCTCCATCTCGGCGATGACCTCGTCGGGGCGGGCGGACTGGAGGTCCACCTTGTTGAGGGCGGGGACGATCTCCAGCCCCGCGTCGAGCGCGAGGAAGAAGTTCGCCATGGTCTGGGCCTGGACCCCCTGGGCCGCATCCACGAGCAGGAGCGCCCCCTCGCAGGCGGCCAGCGAGCGCGAGACCTCGTAGGAGAAGTCCACGTGGCCGGGGGTGTCGATGAGGTTCAGGAGGTGGTGGCGGCCCCCGTGCTCGTACTCGAGCGCCACGGCCTTGGCCTTGATCGTGATCCCCCGCTCCCGCTCCAGTTCCATGGAGTCCAGCATCTGGTCGTGCATCTCCCGCTTGGAGATGGCCCCGCAGCGGAGCAGGATCCGGTCGGCGAGCGTGGACTTGCCGTGGTCGATGTGGGCGATGATGCAGAAGTTGCGGATGTCGGCGGGGTTCAAGGCGCCCCCCGCCGGGGCCCCGCGGGGGCCTCCGCCGCCAGCAGCGCCCCCAGGACCGCCCGCATCCGGCCGAAGGCGCGGGCCCGGTGCGAGACGCGGTTCTTCTCCGCGGGCGCGAGCTCCGCCATGGTCTTCCCGGGGGGCTCCATCCGGAAGTACGGGTCGTAGCCGAAGCCGCCGCCCCCGCGCGGGGCGTCGAGCAGGACCCCCTCGACCGCGCCGTCCACGGTGAGCGTGCGGCCGTCGAGCGAGACCTCCGCCGGGCGGGGCCCGGCCCCCTCCACCGGGAGGGCGCCCGCCTCGAGCAGCCGACGGAGCGCGGGCTCCTCCCCGGTCACCCGGAGCGCGGCCGCGCAGCGGTACCGGCAGGGAGGCCGCCGGAGGCCCGCGGCGCGGGCCTCGGCGACGAGCTTCCCGTTGTTCTCCACGTCCGTCGCGCGCGGGCCCGCGTAGCGCGCGCTCCGCACCCCCGGCCGGCCTCCCAGCGCGTCCACCTCGAGGCCCGAGTCGTCCGCGAGCGCCCAGAGCCCGCTCGCCGCCGAGGCCTGCTCCGCCTTGGCCGCCGCGTTCTCCGCGAAGGTCTCCCCGTCCTCGCGCAGTTCCCCCCGCACCCCCGCCTCGTCCAGCGTCAGGAGGCGGACCGGGAGCCCCGCGAGGAGGGCGCGGATCTCCTCCGCCTTGTGCCGGTTGCGCGTGGCGACGACGATCTCTCTCACGGGAGCGCCGGATTGTACGGGCCGGCCCTCCGGCCCCGCACAAGGGGCGGAGCCCTCACTCCGGCGGCGGCTTGTCCCACCAGGCGTAGGTGCCGCCGGAGGCCGCGGCGATCCCCTTCATCGTGGCCTCCGCCTCCTCCTTCCCGTTGGCGATGCGGATGCAGTGCACGGCGAGACGCCGGAACCGGTTCAGGCGCCGGAAGGCGTCCACGGCCGGCTCCGCCCCGACGAACCGCCCCCCCCTGGGGGAGCCCTCCTGGAGGAGGAACACCGTGTCCGCGAGGGGACGCGGGAAGTCCTCGGCCCCCGCCGCGGGGTCGAGGCCCGCGGCGCGCATCGCCTCGCGGAGCGCCTCGAAGGGGCCGCAGGACCCCGCCTGGCAGAGCTTCTCGAGGAACTCCGCGGAGTCCTTCGCGACCGCGGGGTCCGGCTTCACGAGGCGCCCGTCCTCGAACGGGTGGACGTCGTTCTTCCCGTAGAGGGCGAGGAGGGCGAAGGCGGTTCCCGGCGGCATCCCCTTGAGCGTCCTCTTCCACTCCCGGAGGAGGATCCCGTGCTGCACCGGAGGCGGGTCCATCCAGCGCGCCTTCGGGCGGGTCTCCCAGCGGGAGGAGTTCCGCGTGCGCTGGACCTCGACCTCGGCCGGGAACCGGAGGACGAAGGACCCGTCCACGACGAAGACCGGCCGCAGCGTCGCCGCGGCGACGCGGTAGAAGGAGCAGGACGCCGGGGCCGGGTCGGTCGCCGGCGCGACGGGCGGGGCGGGGGGCGGCAGGAAGGTGCCGCCATCGACCGCGGCCGCATTCCCCTTGAGCCATTCCTTCCACGCCGCCGGGTCGTCGCCTACGGCCGCGCCCGTCAGCGCCCGGAGCGTCGCGAGGTGCTCGCCCCTCAGGCGACCCTGCTCGGCCGGGTAGGCCTCCACAACGGCACGGATCCAGCGCGGGTCGGGGTCCTTCCGCGCCCGGAGCGTCTCGAGGACGGCGTAGCGGACCAGCGGGCACGGGTCCCGGAGCAACGGGAGGAGGGCCGGCGTCGCGTCCTTCCCGAGCAGGAGGAGGCCCTCCGCCGCCGCGATGCGGAGGCTCGACCCCTTCGCGCCGGCCTGGTTCTCGAGGAAGGCCCGGGCCTCCGGGGTCCCCGCGAGCGCCAGCGTGTCGAGGACCGCGACCCTCCGCAGGATCGAGTCCCTCCCGTCCCCCTTCTCTGCCCGGCCCCAACCCTCCCCCGCGAGGAGGGCCGCCGCCCCCGGACAGCGGGCGAGGGCCGGGAGGAGGCGGCGCCACTCGCGCCCGATGGCGTGGCGCAGGACCCCTGGGCGCTGGTCGCACATGGACTGGCCGACCGGCGGGAGCGGCTTCTCGAGCGTCGCCTCCGCGCCGTCGGCGTCCTTCGCGGCGTCCAGGAGTTCCGCGAAGATCGCGGCCGCGGCACCCGCGTCGCCGGCGGAGGCCAGGGACTCCGCCGCCTCCGCCCGGGCCTCGCGGAGCGCGACGAAGTCCGCGTAGAGCCGGTGCACCGGCTCGTAGTCCCAGGTCGCGTCCTGCGGGTAGTCCGGCTCGGAGTGGGCCCTCGCCCAGGGGCGGACGAACGCGACGAGCGCGTCGGCGAAGCGGTTCTGGAAGCCGTCCCAGGCCGTCTTCTCCTTCGCGTCGAGGGCGCGCAGGCGCTCGCGCAACAGGGTCGTCGCGTCCCCCGGCGCGGGGGCCGCCAGGCACAGGACGACGCCGAGGATCCCCGCCCGCATCGGTAAGCCCGACCTATTCATGGGGGCACGCGGTTCCGCGGCGTCCTCGCGCCGATCCCTGCGTCGGGTCGCGCGGGGAGCGGCCTCCGGCCGCTTCCCGCGCTCCGCCTCGCCTACCCTCATCGGGTATGTCTTCGGCGGCCCTCCTTGGCTTCGGCGCGATGCCGCTCGCGGAACAGCCTGTCCGTCCTGCCTGCCGTTGCATGACTGCCGAACCCCTTCCCGCGACCTGACTTCGATCCTCGTCACGCATACCCCCATGAATAGGGCGGGCTAGGGCACCTTCAGTCGCACCTCGGCCGGCCAGGCGGCGGCGGGGTCGGCGCGGAGGCGGACGGACTCGAGGGCGGTGCGGAGGGAGCACTTCGGCACGCCCTCCCAGGCCTTCTTCCCGCCGAGGAGGACGGTCACGGGCTTCGAGAGGTCCACGAGCCCGGGGCCGAGGTGGACGGTCACGGCGTCCACGCCGGAGGCCTCGACGCGGACCTCCTGGCCCTCGATGGTCCCGGCGAGCCGGACCGGGGGCGCGAAGGGGTTGAACTCCCCCTTCGGGAACCCCTCGGCCGAGAGCCAGGCGCAGAAGGGGCGCTCGCCCGAGACGAGGAGGCGCTCGATCCTCTTCGGGGCGGGGTTGCGCTTCACGGCGGCCATCTTCGGCCAGGCCTCGCCCCAGCGCATCCAGGTCCGCGCCACGTGCTCGCCGCCCTCCTCGAAGAAGGGCTCCACCGGCGCGCCCAGCGCCTTCAGGTCGTCCACGGCCCCCTTCGCCTGCGCGAACGCGCAGACCGTGTCGGCGGTCCCGTGGAGGACGAAGACCGGGAGCATCCGCATCGAGGGGAGGAGCTTCCGGACGTGCCAGGTGACGGCGCTCATGGGGGCGGTGCCCGCGAGCCGGTCCGGGGCGAAGGCCCCGAGCCACCAGGCCCAGTAGCCGGTCTGGGAGAGCCCCTCCACGTAGATGCGGTCGGGGTCCACGGGGTAGCGGAGGGAGGCGTCGCGGATCGCGTCGAGGAGGATGCCGGCGATCGTGTCCGTGCCGGGTTTCCCGGGCGGGCGGCGCGGGGTTGACCACTCGTCGTACCGCCTGTCCTTCGACAGCCGGTCGAGGACGTTCGTCCGGAGGTAGATCACCTGCCCCTGGGCCCCCGACACGTTGAGCCAGTTCTCCATGGCCTGCTCGACGTCCTTCTCCTTCGCGTCCGCGAAGGAGCCGTGGCCCGGGTCCATGACGAGCGGCCGGAGCCCCTTCCCCGCCCCGGGGGGGACCTTCACCGAGTAGGTCCACTCCTCCCCGTGGGAGCGGAACTTCACCCCGTGCGCGAAGCCCGCCTTCGTCTCCTCCCCCGGGAACGCGGCCGCGAGGACCCGGGTGATCGCCTCGGGGTCCAGGCCCTCGTGCCTCTTCAGGCGCTTCTCGTACAGCGCGTCGCGCTTCTTCGGGTCCCCCTCCCGGAGCCAGGCCCGTACCGCGTCCTCGGGGTCGTCGGCGCGGGCGACCGCGGGGAGGAGGAGGAGCGCGGCGGGGAGCAGGAGCCGGAGCGGGCGGCGGGCCGGGACCACGGCGCCATGATACGCCCCGCGGCCGCACGCGGGCGCGGCGGCCAGGTAGTCCCTACCCTGGACGGCCCCGCCGATTCAGGTGGACCAGGCGTCCATGTCGCCGATCTGTCGGGGTGGACCTCGATCGCCGTATCGGCCGGTCTGTCACCCCAATCCCCTGCAACGACGCGTCCGTTCTCGAACGCGGCGTGCAGGTTCCCGATCCTCCGGTCCCGGGCGAGCCGGACGACTCCCCGGGCCCGCGCCCCCCTACCGGTTCTTCAGGATCACCTCGCAGAGGGTGTCCACGTGGCCTGCCTCGGCGACCTGGACGACGACCTTGAACCGCGTGCCGGAGGTCGAGGCCCAACCCTTGGTCGAGAGGTTGTAGATGTAGAACCCGTCGGCGAGTCGGAAGACGTTGCCGCCGTCGTTGGCGAGCCCGCTGTCCTCGGGCACGGTGTTTCCGACGGAAGTCCCCGACGAGTCGATCTGATCGACACGATGCACGGTGACCGAGGCGCCGGCTTCGAAGGTGCCGCCGCAGGAGACCAGGACCTTCAGCGGCACGGTCTGGCCGGCCTTGATCAGGTTGTCCGCGCTGCC
>CAZKTF010000083.1:0-14632 GCA_964555565.1 uncultured Planctomycetota bacterium | reverse complement strand
CGGACCTCCTGCGGTTCGCGCGGGACCCGGCGACGCTGCCCGGGTCGGGGATCGCGCCGGGTCGTGCCGACGCCGCGCCGGGCCCGCTCCCGGGGAGTCCCTGCCCGCTCTGCCGCTTCCCGACCCACGACTGGGAACCCGGCGCGGCGGCCCTCCCGGCCCCCGTTCTCTCGGCGGCGCGCTCCTGCCGGCCCGGCTGGGAGCCCGCGGAGGGCCTCTGCCGGCAGTGCGCCATGCTGCTCCTCGCCGCGCCGCCCGTCCCGGCCGGCGCCGGGTCCTGAGGGCTCCCGGGGGGGGACTCCCCGGGAGGACCCCCCCCTCCGGCCGGGGACCGGCGGGGGGGTGGCCGGGATCCCACGGCCGCGGGGACCTCCGGCGGCGCGGGATCGGGCGCGGGAGCGGGGGGGATTCCCCGCCCCGGTGGGGCCGGGGGCGCCGGGGGTGCCGGGGCCGGGGCGGCCCGGGATTTGTTATGGCGGTACCCCATGCAGCCGGCGATCCGCAGACGGGAGGGGTGCCCGCTCCCCTCCTCGGTGACGTGCCTGGATTCCTGCGGCGCGGGGGCGCGCTGCAGGGCCCTCGTCCTGCGCATGACCGACGGCCGGGTGGCCCTCGGGGAGCCGCTGGGTTCGGAGTCCGAGACCCTCCTCTTCCAGGCCGCCTACCCCGCCCGGGGGCTCCAGCGCATCCCCTTCCCCCAGGTCGAGTCGATCTCCCTCCACGACGCCGTCGCGCGCTGCATCGTCCCCGGGGACGGCGCGGGGTTCCTCCGGCTGGCCCAGCTCTGCGGCCGCCGGGGGCTCACCGACCTCGCGCTGCGCGAGCTCGACTTCGCCGTCGCCACGGACCGCGGCCTGGCCGGCGAGGTCGATCGGCTGCGGGTCCACCTCCGCGAGGAGGCCGCGGTGCGGATGATGGAGGAGGCGCGGGAGCACCTCGCGGAGGGGCGGCCGGTGCACGGACGGGTCTGCCTCGACCATCTCCTGGAACGGTTCGGCGAGACCGAGGCCGCGCGCGAGGCCCGTGCGCTGGCGGCGACCCTGCCTTCCGACGTGGACGGAGCGCGCCGGGAGTAGTCACACCACCCGCAGCGGCGTCCCCCGCGGGATCCGGAGCCGGAAGACCGTCCCGCCGCCCGGGGGGCACTCCGCGTCCAGGCGGCCCCTGTGGGCCTCGGCGATCTTCCGCGAGATGGCCAGCCCGAGCCCGGTCCCGCGGGCCTTCGTGGTGAAGAAGGGCTGGAAGAGCTTCGCCCGGGTCTCGGGCGGGATGCCCGGCCCCTGGTCGCGCACGGCGAACTCGACGCCCCCCGCGCCGTCGCGGACCGAGACCGTCACGACGCGCGGGTCGCCGGGCCGGAGCGCCTGCGCCGCGTTGAGGACGAGGTTCGTGAGGACCTGCTGGACCTGCTGCCGGTCCAGCGGGACGGGCGGCATGTCGGCGCGCTCGACGCGGACTTCCACCCCCGCGAGGTCCGCGGAGTTCCGCAGCAGCAGCAGCGAGGCGTCCACCACGTCGTTGGGGTCCGTCGGCTCCGCGCGGGGGTGGGCCGGGCGGGAGAAGTTGAGGAGCTCCCGGACGGTCTGGTCCAGGCGGTCGATCTGCGCCACGACTTCGGCGAGGACCTCCTTCTCCGGGTCGTGCCCCTGGCGCCGCCCGAGGAGGACCTGGAGCGCCCCGCGCATCCCCGCGAGCGGGTTCTTCACCTCGTGGGCCACGCGGGCCGCCATCTCGCCCAGGGCCGCCAGGCGCCGCTTCTCCTCGAGCTCCTGCGAGCGCTCGGTCTCGGCGGTGACGTCGCGGACGTACTTGAGCTCGTGGGTGACCTTCCCCTCGGCGTTGCGGAGGGGGAAGGAGCGGAGGTCGTAGTGGACGCGGCGCCCGTCGGGGCGGACGAAGGAGGGGGAGCACCGGGCCGGGGTCCCCCCCTCGAAGACCAGGTGGGCGGGACAGTCGTCGCAGGGCTTCCCCTGGCCGGCCAGCAGTTCGTAGCAGGAGCGTCCCCCGATGTCCTCGTCCTCGGCGAGGGCGAGCATCTCGCGGAACCCCCGGTTGCACTCCACGATCTGCTGGTCCGCCGTGGCCAGCGCGATCCCCGCCGGGACGTTGTCCAGGAGGGCCTGGAGCTTGCGCTCCGCCGCGTCCGGCATCGTCCCCGCGGCGCCCGCGATGTGGAGGACGACGGTGGCGCCCACGGGGGACCCGTCGGTCCCGACGATCGGCCGGCGGACCTCGCGCACCTGGAAGACCGCGCCGTCGAAGCCCCGGCGGGGGCCGCGCTGGTCCACGCTCTCCCCGCTCCGGGTGAGGCTGCCGAGGCGCGAGGGCTCCCGTTTCGCGACGAGGTCCTCGGGGAACAGGAGCCGCTCGTGCCTGCCGAGGACCCTCTCGGCGGCCCAGCCGAAGGCGTCGGAGGCCCCGCGGTTCCAGGAGGTGATGACGCCGTAGGCGTCCACGGTGTAGACCGCCTCGCCCGCCGCCTCGCGCAGCGACCGCAGCAGGGCCTCCTGGCTGAGGACGCGCTGCTCCAGGGCGCGGTAGGCGCTCCGCAGCTCCTCCGGGAGCTGCTCCGCCGGGCGCGCCGGCGCGGGGGAGACGGTCCAGCGGCAGCGCGGGTCGCCGCGGCCACGGCAGGAGGACTCGTGGCAGACCAGGTCCTTCCCGAAGACCGTGCTCGCGTAGCCCGAGGCGTACCCGGCGAGCGTCCAGCAGACCGGGTTGAGCGAGATGCCGAACAGCCTGAGGTGCTGCTCCGCCTCGTAGGAGTCCTCCCACTCCCCCGTCATGTGGAAGGTCCCCCGGTCCGGGTCGAACTCCACCTCCTGCACGAGGACGCGCGTCACCCCCTCGAAGGCGTGGAGGAGGGGACCCATGGCCAGGGCCTCGCGGGGGTCCGCGATGCCCAGCTCGTCCCGCACCCGGGCGGCCTCCTCCTGCCCGCAGCGGGACCCGAAGCGGTAGAGGACCTCGGCCGCCAGCGCGGGGCCGAGGGCGTCGTGCAGCTCCTGCCGGAGCGCCCCCAGGGCGTCCGTGGAGACCAGCAGCATCCGCTCCCGGCCGAGCGTGATCCGGCCGTGCTCCGGGTCGATGCGGATGAGGGTGCCGAGGTCGATGGTGCCCCGCCCGTGGGTGCTCCCCGCATCCTTTGAGGACATCGGGGAGATCCTATCGCGCTCAGGGCCCGGCATCGAGGACCCCGCGCCCTCGGGGCGAGGGCGGGCGGGCGAGGGGGAAACGGCTCCGCGCCCCGCACGGGGGACCCTGCATGACCGGGAGCAGGGGCCTGGACATGGGGAAGGCGAAGGGGTATGGAAGGAGGCCGGGCATCGGACCTCGCCACCGGGAGGAGAGGCGCTCCGGCTGTCCGCGCGGGCGCGAGTTCCGCGCGCCAGTCGGACCAGGGGGTGCCGTGAGGGCAACGGTTCGCGCGGGAGTCTGGCTCGCCGCCCTCCTCCTGGCCTCGCCCCCGGCCAGGACCGCCGGCGAGGCCGCCGTGACGGTCACGACGCGGGGCGGCGACAGCATCCAGGGGACCGTCCTGGACGAGAGCCTGGTCATCAAGACGGGTGTGGGCTCGATCACCGTGCGGATGGACTCGATCCGCTCCGTCCAATTCGGACCTCCCGACGAGATCGCGACGGTCGGCGGGACGGTCCTGAAGGGGGAGATCGAGTTGGAGAAGCTCCGCATCAAGACGGAGTTCGGGGAGATGGCGATCGCGAAGGATCGCCTTGCGAGCATCGTCGCGCCAGGGAAGGAGCAACAGCAGCCGAAGCCGCCTCAGCCGGCCCCCGACGCGACGACGAGGCTGCCCGATCGCTATGGCGTGTACGCCGTCCGCAGCGATGGTCTCCTCCGCCTCTCCGGAGGGGGACGGACGGAGGATCTCCCGGATCTGCCCGGCTCGGCCGAGATCCTCGTGTTCGACAAGCTTGTCCCCTTCCTGGGGCTGGATCCGGGCAACCCCGTGTGCTTCGTTCCTCTCACCTTCGTCCGCAACACGGTCGTCGGGAAGGTCGCGTTCGGGATGTCCGCGAAGGCGGACGACTTCGCGGTAATCCCGTGCAACCAGTGGAGAAGATCGGGCAGGAGGCGCTCCCTGCCCGCGGAACTCGGCCCGGTGCCAGGGCAGAACGAGATGCTGCGGGTGGCCCCCCGGGCGACGCTTCCGCCCGGCGTCTACGAGGTCGAGAATTTCAAGGCGCACTTCGCGGTGGACAGGGACCGGATCGCCGTCGAGCCCTTCGACGAGTGGTTCCTGGATTCGACGCAGAGGAGCCTCTCCGGCGGTCGCGGCGAGATGAAGCCGACCTCGGTCCTCGACGGCATGAGGGGGACCGCGGCCCCGCCGGCTCCCGGGGCCCCGAAGCAGCCGCAGCAGCCCCCGGAGGCCCGCGTGCGGGGCCGGCCCTCGGGGCCGGTCGAGGAGCGGTTCGCGCCGCCGGTGCCCGGCGGCGGCCCGGGGCCGTTCCGCCACGGAACCCTCGTGGCGCGGCAGGGCGAATCCCTCGTCCCGGCCCCCACGCCGAAGGAGGCGACCCACACACACCCCGGCGCGGACTTCGTCGTGGCCGCGGAGGGTGCCCCGGTCCGAGCCATGTGCGACGGGGTCGTGGTGGAGACGATCGCGGATCCGAAGGACCCGGACTTCCGCTTCCTGGGGTACATGGTCCTCCTCCGACACGCGGAAGGCATCGGGGGGAGGGAGACCTACAGCTCCTATCTCCACCTCAAGGACGCCCCCGGCCTGCGCCCGGGGCAGGAGGTGAGGCACGGGGACGCGGTCGGGAGCGTCGGCACGACCGGCGCCCGCGAGGGGGCTCCCCACTGCCATGTCGAGATCCGCCACTTCCCTTCGCGGTATTGCGAGGACCCCGGGTGGATGCCGCTGAAGGAGGGGGAACCCGCGAAGAACGTCTTCGGTCGGGGAGACCAGCGGTTCGCCTGGAGGTTCTTCGAGAACTGGGAGGACCCGCTGCAGCTCGTCGAGGACTTCGAGCGCTGCATCGCCGACAGACTCTCTCCGGAGTCGTTCTACTCCGTCGTCGAAGCCCAGCTGCGGGAGGGGGACGCCCTGCTGAAGTCGCTGGAGAAGGAGAAGCCCGAGGCGAAGCGCAAGCCCTACCGCAAGGCGAACCTTCTGTACCTCGATGCGCTCCGGCGGATCCGCGGCGCGGAGTTCCTCTTCGGCGGCGATCCCCTGCCCGAGAAGACCGGGAAGTACAGGATGGTCGTGTTCTTCAATCTCGGGTGCTACTGGGCCGGGATCGAGGAGGACAAGGAGGAGGCGCTCCGGTGGCTGGAGGCGTCCTTCGGCGCGGGCCTCCTGCAGAAACTGGGGCGAAGGGTCGTGGACGGCGAGCCCATGCTCCAGTCGCTCCGGGAGGATCCGCGGTTCCAGGATCTGATGAAGAAACACGCGCGGTGATGCCGCTGGAGGGCGCCTGCGGCGGGGAGCGCGGACGCCGGGTCCCGAGCCGTCCTCCCCCCGGGGCCGACCGGCTCGCGCGGCAGGGCCGGCAGGGCCCGTGCCTGGCTGCCGCCCCGGAGGGGTTCTCCCGCGGCTCCGGCCCCGCCTGTTCCGCTACCCGTGCCCGTTCGGTTTCCGTATCCTCGCCCCCGTGAGCCACGCCCGGATCCTCCTGGTCGAGGACGAGAAGCTCCTGCGCTGGTCGCTGCGCGACCGTCTCCAGCAGGAGGGCTACCAGGTCGAGGAGGCCGCCACGGGCGCCGAGGCGGTCCCCGTGCTCCGCCGCGGGGACCTGGACCTGGCGCTGCTGGACTTCCAGCTCCCGGACACGGACGGGCTCCAGCTCCTCAAGGAGGGCCACGCCGCGGACCCCGCGCTCCCCTGCATCCTGCTGACGGCCTACGCCTCGGTGGAGAACGCCGTCCTCGCCATGAAGATGGGGGCCTACGACTACCTGCCCAAGCCCGTGGACTTCGAGGAGCTCGTGCTCGCGGTCCAGCGCGGGCTCGAGACCACGCGCCTCCGGCGCGAGGTCCGCGCCCTCCGCCGCTCCATGGAGTCCGCGGGCGGGGTCCGCATCCTGGCGCGCAGCCCCACGATGCAGGAGGTCTTCCGGGTCGTGGAGCGCGTCGCGCCCACGGACGCGACCGTCCTCCTCCTCGGGGAGAGCGGCACGGGCAAGGGGGTCGTGGCGCGGGCGATCCACGACGCCTCCCCCCGGGCGCAGGCGCCGTTCCTGACGGTGACCTGCACGGCGCTCCAGGAGACGCTCCTCGAGAGCGAGCTCATGGGGCACGAGCGCGGCGCCTTCACCGACGCCAAGGACCGGAAGAAGGGGCTCTTCGAGCTGGCCGAGGGGGGGACCCTCTTCCTCGACGAGATCGGGGACGTCACCGGCTCCTTCCAGGCGAAGCTCCTCCAGCTCCTCGAGGAGAAGACCTTCCGCCGCGTGGGGGGGATCCACGACATCCGCTCGGACGTGCGGATCCTCGTGGCCACGCACCGCGACCTGGAGGAGGCGGTGCGCGCCGGCCGGTTCCGCGAGGACCTCTACTACAGGCTGAAGATCATCCCGATCCGGATGCCCGCCCTGCGCGAGCGCGAGGGGGACGTGCCGCTGCTGGCGCAGGCGTTCCTGGAGCGCTACGCGGCGGAGTTCGGCTCCCCGGCCCGCGAGTTCTCGAAGGAGGCCATGGAGGTCCTCGAGGGGTACTCCTGGCCGGGGAACGTGCGGGAGCTCCGCAACGCCGTCGAGCGGATGTCCCTCCTGGCGCGGGGCCCCGTCCTCGGCGTGGACGACGTCCCCTCCGAAATCCTCCGGCCCGAGGCGGCGCACCGGGGCGCCGGGGAGAAGGGGCCCGGGGGCGGCGACTTCGTCCTCCCCCCCGCCGGCATCGACATCGAGAAGGTGGAGCGCGACCTCGTGGTCCAGGCCCTGCGGCGCGCGCACGGGAACCAGACCCGGGCCGCCAGGCTCCTCGGGATGAACCGGGAGCAGATCCGCTACCGCGTGGAGAAGTTCGGCCTCAAGGACCTCCTCGCGGCGCGCGACGATTAGCGACGCGGCCGGCGGCCTAGCCCGAGCTATTCATGAGGGTTCGCGCGAGAGACTCGGAAGGGACGGACTCACAAGGGAGTGGGTTCATGGTATGGAGTTCGAGAGCACGCTAGGCTGTCCCGCGAGCGGCATCGCGCCGAGGCCAAGGAGCAGCGCCGAAGACATACTCCATGAGAGTAGGCGAGGCGCTGCGACGCAGGGATCGGCGCGAGGACGCCGCGGGACCGCGGGCCCTCATGAATAGGTCGGGCTAGACCGCCTCGATCGCGAACCCGTCCGGCTTCACGGTGAGGACGGGGCAGGGGGAGAGGCGGACGACGTTCTCGGCGACGGAGCCGAGGAAGACGTGGCGGAGGCCGGTGCGGCCGTGGGTCCCGATGACGACGAGGTCCGCCTTCCATTCGCGGGCCTCCCGCACGACCTCGCGCGCCGGGGAGCCGACCACCACGTTCGTCTCCACCTCGAGGTCCCCGATCCCCGCGGCGATCTCCTTCAGCCGCGCCCGGGCCGCGGCCTGGATGTCGAGGAGGAGTCTCGCGTCGGTCGTGACCCCGTAGGCGGAGTCGAAGGCGGCGTAGGGCAGCCCGACCACGTGGACGAGCCGCACGCGGGCCTTGAGGAGCCGGGCGACCTCGAGGGCGTAGGGGAGGACGGGCTTGCCCGCGTCGGAGAAGTCCAGCGGGACGAGGACGCGTCGGGCGTCGCGGAAGGTGGTCATGGCGGGCCCCCGGGTGGCCCAACTCCGGGGAAGATGGCCCCGGGGTTGAGGCGGGGGATGCCGGCGCACCCCCCACCCCCGGAAGGAGACCAACTCCTTCCATGCAGCGCCAGATTCCGGTGCAAACCCCTTGCCGGACCCGCGGCTGTCAGCGGGCGCGGCGCCCCTCGTTCTCCTCGGGCTCGGGCTGGTCCCAGAACCCCGCCTGCTCCGCGCACTCGGCGTGGGCGTAGTCGGCGCGGGCGGGGGCCTCGTCGCTGAGGACCCGCTCGTAGGCCTCCTCGAGGTCCTCGGGCCGGATGGGGTTCTTGCAGAGGAAGCACGGCATCTGCCGGGCCTCCGGCGACTTGCGGCGCCGCTCCGGCCTTGCTTGAGGGGCCATGGGGCCTCCTGCGGGCCCCCGCCGCGCTGGCGGGGGGGCCGGCGCTCCCGGGGGCAAGTCCCGTTCCGGCCTGCGCCCCCCGGCCTCGGGAGAGCGGGGGGCCCGCGGTCGGGGAATTGCCGCCGCCCCGCGGAAAAGACCCCGTGGCGCCGCCCCGCCCCCGTCGTCCGTGCCCGGGGTCACGGGCGGCGCTCCCCGGCACGCCCCTTGCGCTTCCCGGCCGAGACCCGCGGCACCCCGCGGGAGGGGCCGGTCGTGGCGGCGTGGCCCGCGAAGGGAGGACCCCGAGGCGTGATCGCCAGCCCCGTGCCGGAGCCCGTCCCCGCCGGGGGCGAGCCCTACGACGCGCGCCGCGTCGCGGCCTGGCTCGCCGCCGGCTGGGCCTACTTCGCGGTCGCGGTGCTCGCGGGGGTCCTCTACTCCTTCCAGTTCCTGAACCTCTACCCCTTCCCCGCCACGGAGTGGCTCTCCCCCGGCCGCGTGCGCGTGGTCCACACGAACGGAGTCGCCTTCGGGACCCTCGCCACCGTGATGCTCGGCCTCCTCGAGTACGTGGTCCCGAAGCTCACCGGCCGCCCGGTCCTCTCGCACCGCCTCGGCTGGGCGATCTTCTGGGCCTGGAACGCCCTCATCCTCGGCACCGTGGCGCTCGTGCTCGCCGGGCACATGCAGGGGATCGAGTGGGGCGAGACGCCCGCCGTCCTCGACCCGGCGATCCTGGTCGTACTCGGGGCCGCGGCGGCCAACCTGATGGTCCCCGTGGCGCTCTCCCTGCGGGGACCGCTCTACGTGAGCCTCTGGTACTTCGTCGCGGCCTTCGCGTGGACCGCCCTCAACTACGCCGTCGGGAACTTCCTCCCCGCGTACTGGGTCGCGGGGACGGCGGGGGCCGCGGTCACCAGCATGTACATCCACGACCTGGTGGGGCTCTTCGTGACCCCCCTCGGCTGGGGCCTCATGTACTACATGGTCCCCGGGGTCATGAGGGTCCCCGTGTACAGCCACCGGCTCTCGGCCCTGGGCTTCTGGTCCCTGGCGTTCTTCTACCCGCTCAACAGCGTCCACCACTACCTGCTCAGCCCGATCCCGATGTGGGTCCAGCGGGCCTCGGTGATCGCGTCCGTGGCGATCCACCTCGTGGTCTACGGCGTCGTGTTCAACTTCCTCGGGACGCTCAAGGGCCGCATGGGCGAGGCCTGGAGGCGGCTCCCGGTCCGCTGGTTCCTCGTGGGAGCGGCCTTCTACCTCCTCACCTGCGTGCAGTGCGCGCTGCAGGTGACGATCACGATGCAGAAGACCATCCACTTCACGGACTGGGTCGTCGGGCACGCCCACCTCGTGATGTTCGGCGTGTTCGTGTTCTGGCTGTTCGGGTTCACCGTCCAGCTGTGGCCGCGGCTGTGGGGGGCGTCGGAGCCCGAGGGGACCCCGGCGCTCCTCCGCTGGCACTTCTGGATCTCGGCCGCCGGCGTCTTCGCCATGTGGGTGGGACTCACGTTCGGGGGCGTCGCCCAGGGGGACTCCTGGAACCGGCCGGGGCCCTTCACCGACTCCCTCCTGGTCTCCCGCCCCTACTGGTACTTCCGCGCGGGCGTGGGGCTCGCCCTCACGGCGGCGCAGGGGATGTTCCTGTGGTGGATGGCGCGGACGGCCCTCGAGGGCCGCCGGAGGAGGGCCGTCGCATGACGCTCGCGTGCGCGCTCTGCGCGGTGGCCGGGGAGGCCTGGCTGTTCTGGCTCCTCGTCTCGGTATTCGCCTGCGCCTTCGCCGGGACGGTGATCCTGTGCGCCTGGTCGATCCGGCGCGGGGACTTCCGGGACGACGAGGGGCGGTGGCTCGCGGTCCGGGCCGAGGAGGGTGGCCGTGACGGACCCGCCTGACGCCGGCGGCGCCGCGGCCCCCCGAGAGGGCGGCGACGGGCACGACCCCGGCGTGCCGCTGTTCCTCAAGCTCCTCTGGGCGGCCTTTGCCGTCTGGGCGGCCGTCTACACCGTGAGGTATCTCGTCCCGGAGTTCCGCGAGTGGTGGGGGAGCCGGTGAGCGCCCCCGGGCCGATGCACCGCTTCGCTCCCGTCGCCCTCGTGGCGGGGGTCGGGTTCTTCGCGCTCGGGCTCTTCGGCCTGAGCCTGGCCCCGTTCCTCGCGCAGGGCTCCACGCTGCGCCGGGCGGCGCTGCCCCCCGGCGTGGACCGGCCGCCCGCCTCGCTCGCCGCGGTCTTCCCGGACCGCGCCGCGCACATGGAGGCACTGCGGCGCGGGCGGGACCTCTACGTCCGCGAGGCCTGCTGGCACTGCCACTCGCAGTTCGTCCGCCCGTTCCCCGAGGAGACCGCGCGGTACGGCCCCGTCTCCACGCAGGCCGAGTACGAGCACGACCTCCAGCTCCCCCAGCTCTTCGGGACGCGTCGGGTGGGCCCCGACCTCATCCGCGAGGCCGGGAAGCGGACCGACGACTGGCACCTCGCGCACCTGTGGAGGCCGCGGTCCACGGTCTCCGACTCCGTCATGCCGGCCTACCCGTGGTGGTTCCGGGAGGTCCCGGTGGAGGCGGAGCTCGCCGCCGGGGGCTGGCGCCTCCGGCCCGGCCCCTGGCGCGACCTCCTGCCCGAGGACCCCGCGGTCCCGTTCCCGGTCACCCCGGGGGAGGACGGCGTCGCCTTCGCGGGTCGCGCCCGCGGGACGCCGGTCCCCGTGTTCCCGGGCGAGGAGGCGCCCCCCGGGACGGTCCGCGCCTTCCGCCTCGTCCTCCCGACGCGGGACGCGTGGAGCGTCGTGGCCTACCTCCAGAGCCTCGGCCGCCACCTCGCCCGTCCCGCGGACGCCTCGGCCGCGCGGGCGGCGGCCACGGGCCCGGTCCCCTTCGGCCCCGGCGACGCCGACCGGGGGGCCGTCCCCTACACCCGCCACTGTGCGTCCTGCCACGGCGCGGCCGGCGACGGGAGGGGGCCCGCGGCCCCGTTCCTCGACCCGAGGCCGCGGGACTTCACGCGGGGGACCTTCAAGCTCCAGACCTCGCCCCCGGAGCAGGCCCCCCTCGACTCCGACCTCTTCGCCACGATCACCGCGGGCATGCCCGGGACCTCGATGCCCTCCTGGCGGGACCTCCCCGAGCAGGAGCGCTGGGACCTCGCGGCCTTCGTCGCCCGCCTGGCCGACGGGGGCCGGCCCCGCGACCCGTCCCGGGCCGCGGCGCAGGTCCCCGTCCCTCCGGAGACCCCCGACGACGCGGGCTCCCGCGAGCGCGGGCGGCGGGGCTTCGACGCGCTCTGCGCCGCGTGCCACGGGCAGGACGGGAGGGGCTCGGCGTTCAGCAAGGGGACCGAGCCCCTCGCGGACTCCGCGGGTCACCCCCTCCGGTCGCGCGACCTGACGGACCCCGGCGGGTTCCGGGGGGGGAGCGTCGGCGAGGACCTCTACCGGCGCCTCGTGGTCGGCATCCCGGGGTCCCCCATGCCCGCGGTGGATCCCCCCAAGGGCGAGGTCACGCTCTGGGATATCGTCCACCTCGTGAGGTCCCTGGCCCCTCCGGCGGCGAAGTAGGGCGTCCCGTGCGGGCCCGGGACCTCCTCGCCCTCGGCGCCGTCGTCGCGCTCGCGGGCTGTCGCGGGGGGTTCCTCTCCGTCGCGGAGGAGAACGACCGCTTCGCGCTCGGGGACCCGTCGGACTCCTACTACACGCAGGGGGCGGAGGTCGCCTGGACCCTGCCCCCCGCGGCCACGCCCGGGTGGGTGCGGTCGGTCGCGGACGCGATCCCGCTGCTCGGCGCCGCGGGGGAGGGGACGGTCTCCGCGGGCTTCTCCCTCGGGCAGGTCCTCTTCACCCCCTACGACATCGACCTGGAGGCGCCGCCCCGGGACGACCGGCCCTACGCGGCGTGGCTCTACGGGACGGCGGCCGTGCAGCGCGCCCGGTGGGACGCCCGCGACCCCGCGGGGGACCGGGCCGACGCGCTCGAGCTCTCCCTCGGCGCCGTGGGGCCCGCGGCGTCCGGCGAGGATACCCAGAACTTCGTCCACGACGCCCTCCACCTCAACCTCGCGAAGGGGTGGCGCCACCAGCTCGGGCCGGAGGCCGGCGTGCTCCTCTCCCTCGAGCGCCGCGCGCGGCTCGCCGCGGCCTCCACGGGACGGGACACCAACGCGGACCTGGTCGGGGCCTGGGGCCTCTCCCTCGGGAACGTCGAGACGGGCGCGCGCGCCGGGGCGACGGCCCGCTGGGGCGTGAACGTCCCGCGGGACTTCGGCGTCGATCGCGTCGGAGCGCCCGGGCTCCCCGTGGTCCCCCCGGGCCCGCGCGACCGCCTCTCCCTCTACGCCTTCTTCGGGGCCGGTGGCCGGGCCGTGGCCCGCGACCTCTTCCTCGACGGGAACACGCTCCGGGACGGCCCCTCGGTGGACCGGGAGCCCGCCTACGCCGAGGCGACGGGTGGCGCCGCCCTGGAGGTGCGCGGGGTCCGGATCTCCTGGCGGATCGACACCCGCGGGAAGCAGTTCGCGCGCCAGCGGGGCTGGCACAGCACGGGGTCGATCGCGCTCCAGGTGGGCTGGGACTTCTAGCGCGCCGCCGCGGCCTCCGGGATCCGCGACACCCCCGTGCAGCGCCGGCCGTCCCCCTCGGCGCGGAGGCCGAGCGCGGCCAGCTCCTCGCGCAGCGACTCGAGCCCCAGCTCGCCGTCGAGGTGGGCGTTCACGCGGGCCGCCGCCGTGGAGTCCGTGAACTCCCGGTCCGTCGGGCAGAGCGCGCGGAAGGACGCCATGAGGGGGGAGTTCCGCAGCCGGTACTTCTGGTGGTAGTCCTCCGCCCGGTAGAAACGCCCGAGCGGCACGATCGGGGTGCGCACCGCGGCCCCGAGGCCCGCGGCGAGCGCGTCCCGCGACGTCTCCGCGGCCCGGCGCTGCCCCTCGTCCTCTACGAAGAGGGCCGTCCCGTACTGCCCGGACCCCGGCGGCCGCGTCGGGTCGTGGGAGGACCAGAAGGCATCGAGGAGGGTCTCGTAGGAGATCCGCGCCGGGTCGTAGTCCACCTGGAGCGACTCCGCGTGGTCCCCGAGGTCTTGGTAGGTGGGGTCCGCCTTCGTCCCGCCCGCGTAGCCGACGCGGGTGCGGACCACCCCGGGGAGGCTCCCGAACCGGGAGTCGGGTCCCCAGAATCAGCCCAGCGCGAAGGTCGCGGTCCGCGTCCCGTCCCGCGGTCCGTCCGCGGCGGCGCGTCCGGCCCCGGATGCGTGGGCGTCGAGCGGGGGCATGGGGTCCTCCTTCGGGGTGGCGCCGCAGGCCGCCGCGAGCGCGGCGAGCCCGAGGCAGGAGAGCGCATGGGGACGGATCACGGGAGCTTCCAGGGGAAAGCAGAGGGGTTCGGACCCCGCTTGTCAAAGAACCGCCGGGAGGTGCGGAATGTTCCCGTAGTGCACGAGGGGTCAGACCCCTCGCTTCGCTCGGCCGCGTTTGCAAGAGTGCACGAGGGGTCAGACCCCTCGCTTCGCTCGGCCGCGTTTGCAAAAGTGCACGAGGGGTCAGACCCCAGTCGTTTGCGAACGCGGGTGCTGAGGAGCTGAGGGGTCAGACCCCAGGCGCCGAGTGCGGGTGCTGAGTAGCAGAGGGGTCAGACCCCAGTCGTTTGCAAGCGCTGGGGAGCGACGCGAGGGGAGTGAGGCCACTGCTTGCAAACGCCCGAGGTCTGACCCCGCCTGTAACCACCGGGGCGCCCTAGATCGCGGAGTCCACGGAGGAGCGCGATGCGCCTCGACCGATTCGACCTGGGCCTGCTCCTCGCGGTCCTCGCCGCCGCCGCGGGGACGGGATCCGGGGCGGCCGCGGAGGAGGTCCCCGCGGGGCCCCCCATCGGCAGCAACGCGTACCTCGGGGAGATCCGCGGCATCGATGGGCCCGACGAGGACGTCTTCGCCGCGGCACTCCTTCCCGGGGAGCGGCTGTCCGTGGACGTGCAGGCGCGACGGGGTTCGATGCTCTGCCCCGCGCTCGCCCTCCTCGACCCCGCGGGAGAGGACCGCACGGGCGAGTCCCTCTTCGGGACCGGGAGGGGGCGCGTCTCCTTCCGGAGGTTCGCGGCGGACCTGCCGGGCCGATGGAGGGTCCGCGTCTCCGGGAGGGACGGGACCGAGGGGGCTTACCGCGTCCGGTTCCGCGTCGGTCCCGCCCCCCGGCTGCGTCCCCGCCTCCTCGGGCTCGGGGGCGACGCGTCCCCCCGCGGGGAGTTCCCCCTCGACGCGGTCGAGGGGGCGACGCTCTCGCTCCGCGTGGAGACGCGGCCCCCGGGCGCGCCGGTCCGGCTCGATCGGATCCTCGACCCGGGGGGAGGATCGGTGCCGCGACTCTCTGGGGCGGCCTGGCGCGAAGGGGATGCGCTGCTCCTCCGGGGCCACCCCCTCGCGTCCGGCCACGGACCCTACCGCGTCGTCCTCTCCCTCGACGAGGGGGCCTGCGAGGCGCGCGTGCGCGTCCGGCTCGGCCCGCCCTCGCGGCCGCGCGGCACCGCGGCGCTCACG
>CAZKTF010000082.1:0-14645 GCA_964555565.1 uncultured Planctomycetota bacterium | reverse complement strand
GACCTTCACGGCCGTTTCGGCCGGCGGACCTCGCAAGTACGGTCATGCACCCGGGCTGCCCGGACTCCCCGGCCCGCGCGGCGTCCCGGCGGAAGAGGGCGGGTCCTACCGCGGGACGACCGGGACGGTCACGGTCACGCTCGCGCCCTCGGCGAGGGTCGCCTCCCCTTCCACAGGCTCCGCGGCCGCTCGCACGCTCCCCGCGAAGCCGTCGGCAGGGAAGCTGACCCGCCATCGCCAGCGTCCCGGCGGCAGCGTGGCCTTGTAGGGAGACGCCCTGCCCTTCTCCCCTCCGAGGCGCATGATCGTCTTCCAGGGACCGTCCTCGTGGGAGACCTCGTAGACCACCACGTCCGAGGGGCTAGGCGCGGCGAGCCGAAACTCCAGCGCCGTGCCCCGGCGGAAGGTGACGGTCACCGTCGCCTCCCCTCCCGACGGAGCCTCCACCACTCCCTCGCCGAGGAATGGCCCGGCGTCCGCTGTGATCCGGTACCGGGCGGGCATCACCCCCTCGAACAGGAACGTACCGTCCCTCGCCACGAAGGCCGCATCAATCGTGCCCGGTGTCCGGTAGACAGCCCAGGACGGCCGGGATCGCTCGTCCGCCAGAGAGAGGAAGACCATGTGCGGCGGAGACATCCCCTCGGGGAGATCCATCCGGCCCCTGATGTTCGCGGGGCGCCCCACGAGGACCCGGACCCGGACGTCCCCCCCGCCCTCGGGCGCCACGAAGCCCGCCACCGCGGGCGGCCTGCCGGGGACCCGGACCCAGAGGCGCCACCTGCCCGGCTGGACCCGCTCCGCCGTGACCCGCCCGCTCGAGATCGCGGGAGTCGCGCTCGGCAATCGCGTCTGGAGACTTGCCTGCTCCGCACCGATCAGCATGACCTCCTCCGCGGTGAGCGGTGCGCCGTTCTCGGAGTCGATGACCTCCGCCAGGAGGCGGGTCTTCCCCGCGGGCACCCGTGCGAGCACGACGACGATGTCCCTGTCTCCCCCGCGGACGAGAGGCATCGTCTCCTCAGCGGCCCACTCGTCGTAGGGCGGGGGCGGCATCAGGCTCAGGCTCCACTCCCCGGCCGTCGCCTTCGGGAACGAGAAACCTCCGTCGTCGCCCGTGGTCACCCCGGGGAGGCGGGTCGTCGTGTCGCTTCGCATCGGCGTCACCACGATCCCCGCGAGGGGGACTCCCGCCTGGTCCACGACCTTCCCCGCGAGGGGAGTTGCCCTCTCGACCTGGATGTCCTGGGAAGCAGTTTCTTCCCGCCCCTTGCGCCGCACCTCGGCGGTCGCCGGGGCGAACCCCGCCGCATCGACCTCCAGCCTCATGAACTCCCAGCCCGCCTCCAGCCCCGTGACCCGGTACTTCCCCTCCCGGTCGCTGCGCACCGCGGCGGGTCCCCAGGCCGGACGGACGAGCGCGTCGGCAACCGGCGAGCCGTCTTGCGCACGGATGAGACCTTCGATGGCCCAGAGAGTGGCCTCGCCCACGACCAGGTCGATCTGCGCCCGGCCCCCCTGGGGCACCGCGACGCCGTCCTTCCAGGCCTTGTTCCCACCGGAGCCGTAGGCGACGAAGTCGTACCGGGCACCCCCCTCCGTCACCGGGAGAGAGGGGAACTCGGCGATCCCCCACGCGTCGGTGGAGGCGCCGAGGATCGCGTCGAAGCCGGTCCCTTCCTGCACCCAGACATCGTGGTCCGACCCCCACTCGGCGCGGGGCCCGAGGGGCTCGAACCGGGGCGAGGCGAACAGGCGGACTCCCTCCCTGGGTTTCCCGGCCTCGTCCCTCACGGTGACGGTCGCGGCGCCCTGGGGAGCGACGCGGACCTCCACGGGAGGGATCTCCTCGCGGCCGGCGCCCGCGGGGAGCCTGGTCCAGCCGATCCCCCCGGGAGCGACCGCGAACAGCGTGTACGGGAACCCCAGGCTCGGAGGCACCCGCTCGAGCGCGAAGGTCCCGTCGGCGATCGTCTTCCCCCGTTCGAACGCGTTCCCGACCCACATGGCCCCCGACGACCCGCCCAGGCGGGAGAGGAAGATCCTCGCGCCCGGGACCGGCGTCGCGCCGTCCGGGCCCAGGACCCGACCCGTGATCGTCCTCCCCCGGTAGAGGCGGAGCTCCCCCGCGTCCCCCTTCTCGAGGCCTCCCCCGGGGATTTGCCAGGGAGCGACCTGGAGAGACTCGGCATAGCCCTCCGCGTGCAGGACGATGGAGCCGAACGTCCCGTCCTTCACACCCGCGATCCGGAAGGTGCCGTCGGTGGCTGTCATGCCCGTGGCTTCTTTTCCGGGCTTGCGGAGGTACTCATGCACGAGGAGGACCGAGACACCCTCCACGGGGAGACGCGTTTCGTCATCGAGGACCTTCCCGTGGACGACGAAGCCGTCCGTGGCCCTGGCGGGGGGGGCCGCCTCGGGCGGCAGCGCGGTCGCATCCGCTCCCGGGGCGACCGGCCGTGGCGGAGGGGCGACCGCGGCGCGGGGAGGGCCCTGCGAATCCCCGCGCGCGTCCGGCCGGGCGCGGGGCGCCGGAGGCGCTTCCTCCCGCGAGGCAGACCAGATCCCGAACCCGGCCGCAAGCAGGACCCCGACCGCGACGGCCGCCTTCGTCTTGATGCCCATGGCCAGCACCCCCGCGGCGATGGCCAGGGCCGATCCCCCGGCGACCGCCTCTGGAGGACCTGGAACGGCCCGGCGTACGAGCGGGAGGAGGAGCGCCATCCACCGGCGCCTCCCGCCGCCCTCCTCCGCGTCGAGGCGCTCCCTCAGCAGGGAGAGGGCCCGCTTCAGGCGCGTGCGCACCGTCTCGACGGGGACGCCCAGCCGGGCCGCCACCTGCGGAGGCGAGAGGTCCTCGAAGTAGCGGAGGAGGACGACGGTCTGGTGCGGCTCCTCCATCTCGCGCACGGCCCGGGCGACCTGCTCCACTACCTCGGCCCTCTCCAGGAGGTCCGCAGGGGATGGAGGAGGCGGGGCCGGTGGAGCGGATGCCTCGTGGCGCGCCCGCCGCCTCTCCCCGCGGGCCAGGTTGGCTGCCGCGTTGCGGAGGACCGTCCCGAGCCACGCCCTCGGCGAGCGGAGGGAGGGCCCCCGCAGCGCACGCAGGAAGGCCTCCTGCTCGAGGTCGTCCGCCCGGGAGTCGTCGAGGACCAGCGCCCGGGCGACCCGCCGGATCCACGCCCGGTGGGCGAGAAGCTCCTCGAGCCGGTCGGCCTGCCAGGTCCGTTCCATGGTCTCCGAGGATGAGACACCGGCCGGTGCGGGCGGGGTCTAGGGTATCCGGGCGAGCCGGCGCGTGCCCGTCCGACCATGCTCGCCGCGAACTGCGAGTTGGCCACATCCCCGAGCGACGGACGAAGATGAGGGGACCTCGTCGCCTCTCGGTCATGGAGAGGGGGGCCCAGGCTGATGGCGTGAGGACGCTCTCAGCGCCGGTCCCGGTGCGTGCGGGGCTTGCGGCCACGATTGCGGCGGGGCCGGACGTGGTTGGAGTCGCAGCAGTAGCAGGGGCCTCCGCCCGAGTTCATGCCGGGGACGGCGACCTTTCCGCGGCTGGGGAGGTCGTCCGCGATCACCCACCGGCGGCGGCAGTGGAGATGGAAGCGGTCTCCTTCGCGGAAGAGCGCGTCGCCCGGATCGGGCGCGGGGACCCGCGGGGTCCCCGCCGAGAGGCGGTCTGCCATGGAACCCTCCCGAGGCCTGTGGGCCTCATGGGATGGGGTTCATGGGGATGCCTCCGTGGGCCATGGCTCCGTTGTACCAGCGTGAGTGCACACGATGCCCATGAGGCAATGGGGGCTCCATCGGGGGCCCCATACTGGGAAGGCTTGCCTCAGGCTGTCCACCGGCGGGGGTAGGATCAGGCTGCCTCAGGAGGCGTGCATGCCAGCAGCCGGAAAGAGCTTGGAGGGGGCGACCTCCCCTCATCCACCGCCGGTGGAATGGACCGACCTCGAGCCCCCCTCGTTCGAGAAGCTCCTCTTGCCAGGCTCCCTCGGGATTGACACGGAGACCACGGGCCTAGACCCCCGCAGGGATGTCGTGCAGTTGGTGCAGCTCCACCACCCGGTCGCTGGTTCCGTTCTTCTCCAGAGACCGTCGTCCCCTGCTCCCCGCTTGGTGCACCTGCTCCAAGAGCGGCCTGGGACCCTCGTCTTCCACTTCGCACGGTTCGACTTGGCGTTCCTGTGTCAAGTGGTCGGCCCCGCAACCGTTCTTGCCCTGTCGGACAAGGTGGTCTGCACCAAGATCGCGGCCCGGATAGCGGGGTATGGGGACGGACGAGCGAGGTTGGCGGACCTTCTCTCTGAGGCGTTTTCAGCCCAACTCGACAAGTCACCGTCCGTTCGGAAGTCGGATTGGGGCGCGCGGCCACTCTCCCGGGAGCAGGTGGAGTACGCACTGGCCGATGTCCGGTGGCTTCCTCGCCTCTGGGATGAGGTCCTCAGACCGTGCCTCAAGGCTAGCGAGAAACTGGCATGGGCACAGGCGTGCTTCCGTGCGACCGTCGCGCTTGCGGTCAGGGATGCCACCGGGGAAACGGTCTGGGACCAAGACGTACGCGACACCATGTTGCGTGCTGAGAGGCAGGGTGCCGCGCACCTCTTCGAGTACTAGCGGGGGCGAGGGCGACCCATGGCCTCTGGCCCGATAGACGCCTACGACGAACTTCGGACCACTCTCAAGGGGAGGATCTTCTGGGTCCTGTTTCCGCTGTTCCTCGTATTCACCTACTACGTCTATCCCGTGCCTCCCCAGTCGGCGCAGGCTGGGGCCAAGGAGGCAGGGGGCCTCCTTGGCCCCCTCGATGGCCTGCTCGGGGTTGTTGCCAGGGTGGTGAGCGCAGGCGTATTGGCGCCCGCGTTCTCGTTCCTGCTCTCCGCGACTGACCCGCTGTTTCATGGGGACAGTCGCCAGGCGAGGTTCATCCAGAAGCTCCTCCCCTCCAATCCGGCGAAGGCGAAGTACAACTGCTCCGAAGCGGAGGCCACGGACCTCTGGTTCCTCTACTTCGACACCTGGGAGCATGCGAAGAGCCCGAACACCCGGCTCATGACGGAGGCATCGAAGCGGACCTACGGTGCCAGGCTGATCTTCTACTTGGAGCAGGCGCTATCGCTCTTCGGCATCGCGGGTGCCCTCATCCTGCTGGTCGCAATCGTACTCCCATCCACGTGGCACCCCTTCGGAGAGCACATCCCCGTGCGGGTGACCATGCTGATTGCCGTGGGCGTTGTTCTCGCATACCTCCACATCAGCAATCCCGTCCGCCGCGGTCCCTGGGGATGCTGGCGCAAGGTCGCGGAGGCGTTCAGAATGCAGCGTCTCCGGTTCGAGCGCGAGGTCCTCGACCACGCAGGGACACTTCCCGAGGCCATCGTGGCGGTCGAGAGAATCCGCAAGAACTTGGAGCGCGAGTCGAGCCCAAAGCCGGCTGGGCCTGTACAGCCGCCCGCGGCCTGATTGAGAGTTGGCGAGCCTCGAGACTTCACGCAGGGTCCCTCCCGGCCTGGGAGCCCGCAATCGCTCTCGCCCGGTCGAGGAGCTGCCCCACGGACCGGGAGGCGCCCTCGGGGGCGTGGTCGATGTAGCGCATGGTGGCGGCGAGGGTGCGGTGGCCGAGGGCGGCCTTGATGCGGGCGGGGGCGGCTCCGGCCTCGGCGAGGCGGGTGCCGTACATGTGGCGGAGGTCGTGGAAGCGGAAGGTAGGGAGCGCGGCCCGGCGGCGGGCGCCGCGGAAGGCGTTCCAGAGGGTGTCCTTGCGGAGGGGCGCGGTCCCGCCCTCCTCGAGGAAGAGCGGCTCCTGGCCCTTCGGGTGGGCCGCGAGGTGGGCGCCCAGGGTCTCGACGAGGCGGGCGGTGAGGCCGACCTCCCGGGGCTGGTAGTTCTTGCTGCGGCGGACGACGACGACGGGCGGGCGGCGGCCGAGCTGCACGTCGCGAATGGTGAGGGCGAGGACCTCCCCTTCGCGGAGGCCGGCGTCGAGGGCGAGGAGCGCCGGGACCCGGAGCCACGGGGGCATGGTCGCGAACAGGCGGAGCTCGTCCTCGGGGGTGAGGTAGGGCATGGCGCGGATGGCCTCGCGGGCGCGCTTCATGCCGCGCGCGACGTTCTCGCGGGCGCACTTGAGCTCGACGGCCCGCTGGAGGATGGAGCCGAGGACCGTGCGGTACCGGTTGAGGGTCGCCGGCGCCACGCCGTCCTCGAGGCGCTTCGCCTCGAACTCCCGGACGTCCTCCTGCGTGAGGGCGGCGAGCGCGCGACCCCGGAAGCGCGGCAGGAGGACCCGCTCGGCCACCATGACGTAGCCCTCGATCGTGTTCGGGCTGTGGCGGCCCCGCAGCGAGGCCTTCCACCTCGGGAGGAAGGCGTCGAAGGTCTTGTCCTCGCGGACGGCGGCGATGCCGAGGATCTCCGCCTTCTCGGACTTCGCGAGCTCGGCCGCGATCCACGCCCGGGCCATCGCCTTCGTGCTGAGCCCGCTCCGGTAGCGGTAGGCGCCCTGGATGCGGACGCGGGCGTTCCAGCCGTCCCGCTCCGGCCTCTTGTAGACGCAGCCCCGCCCGGCCATGGACGCCTCCACCTCGCCTCCCCGGGCCCGCTTCCGGGCGACTCGCGGGGCGCCCGGAGGCGGCGCGTGGCACCGGTTCTACGGACCGGCGCAGGGCGTGTCAACTCTCTGTCAACTCTCCGGTCCACGCTCGAAAGTGCCCTTGCGGATCGCCCAGGTGCCGTCAAGTGCCAGGATCCCGGAGGAGAAACAAGCCTTATCGTGCCTTGGAACAACGACTTAGGACGAAGATCCTGGGTGTGGCGGAGAGAGCGGGATTTGAACCCGCGGTAGGGCGATTAAACCCTACACCGGTTTAGCAAACCGGCGCCATCGACCACTCGGCCATCTCTCCGCCGGTGGACGGGGCGAGTCTACCGCCGCGCTGCCTCCCGGGGAGCGAACTCCGGGCCCGGTGCGCACGGGGGTCAATCGCCGCGCGGGCAGGAGTAGGATGGAGGGCCGTCCGCCGGCGCCCGGGACGGGCGGGGCGGGAGGAGGCCGTGTCGATGGAGCCGGACGCCGAGGGGGAAGCCGGAGGCGCGGCCCCGCCTCCCGTGGCCCCCCGGAGTTCCCGCGCCCACAGGCGGCCCTGGGACCGGGCCGCGCCTACGGGAGGCAGGTCCAGGCTCCGGACCCTCGCGATCGCGCTGGCGTGGGCCCCCGTCCCGGGGCTGCTCCTCGCGCGCGTCTTCTGCTGAGGGCACCCGCTCTCGGCGCTCGGCCCGAGCGTCATCGCCCTGGGGGCCCCCGCCGCCTTCCTCGCCTCCGTCGCCGCGTGCGTGTGGTCCCCGAACCGCTCCGGCGTGTTCGCCGCGATGGTGGCGAGCACCGTCGAGGTGATGTTCGTGATCTACCTGCTGCTCCGGAACCTCGCGTAGGGCCCGGCGCGCCGCGCCTCCCGGGGTCCTCCCGCGCCGGGTCCGCCCGGCGGATGGCGGAGGGTGAGGGATTCGAACCCCCGGGGCCCTTGCGGGCCCAGCGGTTTTCGAAGGGTCCGAGAGCCCTCTGGGCCACTCGCCGGGCGGCCCCAGCGCTCCCTGCGGGCGGACCGCTTGCCGCTGCTGCGGACCGCGTCAATCGCCCCGTCGGCACTTCTTCAGGAACTCGGCGCCGTTCTTCGCCCACCACGTCAGACACTGCTTGTGGACCCAGGGGTAGGGCCGACCCTCGGTCCCGCAGGACCAGCCCGTCGCGCGGAAGAAACCATCCGCCAGGTCGAAGCCGTACTGGACGTTTCCTCCCTGCATCGCCGCCACGAGGGCCTCGATCCCTTCCCGGCGCGGCGAGCGCTCCACGGCGTCCATGGCCCCGAACACCACGGTGGAGGACCTGCCGGAGAAGTGCTCCGGCCGCAGCAAACCCTTCTCCCCGAGGAGAGCCAGGGCGACCTCCAGCGCCTGCTTCTCGACGGGATCGGAGGCGGACTTCAGGAGCTGCCGGGCCCTCTCCCCCGCCTTCGCGTCTCCGAGCTTCGCGAGCGAGACCAGCGCCGCGGCGGGGAGCGAGGGCGGCTCCTCCTCTCCGGGCGGCGACTTCCCCTCCACGAAGCGCCACAGAAGGTCGCGCGTTGCCGTCGAGTCCGAACCCCCCAGGGCGCGGGCAACCCTCCAGGCGTACCAGGGCTCGCCGTCCACGAGGGCCGTGGACCCGAGACGGGCGGCCCAGGCCCCGCGCGCCTCCGGGGGCATCTTCGCCAGCATCCCCTCCTGGAACGCGAGGCGCGCCGCCCCGCGGAGCCCCCGGGCATCGTCCTTCAGGGACTCCAGCGCCGAGGCGAAGGCCTCCCCCGTTACCGCCCGCAGCGCCGCCTGCGCGCGTATCTCCTTCCAGGCGCTCGTCGTCCACCCGAGGCTGCTCTCCCCGAGTGCCCGGCACAAGCACCGCGCGAGGGCCCCGGCGCCTCCGCAGCGCTCGGCCATGGCCGCGGCGAACGCGTCGGCCTTCTTCTCGTCCTGCTCCCACGGGTCGTCGCCCAGCTTCTCGCTGCGGAAGTACTCCCGCACCCCCTCGGGAAACGCCGCGAGGAAGGCCGCGGCCTCCTTCTCCTCCTTCGCCCTCTCCGCCCGCTCCTTCTCCCTCTCCTCCTTCGGCCCCGGGGCGCCGTGCTCCGCCAGCCATTCGATCAGCCGATCCCCGCTGCCCTTCGTCAGCATCCCGTCGCCCGGCCAGCCGCCAAGCCAGCGGATGCTCTTCCCGTGGTGGAACCCCAGGGAGGCCACCAGGGTTTCCCCCCGGTAGAACTCGAAGGTGGGATTGCCGCAGCACATGCAGTGGAAGCCGCTCTCCTTCTCCTCGACTTCGAACAGGTCCAGGACCTCCTTCACCTTGGCCGCGCCGCGCGCCTCGAGGAGCTTCGCCTCCTCCGCGACGTCGCGGTGGCAGAGGCCGCCCGAACGGACCACCACCCGGTCCGCTGGCGCGAGCTCGAGGCGCAGGGCCTCGTTCCACCCGCTCCAGACGCGGCAGTCAGGATGGGCCGCTGCGAACGCCGCCGCCGCCGTGGCAGCCACCCGGGACGACATCACCCGGAGGGTGCGCAGGGAGGGGAGCGGGCCGACGGGGAGTTTCGCGACCCCACCCCCGTCCGCGGTGACCTCCTCCAGGCGGGCGAGCCCACCGAGCGGGCCGAGGTCCTCGATCCCCGTCCCGTCCACCTGGAGCCGGCGCAGTTCGAGCATGCCGCGCGCGAAGCCGACGTCCGAGATGCCGCGGTTCCCCCGGAGCCTGAGCTCCCGCAGGGCCGTGAAGGAGGCGAGCACCTCGGGCCCCCGGAGCTCGGTGCGGCCGAGCCCCAGGTGGCGGAGGGAGGCCGCGGAACCTTTCAGAAGCCCCAGGTCCAGGGGCACGCGGGAGAACCCGGTCGTCGAGAACAGGGCGAGCGCGTCCTGCTTCGCCAGCGGCGAGAAGTCGGTCATCCCCTCGCTCGAGCTCTCGTCGAGGATGAGGACGCGCAGTCCGGCAGGGAGGGCGGGCATGGGCCGCACCGGGTCGCGGCCCGGCCCGCCGCAGGAGTCCGTGACGGTCACACAGGTCCTCGTGGGGTCGATCTTCGCCACCTTCGCCGCGACGGCCCCGTTCCAGCCGTCGAGGTGGAGGCCCCACAGCCCCTTCATCTCCGCGTCGGTCAGGGGCTCGAGGAGGTTCAGGACGACGAAGGCGTTGTCGTGTTCGTAGTCGAGGGTCCACCGGGTCCGGGCCCCGACGACCCGCTCCCCGCCGCCCGGGAGAAGGAGGTAGACCCGGCCGTCCTTCTCCGCGTCGGTGGTGCGGAACCGGTACTGCGTTGCCTCCCCGAGCGTGAGGTGGATTCCCCCCACCCACACGACGTCCCCCGGCCCCGGGTGCGCGGGGTCCCCGTTGACCGAGAGGACCCACGGTTCGAACGCCTCCCCATCGACCTCAAAGACCGGGAGCGGCGGGGAGACTGCCGCCTTGCCGGGCGCCTTCCCCGCGGGCGGCTCCTCCGCCAGCGCCACCCCCGGATCCGCCAGGAGCGCCGCGAGGAACCAAGCAGTGGCGCCCTTCCGGATTCTCATGGCTCCCTCCTGCAGACCATCCAACGGGCGACTGGCGGAGGGTGAGGGATTCGAACCCCCGGGGCCCTTGCGGGCCCAGCGGTTTTCAAGACCGCCGCCTTCGGCCGCTCGGCCAACCCTCCGCGGAGGGCGCATCATAGCCGCTAGGGCGGCCCGTGGTCCTCCGACGACCCGGGTCTCCGGGAACCTGGGTTGCATATGCTTGTGCATATGCTAGACTGGTGCCGTGTTCGAGATCCTCGTGACCCGGGGAGCGGAGCGCGATCTCCGAGACCTGCCGGCGAGGGATCGGGTGACCATCGTGGACGCCATGGAACGGCAGTTGGCCGGGGAGCCCGACGTGCCTGCGAGGGACCGGAAGGGCCTCGTCGCCCTGCGGCCTCCCTGGACGGGGCTCGAACCCGTGTGGGAGCTCCGGGTCGGCGAGTTTCGAGTGTTCTACGACGTGGAAGCCGAAGAGGGCCGCGTGTACGTCCGGGCCATGAGGCGCAAGCCTCCCCACCGGACGACGGAGGAGATCCTGTGAAGAGCGTGAGCGTGCGCGACCTGCAGAAGACCCTCCGCAAGAGGGTCGATGAGAGCCAGAAGGAGCGGGTGATCGTCACGCGCCGGGGTCATCCGGCCGCGGTGCTGATCGGCGTCGAGGGCATGGACTGGGAGCAGGTCCTCCTCCAGACCGACGATTCGTTCTGGCGCCTGATCCAGCGCCGCCGGAAGGAGAAGGCCGCCCCTCTCGCCACGGTGAAGCGCCGCCTCGGCATCAAGTGACGCCCCTCCCCGGGCCCCGCTCCCTGGATGCGGAGGCCCTCGTCCACTTGGTCGTCCACTCGGCATCGGCGAGTCATCGGTCGGCGAGAAGCGACCGAGAGGAGGTTTCCCCTGTGAAGCAGCCCCAGCCTGAGAGGGGGCCCGCAGGAGGCGGAGGGCCTTTCAAGACCGCCGCATTCGACCGCTCTGCCAAGCCTCCGCGCTTTTTGGGACTGCTTGTCTCGACCGGCGTTACGGCGGCTTCCTGGGGTCTGCCACGCGGGCACCCGCACGGGCTCCCCGTCGCCGCCGGATCGGGGCGGCCCCGCTCAATATACGAGGGCGCTCCCCTTGCGCCCCAGCCGGACCCGGACGGCCCTCTGGGCGCCGTCGAGGCCGGTGGTGACGTCCACCGGGGTCGCGCCGGCGGGGAAGGCCCCGAGGTCGAGCCCCGTCCCCTTCACGGTCATGGTCTCCTTCAGGTAGTCGAGGATCACGAGCGTGATGCCGCCCGCGTCGCCCCGGAACTCGTACCGGTCCCCGTTGCGGACGAAGGACCCCGAGGCGATCGTCGCCGAGAACAGCCCCCCGAAGCCGACGTCCACCGTGGGCGCAACGTCGGGCGTCGTCCCGCCGGTGGCGAGCCCCACCTTGAGGGACAGCGTGTCCATGCCGCCTCCCCTGAGGGTCGCCTTCGCCTTGTAGAGGTAGAGGTTCGGCGCCACGAGCGCGCCGCGCTTCCTCCCCAGGGTGTAGCCCCCGGCCTCCAGCCCGACCGTCCCGATGCCGTTCACGGTCCCGTTGTCGAACTGGAGCGTCAGGTCCGAATCGGGGTCCACGTCCGCCGAGATGTCGCCCCGGTACTTGACCTTGAACTTCGCCCGGGAGGAGCCCGTCTTCGATTCGGTCACCTGGAAGAGGAGCCCCGTGCCCGTGTAGACGAACTTCGTCCCCGAGGCGTCCGGGACGAGGCCCGGGACGTTGATGGCCAGGCCGCCGAGGTCCAGCTCCGCCGACGCGCCGAGGTCCGGGTCCGCGTCGGGTCCCGTGTCCAGGAAGCCCGCCGCGACGAGAGTGCTCTTCGCCGGGTCCGTCGCGTCGAGCTTCGCCTTGACCTTCTTCGGAAGGATGAAGGACTCGATGGGGCCGGCCGCCCCTCCAGGCCCGGAGATCTTCGCCACGAAGACGTCGTCGGGACTGCCGTAGTAGGTCGCCCCCGGCCCGACGACGATGGGGAAGGAGGAATCGTCCGTGTAGCCCACGATGTAGGCGTTCCCGGCCGGGTCCAGGGCCAGGCCGGAGCAGGTCTCCTCCCCCGCGCCGCCGACGTACCCGCAGTAGTCGAACCCCGACGCGTCGGCCTTCACCTTTGCCACGAAGGCGTCCGTGCCGCCGCTGTAGTTGAGGTCCGGCCCGTCCACCACGGGGAACCGGGTCTCGTCGGAGTCGGTCACCCCGGCGACGAAGGCGCTCCCCGAGGCGTCCACCTGGATCCCGTAGGCCTCGTCTCCGCCCGAGCCGTTGGTGCCTCCGATGAACCCGCAGTACAGGAGCGCGGAGCCCGAGGGGTTCACCTTCGCCACGACGGCGTCGGAGTAGCCCCCCTGGTAGGTGAGCATGGGCCCGACGGTCCGCGGGAAGTCGTCCCGGGATTCGTAGCCTGCCGCGCCCGCGACGAAGGTGTTCCCCGCGGCGTCCACGGCGACCGCCTCGGCGAAGTCGTCGCCCGACCCGCCGAGGTATCCACAGTAGACGAGCCCCGTCCCGTCCGCCCTGACCTTCGCGACGAAGCCGTCGGTGAAGTAGTTCCCGGTACCGCCGTTGAACGTGAGGTCGGGCCCGACGACCACGGGGAAGGTGGCCTCGTTGGAGGAGGTGTTCCCCACGACACAGGCGTTCCCGGATCCGTCGAGCGCGATCCCCTTCGGCTCGTCGTCCGCGGAGCCCCCGAGGTAGCCGCACCAGTCCAGGCCCGTCCCGTCCGCCTTCACCTTCGCCACGAACCCGTCCTTGCCGCCGTTGTAGGTGAGGTCGGGGCCCACCGCCACGGGGAGGTCCGACGATCGGGTGGTCCCGCAGACGAAGGCGCTGCCCGCGCCGTCCACGGCGATGCCGCAGGTGGTCCTGAAGGTGATGTACTCGTCCCCGGTGCCGCCGAGGTACCCGCAGTACAGGAGCGCGGTGCCCGCCGGGTTCAGCTTCGCGACGTAGGCGTCGCCGCCCCCGTTGTAGGTGAGGTCGGGACCCACGGTCACGGGGAACATGCCGGTGGTCTCGTCCGAATCGGTGGACCCGATGACGAAGGCGTTCCCCGTGCCGTCCACCGCCACGCCGCGGACCCTGTCGTCGCCGCTCCCTCCGATGTAGCCGCAGTAGGCGAAACCCGATCCGTCGGGCAGCACCTTCGCGATGAAGCCGTCGGTGTCGTTGCCGGGCGGGTGGGGGCCGTAGACGAGGTCGGGCCCGACGGTGACCGGGAAGGTGTTCTCGTCGGACCGGCAGCGGCCGACGGCGTAGGCGGCGCCCTGCGCGTCCACCGCGATCCCCGCGGGCTCGTCCTCGTCGTCCCCCCCGATGAGACCCGAGTAGGCGACGACCGTCGGATCGATGACGAGCGGGCGGTCGCGGTCGTAGGCTCCGAGCCGGAAACCGAGGACGCGGGAGCCGTCCGCCGCGGGCGCCTCCAGCGCGTACTCCGTCGCGACCCCGATGCGGCGGCCGGCCGCCTCCTGCCAGGACACCGGCCTCGCGTCGCGGTAGCCGGCGACGGGCGTCGTCACCTCGAGCGCACCGTCGGGGCCGAGTCCCAGCGACGCGCCCCGGCAGGCCATCCGGATGCGGGCGGGGTCCGCCCCGGGCCGCACCAGGAACTGGTACTTCACCGCGCCGGTTTCCGCGGCGTAGGCGAGGTCGATGCCCGGCCAGAGGTCGGGGTAGACGACGCGGGAGAAGGTCCGCAGACCCGTCTTCCACCGCGCGCGGGGGCCCTTGAAGTACGAGACCAGGGTCGGGGTCGGGTCCCGCCCCTCGGGCCGCGCCTCGGGGTCCGGGTCCACGAAGTCGAACTTGACGGTCCAGCGGCCGTCGGCGCCCCGGAGCGACCAGGTGACGCCGTCCCGGGTGAAGAACAGCCGCTTGTCGCGCCCCGCCGCGGAGAAGGAGACGCGGGCATCCTGTTGGCCCCGGTTCTCCACGAAGAGGAGCGGGAAGCGGCCGAATCGAGGGACCGCTCCGGCGCGAGGTCCCGGGGCCCCACGATCGCGCGTCGCTCTCGGCGCCTCCTTCCCGGCCTGCGCCGGCGATTCCATCGCGGCGGTCCCCGCGAAGGCCGCGGCCGCCGCCACCAGTCCCGCCAGGCTTCCGTGTCCGCGCCTCATGGTCCGTCCCTCCCGGGTCAGCGTCCGGGAGGGAGTCGCGGGGGGAGCCGGGAACTTCCCCTGAATTCCCGGGTCAATCCCCCCATAGGACGAAGGCCGCCCAGTGGGCGGGGTGGGCGGCGGGACCCCCGGCGCGGAGGACCTCGAGCTTCGCCGCCCGCAGGGCCGGGCCCGGAGGGAGCCCGTCGCGGAGCATCCGACCGTAGAAGGCGACCATGAGCCGCCGGGCCGCCTCGTCCGACACGGCCCAGTCCGAGACCACGACGCCGGAGGCCCCCGCGAAGAGGAAGCCGCGGGCGAGGCCCATGGCGCCCTCGCCGCGGACGATCCGCCCGAGGCCGGTCCCGCAGGCGGAGAGGACCACGAGGTCCGCGGGGACCCTCATGCGGTGGACGTCGTCCACGCTGAGGACCTCCCCTCCCGAGAGGA